>CAYNCM010000010.1:0-54610 GCA_964395825.1 uncultured Planctomycetaceae bacterium
TCCTCGCCGTAGCCCTCCTGCCCGCGACCCCAACGCGGATCGCGGAAGAGATTGACCGTCGGGCTCCAGGCGACCAGCCCGATCCGCCCGTGCCGACCCTGGCTGAGCAGGTGGTTGTGCTTGGCGCGGACTTCATCAGAGATAGCGGTAGCGATGCGGTGTACGAGCGCCTCATCGAAGGTCGCGCCCAGATTCAGGGCCTGAGGGAACACGGTCGCCCTTCCGCGCCGGGCTACGCCGTGGATGCATTCCACCCCCCACGCAAACCGTGGAATGCCCAGCCGCTCGATGGCGGCGCAGCCCGAGGTCATCTGCCCCGCCTTTTCTTCGAGTGTCAGCCGGCTGACCAGATCCTCGGCGCGCTCGCGCGGCGTGTACTCCAGATTGCGGAAAACGGGTTCTGCATTGGCCATGTCATCGTCTTTATTCTTCACCAGCCACTCAACGCCCATTCAGCCAACCGTACCAACTTCGTCAGGACGAAATGGATCGCCCGCACGTTCGAGCCAGAGATGGAGTTCTGATTGAAGCAGTTCTTTCACAACGTCCGGCCGCTGCTCGGCAAGATTATTCAATTCATAGGGATCAGCCTCTCGGTCATAGAGGTGCACGCGATGAGCATACTCGGGAAGATTGGGAAAGATAAAATCGTCGGATTGTAGATTGGCGCCGGAAATGCTCAGTTTCCAGCGGTGCGATCGGATCCCTCGCAGGCCGGACTCCGGACGTTTCGGCGTGAGCCACTGATACAACTGCGAAGTTGGACGGGGGCCGCCGCCGTTGATCAGCGCCTGAGAATAGTCGAAGCCGGTCACCTGCTCGGGGACCTGGTCCGCCAGCCCCAGCAACCCCAGAATGGTCGGATAGAGGTCCGGCGCATTAATCAGCAGATCATCCGTTTGTCCCTGCGGCAGTCGACCGGGAAAACGAGCGATGAACGGAACGTGCATGGAAGCTTCCCACCAGATGCTTTTGGTTGCGTGGTTGTGAATGCCCAGGCAATCACCATGGTCAGACATGAAGATAACCAGCGTATCCTCACGTCGCCCCGCATCATCAATCGCTTGAAGAATTCGGCCGAACTGCTCGTCCACGCCTGTAATGGATGCGTAGTAGTCTCGAATGTGCTTGCGATAGTGGTCACCCCACCTGGTACCCGCGGGCGGGATGTCCGGACGGGTGCACAATTCCTCGACATTTTTGTTTGTGTAAGGCTGGCAATAGCGATCGGGGTGTTTCCGGTAGGGCGTGTGCGGGGGGTTCATCGAGACCACCAGAGCGAACGGCTTGTCGGCGTCGCGATAGGCCTGTCCCTCGTTGTGGATGTAGCGGACAGCCAAGTCGGCTTCGTGCTCCGGCCCCCACTGATCGACGTAATGAAAGCCATCGCGTTCAGCGTCGCCCCTCCAGTACATCGGCCGAGTATGGTCATCGTAGGTGCCATAGGCATACCAGAAGTCAAAGCCGTGCCGGCGTTCAGGCGGGCACCACTCGTTCCATTTGAGATCGCCTCGGTTGTTGGCACAGTCGATGTACGGCGGGCGAGGAGCATCGAGGTGCCACTTGCCGATGTAGCCGAGACGGTAGCCTGTGTCATGCAGCAGGTCGGACCAGCATCGGGTGTCGTCTGACAACTCCACGCCGTACGGGGTATGTCGATGATTGCAGTTGCCCGTCACGCCGTTCTGATGCGGGTACTGACCGCTCATGAACATGGCTCGAAAGGGCGAGCAGACCGGATAACTCGAAGCGGCTTCGGTCAGGACCAGCCCCTGGCTGGCGAAGCCGTCGAGGTTGGGCGTATGCACGGGCTCGATTCCCAGAAAACCCATGGCCGTGCCGCGCATCTGGTCGGGAAAGACGAACACCATGTTGGGACGATTGGCTGCCATTCGCAGACTCCGATCACTCAGATTACGCATGATCTTAGCAGGCAGGCATGCACGGCAACAAGGCGCATCGGACCGTGCGGGGTTGTGGGGATCGAAGCACCGAAGGCGGGGCACGTTACAATGTCGGTTATGCGCATCGCCCTGGCTCAACTGAATCCGACGGTGGGCGACATTGCCGGCAACACGCGGCTGATCCTCGAAGCGATCGACCGGTCGAGCGAAGCGGGGGCGGAACTGGTGGTGTTCCCGGAACTGATCGTCACCGGTTATCCGCCGAAGGATCTGCTGCTGAAGCCCGATGTGCTGCGGCAGTGCGGTCGGGCGATTGAACACATCGCCTCGCGGTGCGGGTCGATCACGGCGATCGTGGGCTATCCGTGCCCGAGCGACGAGGCATCAGGTCGGCCGCTGTACAACGCCGCGGCGGTCTGCCGCGACGGCCGCATCGTCACCCGGCACGTGAAGAGTCTGCTGCCGACTTACGACGTGTTCGACGAATCGCGCTACTTCGAGCCGGGCCCCCAAAGCGACCTGACCGACGTGAACGGCCTGAAGCTGGGCATCAGCATCTGCGAGGATTTGTGGAACGACCGGGAACTGTTCAGCCGGCAGTTGTATCACGACAATCCGATCGAGAAGCTGGCGTCACGCGGGGCGTCGATGTTCATCAACTGCTCGGCTTCGCCGTTCGTGGTCCGCAAGCACGAATTCCGCATGAAGCTGTTCCAGAACGCGGCGAAGCGGCACGGCATCCCGATGATCTACGTCAACCAGGTCGGCGGGAACGACGAGCTGATCTTCGACGGCCATAGCTGCGTGGTCGATGCGACCGGCGAACTGATCGCGCGGGCGAAGGATTTCACCGAAGACCTGCTCATCGTCGATGTGAACATCGACAAGGAAATGCGAAGCTCGAACCCCGAAGCTCCAGAGCAGGCCCAGCCGGCCCGCATCGAAACGCCGCGCCAGGGGATGGCGGAGGTCTACGAAGCGCTGGTGCTGGGGTTGGGCGATTACTGTCGCAAATGCGGCTTCACGACGGCGGTGCTGGGTTTGAGCGGTGGGATCGACTCGGCGGTGTGCGCGTGCATCGCGACCGCGGCGCTGGGCGCCGAGCACGTGACCGGCATCACCATGCCCAGCCGCTACTCATCGAGCGGCTCGAAGTCGGATGCCGACCAACTCGCCGCGCGTCTGGGCATCCCCTGTCACACGGTTCCGATCGCCCCGGCGCACGAGGCGATGGAGAAGATGGTCGGGCCTTTGTTCGGCGACCTGCCGCCGGGCCTGGCGGAGGAGAACATCCAGGCCCGCCTGCGCGGCGTGGTGCTGATGGCCTATTCCAACAAGTTCGGCAGCCTGCTGGTGACCACCGGCAACAAGAGCGAGATGGCGGTGGGCTATTGCACGTTGTACGGCGACATGAACGGGGGCTTGGCGATTCTGGCCGACGTGCCCAAGACGATGGTGTACGACCTGGCGCGTTGGATCAACACCCCAGGAAGCGGCGGGTTGGCTTCGCAGTGCGGCGGCCCGCCGATTCCCGAAAGTTCGATCACCAAACCGCCCAGCGCCGAGTTGCGGCCGGATCAGACGGATCAGGATACGCTGCCGCCCTACGAGCAGTTGGATCAGATCATCGAGCGATACGTGGAGCGGGAGCAGAGCTGGCGTCGGATCGTGGACCAGACGGGCCTCGACGCGGAGGTGGTACGCCGGATCGTGGGGCTGATCGATCGGAACGAATACAAGCGAAAACAGGCACCGCCGGTGCTGAAGATCACCGGTCGTGCGTTCGGGTTCGGGCGTCGGATGCCGATCGCCCAGCGTTACGACCCGTCGGGCGCGAAGCTGGGGAAGCTGGTGAAATGAGCGAACGCAATTTCGGCAAACAGGGGTGGGCAAAGGGTTTAATCGAATCCGTATTTTCCCTGATTTGCGTTTTTTTATCACCGCGGCGCTGGCATTGGGCGGATGGTGGTGTATTATTGAATCTGTTGAGGGCCTCGGACGAGGCCGTTCTTTCCCGCCGGACCGGCGGGGCTTCCCGGAAGAGATGTGAGACTGGGGCATGATCGCACGCGGCGAAGCGGTTCGCCGGTGCGACGAATACGGTGGATGGTGAATTGCACCGGCCTGCCCCACCACGCATGGGTGCTTGATGCAGTCGGCCCGACCACCGGCCGACACCGCAGCGAGCGTCGATGCCATACACCAGACTGATCCCGCCTCGGCCGACGGGTCGAGGTCGGGGGGGATCCGAGAGGGAAACCCGGGCAAGAGAGCGAGCCGACACAGCCCGCCGCGCTGTGCTGCGCCAACCAGCCAGCCAGGCGACGGGTCGGGTCGGGCACTGGTGGCGGCGAACGTTTCGTCGCCCGCAATGCACACTCGCTTCGGAAAGGGATCGTTATGAAGATGATGAACACCACCACACTCGTTGCCGCGCTGATCGCGATGGTCGGCCTGGCCGGCACCACCCAGGCGGCACTGTTGGGTACGGCCACGGTTGACTACAACAGCGTGAGCCCGGGCATCACCATGAAGAGCATGATTCAGCCGTACGACTCCAATTGGTACAATGGCCCCACCGGCGTATTCAACATCGTCATCTCCAACATCAGCAGCAGCACGATCAGCAACCTGAACCAGACGCCTGCGTTCTGCCTGGAGGTCGAAACCACGACGAACAGTGCCGTGACCTACCAGATTCGCGACCTGTTCGACGCCCCGGTCAGCGATGGCCCGGCCGACACCAGCTTCGGACCCATGGGCGCCGCCAAGGCGACGGCCATCCGTGAACTGTGGGGCCGCTCCATCGGGCAGGTTGCCGATAACGTCACCGCCGCAGCGTTCCAATTGGCGGTGTGGGAACTGGTCTATGAGGATCTGTACGTCACCAGCCCGCCCGGCTGGGATTTGACCACCGGCAAAGTCACCGCCCTCACCGGCGCCACCACCACCAAGGATCAGGCGATCAGCCTGGCCAACACCTGGCTCGGACAGATCGACGGCACCGGGCCCAAGGCCAACCTGGTCGGCCTCGTCCGCGACGGCAATCAGGATTTCGTGGTCGAAGTTCCCGAACCGGCGTCGTTGGCGCTGATGGGCGCGGGGCTGCTGCTGATGGTTCGCCGTCGCAAGGCCTGAATGAGCTGAACGTACACCGTCACCCGCCGCAAGGCCGGCCGGTTCGCTCAACCGCGGATCGGCCGGCGATCAC
Source organism: uncultured Planctomycetaceae bacterium (assembly GCA_964395825.1). Classification (GTDB taxonomy): domain Bacteria; phylum Planctomycetota; class Phycisphaerae; order Phycisphaerales; family Zrk34; genus JANQFT01. Next base: position 5,116 of record CAYNCM010000010.1, read on the forward strand.
GCCGCTCACCCGACCCCTTGCTCCACCTGGGGCAGAGGACTCGGAACGACTTGCGGTGGTCCCGCGTTCGGGGGGGTGTCCTTTGATTGGTCTCATGGTTGGCGACGGGGTGGGGGCTGAGAGGCGCGCTGGCGGCGGGCTTCGTACATGAGCAATGCCGCGGTGACCGAGACGTTGAGCGAATCGACCCGGCCGAACATCGGCACGCACACGGGCACGTCGGCGACCTCGCGCCAGGCGATGTCCAAACCGCGGTCTTCGGAGCCCAGCACGATTGCGCAGGGCTCGGCGAAGGGGGCGCGGGTGTGGGCCATGTGGGCATCGGGCGTGGCGGCGATGACGGTCAGCCCCTGCTCGGCGAGGTAATCGCGCAGTTCGTCACCGGTTTCGCAGACGATGGGCATGGAGAACACCGCGCCGGTGCTGGCGCGGATGCAGTTGGGATTGAACAGGTCGGCCTCGGGCGAGTCGATGAACACGGCGTCGACCCCCGCCGCGTCGGCGGTGCGGAGAATCGCGCCGATGTTGCCGGGCTTCTCCAGGCCGGTGCACACGAGGACCAGCGGCGGATCGCCGAGCGCCACGTGATGCAGGCGGGCGGTGCGTCGTTCGAGCACGGCGACCAGGCCCTGCGGGTTCTGACGGTAGGTGACCTTGTCGAGGATCGGACGGGTGATGGCGATCAACGCCGCCCCGGCGTCGCCGGCGCGCTGCACGAGTGTTTCGTCCACCGGCAGATCGTCGCAGAGGTACAGTTCGATGACGCTGAACCCCGCGTCGATCGCGCGTTGGAGTTCGCGTTCCGATTCAACGAGGAACCGGCCGGCGGCGCGTCGGGCCGAGGCGTTCTGGAGCCGGGCCAGCGTCTTGATGCGCGGATTGGCGGGGCTGGTCAGTCGTTTCATGGCGGGACAGGGAAAAGGCAAAGACTGAACACAGGAAAACAGAAAAGCGCACCGAGGGCAACATCGCGCGGACGTTGGGCCATCGCCCGCTTGTCTGATGGGGTGATTTTCTGGTTTTTCTGATTTGCGGTTCTTTTGCTCAGCCGAACGCCGAGGTTCCGCCGGCGGCGCCGAAGAACAGGTTGTACAGGTCTCGGGAGAACTTGGCGAGGAAGAAGTTCATGATGATGATGGTGACGAAGCTGGCGACGAAGGCGTCGGTGGTCGCGCGACCCACGCCGTGGGCGCCTTTGCCGCAGGCGAAGCCCTTGTAGCAGCAGATCACGCCGATGGCCAGGCCGAAAAACACGCTCTTGGCCAGCCCGGTCGACACATCCCACAGGCCCACGAACGAGGCGGTGAAGGACCAGTAATCGTGATTGGTCACGCCGAACAGGTGCACCGTCATCAACCAGGCGCCGAGGATGCCGACCACGTCGGAGAAGACGGTGAGGATGGGGATCATGATCACGCAGGCCAGCACGCGGGGGACGACGAGATAGCTGACCGGATCGGCGGCCATGGCGCGGAGGGCGTCGATCTGCTCGGTGACGCTCATGGTTCCCAGTTCGGCGGTGAAGGCGCCGCCCACCCTGCCCGCGAGCATCACGGCCGCCAGCACCGGGCCGATGTGCTTGACCACACTGATGTTCACCACGCCGCCGAGGCGGGTTTCCTGGCCGATGGCCGCGAACTGCTGGAACAGTTCCACCGCCAGCACCATGCCGATAAACGCGCCGGTGATCATCACCACGGGCAGGCTCATCGTGCCCACGTCGAAAAGCTGGGGCAGGATCAACCGCCACCGGCGCACCTTGATGATGTCGCGCACCATCGACGTGAAGATGGAGGCGGCAAAGTGCAGGAAGAGGCCGAAGCTTTCCAGCCGGTCGCCGATCCGGGTGCGAAGGTGTTGAACGGTCGGTGCGATCATCGCATCGAGTTTACCGGCGGGCGCGGCTCAGTCCAGCGGAATGGTGGGTTTGACGTTGGGTCGGCTGGGCGTCTGGATCGCCGGCGGGGCGTGGGGGATCAAGCGCCAGTCGCCGCCGAACTGTTCGAGGAAGTACAGCGAATAGGCCCGGAAGAACACGGGAATCGGCAGCATCGCCACCACGCCGATATAGCCCAGCGACAGCACGGCGGCCAGGACGAACAGGCAGCAGGTGACCAGGGCGAGGGTGAGGGTGATCGCCATCGCCGCCAGCCCCGCGGCCATCGACAGCAGCCACCGCATCAGCAGGTACAGCGCGATCGCCCCGGCCGCCCCGCCGACCAGTTCATCGCGGAAGATGCGCCAGCCGTCGGCGATGCGCACCTGTCGCAGGTACATCACCGGCACGATGAAATCCTCCACCAGCAGCGCGATCACCGAGATGAGCAGGATCGCGGTGAGGATGGACGCCGAGCCGTGGGCGATGGCCAACCCCGCCGACCAGCCGAACTGCTCGGCCTGGATGTCGGGCCAGGCGAGGGCCACCGCCGAACCGGCGATCGCGAGCATCGCCACCACCGCCGCCAGGGCGAACAGGATGGAAAACCAGAACAGGCTGTTGCCCTGCTCGCGGTAGCGGCGCCAGGGCAGGCGGATGTCGGTGGTGTTGTGGGCCACATCGTGACAGAACATGAATCGTGCCCGGCTCTGCAGCCAGAGGACCAGCAGGCCGATCGCGATGACCACCGCGACCACCGCGATGGTGATGCCGATGACCAGGCCGAGGTTGTTCTCGATCGCCCGGCCGATGCCTTCGAACCCTTCGTTGCCCGCGCTGCCTCCGCCGGTGTTGCCGGAAGGGATGTTGAGGTTGCCGCCGCCTTCGCCCAGCGACGCCAGCCACGCCACGAACCCCAGCACGAACCACTTGCCCAGGCTGAACGGGCGGAACAGCACGTGCACCATGTACGCCCAGGCTCGTCCGATCGGATCGGTCACCGAAAGGTTCATCGTCAAGCCCCCGACAGGTGCCGAAGAATGTGAACCACTGTACCCGCAAGCACGCGCCGCCGCCAAGGGTTCCCGCCCTTGCGCCGGAGCGGCAATCGGTGGATCGTCGTGCAACCGCCGGGCGTTTCGTGCGTCAGTCCGCTGGGTCGAAACATGCGAAATCGCCGGCGTGCGGCGCTATGATTCCATGCCGGTGGGGTACTGGAGGGAAACACCATGAAAGAACATCAGGAACAGAAATTCTACTTCGACGATCAGGTGCCCCTGTTCCCGCCCGGGCAGATCGTCCGTCATCGCCGCTATGGCTACCGCGGCGTGGTGGTCGACTTCGACATGCGCTGCCTGGCCAACGACCAGTGGTACCAGGCCAACCGCACCCAGCCCGACCGCGATCAGCCGTGGTATCACGTGATGGTCGACGGGTCGACCACGATCACTTACGCGGCGCAGGACAGCCTGCTGGCCGACGATTCCGATGCGCCGGTGCGGCATCCGCTGGTTGATCAGTTTTTCGCTGAACAGCGCGGCCCGCGGTACGAGCGGAACGACGAAGTGTGGCCGGGCTGGGATTAGTCGACCGGTCGGGTCACAGGCCGAGCATCGCGCAGTAAGCCATCTTCGGACCCAGACCGAACGTCAGGGCGCCGAACGCCAGCGGCAGGCTCAGCACGATCAGGCCGCGCCGACGAATCAGCACGTCATACAGATGTGAAAACATCGCAAACTCCCTCCGGCGATGCGCCGGTTGGCGTGTCTCTCTGGTGACGAACATACGCCGCCGATCGGCCCGCGCCAAGTATTTTGCCGCACGGCCGATAATCTCCGCCTTCCCGCCCGGCAAACCGCGGGACGTTGATTTCAGCCGCCACCGCTCGACCGTACAATCACCGCCATGAGCGGATCGCGCATCGTCATCGCCGCCAATCCCTTCAGCGGCTCCAGCGTCCAGCGTCGGCGCGTGGACCAGTTCATCAGCACCCTTAAGCAGCGCGGCCTGATCGCCACGGCGCTGTGGGGACACGATCAATGGCGACCGGTGATCGGCGAAGGCCGGGTGCCGGATGACTGTCGATGCGTCGTGGCGGCCGGCGGTGACGGAACAGTGTCGGACGTGGTGAACCTGCGATTGCCGGTTCCGCTGGCCGCGCTGCCGCTGGGCACGGAGAACCTGTTCGCCAATCAGTTCGGTTTCACGGACGATTCCGTGCTGGCCGATGCGCTGGCGGCCGGCCGCACGCGCCGCTGCGACCTGATGCGCGCCAATGATCGGTGGGTGAGTCTGATGACATCGGTCGGTTTCGACGCCGATGTGGCCCATCGACTGGATCGCTGGCGCTTCGAGCATCCGCGACGGGTCAAGCATGTGACCCGTCTGACGTACGTGCCCTTGATTGTTCAGTCGCTGGCGGCGTACGAGCATCCGACCATCGCCCTGCGGGCGGACGGCGGCGAGCCGATCACCGGTTCGCTGGCGCTGGTGTCGAACCTGCCGCAGTACGGGTTGGGCTTCAAGCCGATTCGCGCGGCGCGCGGCGATGACGGTTGGCTGGACTACCTTGTCTGGCGCGGGGGCGGGCGCGTGCGGCTGGTGTCGTTCATGTGGTCCGGTCAGCGTGGCACGTTGCTGAGGCGCCGCGACGTGATCAGGGGCCGGGCGAAGCGCGTGCGCATCACGACACCCGCATCCACCGCGCGTGCCCCCGCCCAGGCCGACGGCGAACCGCTCGGCCACACGCCGCTCGACGTCGCCCTGCACCCCGGCGCCCTGCAGGTGGTTGACGTGAGATGATCGGGCGTTGCTTCGGCGACCGCCACCGGGGAAACTATGGGGATGGATCAACCGACGCTCAACGGCTACTTCGACCAGATGCTCGGGCGCGGGGCGTCGGATCTGTTTCTTGAAGCCGGCGCACCGCCGAGCTTCCGGGTCGACGGGGTGATCCACAAGACCGACCTGCCGGCGCCGGATGATGAGCAGATGCGGCGGTTCTTTGGCCAGATGCTCACGCCCGTCGCCGCCGAACGGTTTGACAAATCACCGGATCTCGACATTGCCCATACCATTCCGGGCGTGGGGCGGTTTCGTGTGAACCTGTTCATGGCGCAGGGGCGGCGGGCGATGGTGGCGCGGGCGATCCCGCTGGGGGCGGTGCGGTTCGATTCGCTGAGCCTGCCGCCGGTGCTGCTGGAGATGGCCGATCGGACGCATGGCCTGATTCTGGTGGTCGGGCCGACCGGCTGCGGCAAGTCAACGACACTCGCGGCGCTGCTGCACCATATCAACCGCTCGCGCAGCGAGCACATCGTCACCATCGAGGATCCCGTTGAGTTCGTGCACGAGCCGATCGAATGCCTGATTCATCAGCGGCAGGTGGGTGTGGACGCGACCAGCTTCGCCACGGCGCTTCGTCACGTGGTGCGGCAGGATCCGGATGTGATTCTGATCGGCGAGATGCGCGACCGCGACACCATCGAAACCGCCTTCAACGCCGCGCTGACCGGGCATCTGATTCTGTCGACGTTGCACACGACCAACGTGGTTCAGTCGGTCGACCGGATGCTCAACTACTTCCCGCCGGAGGCGAGGCGTCAGGCGCAGGTGGATCTGGCGAACACGCTGATCGGCATCGCATCGATGCGTCTGCTGCCGCGGGCGGATGGGCCGGGGCGGGTTCCGGCGGTGGAGGTGCTGCGGTCCACGCCGACGGTGCGGCGATTGCTGACGGAAGGGGCGTTTGCCGAGTTGTACGATGTGATCAAGCGCGAAGGGGCGGCCGATGCCTCGGACCGCGGCGCCTCGGCTTCCGGGGCCGGGGGGATGCAGACGCTCAACCAGTCGCTGCACGCGCTGACCCGTGACGGGAAGATCGACCAGTCAACCGCCCTTCACGCTTCGCCCAACGCCGATGAATTGCGCCTGAACCTCGAAGGCATGTTCACCGGCATCGACTCGATCGACCTGCGCACAGCCGAGCAAGAGCAATAGCCGCAGCCGCAGAGGCGCGGCACGCAATCAGAAATGGACAGAATCGACAGGATCAACGCGACAGTCTCACAAACGGAATCCCGCTGATCCGGTCCACGCTCCTGCTTGTACTTTCGCGGTGCGACCCGAAAGGTGACCGATGAGTCAGACCCCGCCTCCTCCGCCGCCCAAGCGAACGCCGATGCCCGAGCCGCTGGACACGGATCAACTCAGCATGAAGCTGTTGTTCGAGTACGCCGATCGGGTCAACGCCAGCGATCTGCTGCTGACCGCCAAAAGCCCGCCGATCGTGCGTGTGAATGGCGAACTCTATCCGGCCCATCATCGCAAGCTCACGGCCGGGCAGACCCGCAAGCTCGTCTGGTCGCTGCTCAACGAGACCCAGCAGGAGATGTTCGAGCGGCAAAAGGAACTGGACTTCTCGCTCGGGGTGACCGGCGACCTGCGCTTCCGGGCGAACATCTACTATCAGCGTGGTTGCGTGGCCGCGGCGTTCCGCCTGATCCCCAGCCTCATCCCCGACATGGACAGCCTCGGCCTGCCGCCGGTGCTCAAGCGCATGACGCTGCGCCCCAACGGGCTGATTCTCATCACCGGGCCCACCGGGTCGGGTAAGTCCACCACCCAGGCGTCGATGATCGACCTGATCAACCAGACCCGCCGCTGCCACATCGTCACCGTCGAAGATCCCATCGAATTCATCCACGAACACAAGGCTGCGGTGGTCGATCAGCGCGAGGTCTACGCCGACACGCTCAAGTTCGCCCATGCGTTGAAGTATGTGCTGCGGCAGGATCCGGACGTGATCCTGGTCGGCGAGATGCGGGATGTGGAAACGATCGCCGCCGCGCTGACCGCCGCCGAGACCGGCCACCTGGTCATCGCCACCCTGCACACCAACGACGCGGTGCAGTCGATCGACCGGATCATCGACGTGTTTCCGCCGCACCAGCACGAGCAGATCCGCGTGCAACTCGCCTTCGCGCTGCAGGCGATCGTGTGTCAGCAGCTCATCCCCCGGGCCGACGGGCACGGGCGGGTGCTGTGCACGGAAGTGCTGCTGAAAAACCACGCCGTGGCCAACCACATCCGCGAAGGCAAGACGCACCAGACCCGTACGCTGATGGAATCGAGCCGACGGGACGGGATGGTCACCATGGACCAGCGGCTGAAGGAGCTGTATGAATCGGGCGTGATCAGCCTCGACGAAGTGCGCCGCCGCATCAGCAGCCCCTCATTCCTCGCGCAGATCACCGGCTAGGGTCGAAAAGTGGACCGGCAACGCGATGCTGGGCGCGTGCGGGCCGCTCGATTGACAGACCAATCCGTGTTTTTAGGCGGGAAAGGACGATTTGGCGGAAATCATTCGGATTGGCCTTGACGCGCTGCGAGCAGACGCTAACATTCTCCACCACTGGTCTTATCCGGCCAGTCTTCGCGGCACGGGCTCAGCAAGTTGTTTCGGCCTGCCCGCCGCACCGCGCCGATGGCGGCGCCCAAGAGTACGGGGGCATCGAAGGAAGTTGTGAAGTTGTCCACCGGCGGGGGCAAAGCGCCGGGGCCCTGACGGTCCGGCATCTGCATTGCGCCCCGGTCGGAGGTGGTCGCCGCCCCCCGCGCCATCCTGGCCCGCGCATCATTTGCCGGACCGTCAGCGCTCCTGCCCGCCGACTTGCCCCGCAATGGGGCGGCCTTTACGAGCGCCGGTAGAACGGCAAAGGCACGACCTGTGCCTTCGCCGCCGCCTTACCGAAGTCCACGACCAGCTTTGTTCCGGGATTGCTGTGCGTGGCGTCAAGCAGTGCCATCGCAATCGGGTAGCCCAGCGTCGGCGATGTACACGCGCTGGTGACATGGCCCGCGACGACCATGGATTTGTCGTCGGTCTTAACGGTCATGCCCGCCCGCGCGGTGCGCCGGCCGTCGAGCTTCAGCCCCGCCAGTCGTTTCGCGGGGCCCTCGGCGGCTATCTTTTCCAACGCCGGCTGACCGACGAACGGCTCGGGGTCGCCAAAACGGTCGTCCTCGTCCTTGTCCAGCGACACCGCGAACGCCAGCCCCGCGGTCAGCGGATCGATTTGCTCGGTCAACTCGTGGCCGTACAGCGGCATGCCCGCCTCCAGGCGCAGCGTGTCCCGCGCCCCCAGGCCGCACGGCCGGATGCCCTGTTCGCCGTCCTCGCCTTCCTTGAACAGCAGCTTCATCGCCATGCCGACCGCGCTGGCCGGCAGGATCACCTCCAGCCCGTCCTCGCCGGTGTACCCCGTGCGCGAGCAGATCATCTTCAGAATCAGCAGATTCTTGACCACGAACGTGTACCGCTTGAGCGTGGGCAGTTCGCGGCTGAAGCGGCCGATGAAATCCATCACCCGCGGGCCCTGGATTGCCACCATGCCGGTCTTCTCGGTGTCGTCGCTGATCCGCACCGCCAGGTCGCCCTTGATCGCTTCACAGTGCGCCAGCAGCTTCTGGCGGTTGGCCGCGTTGCACACCATCAGCCAGCGGTCGTCGAAACGGTAGATGAGCACATCGTCCTTCACGCCGCCCGATTCGTTGCACACCAGCGAGTAGCGGCACTGGCCGGGATTCATGTCGCTGACCCGGCGGGTGCAGAGGCGCTCGAGAAACCGCCGCGCGTGCCGGCCGGCGAAGTAGATGCGGCCCATGTGCGAGACGTCGAAGATGCCCCCACGCTCGCGCACCTCGCGGTGCTCTTCATGGATCGAGCGGTACAGGATCGGCATTTCCCACCCGGCGAAGTCGACCATCCTGGCCCCGTGGTCAAGGTGGTATCGGTAGAACGGCGTACGCTTCAAGGAAAGCCCTTTCGTCTCATGTCGCTTGGTTTGCCGTGCCAATCATAAGGCCGAGGCGGACCATCGGCCAGACGGGGTCAGCAGGCAGTGCCCGTTCGTCGCGAGAAGAGGCGGCTTCATGGGGTGGGTTGAAAGCGGCGGGCGGGTCAGCCGGCTACGTCGGCCAGCCATTTCGCCGAACGACGCAGGGTCGGGCGGTTGATCTGGTAGCGCACGGCCCGACCGTCGCGGGTGGCCCTGACCAGGCGCGCCTCGCGCAGGATTCGCAGGTGCATGGCCAGGCTGGTCGGTCCGCGACGCGTCTTGCGACACAACGCATCGAAGGAGACCGGGGCATGGAGGGCGGTATTCACAATCGTTCGCCGTACCGGATGCGCCAGGGCCCGGAACACATCTCGCTCATCATCCACGGTTCGATAGGGTCTTGCCATGATGTTTCTATTTTCAATGAAAATAGAAAATTCGTCAAGCCACTTCACACGCAGAGGTCTGGCAGTGCAGCGCTCTCGGGTGGTCCGTGGCGGGTGTTGGGTCAAGGCGCGGCGAAGGCGAGCTTGAGTGGCCCGACCGTGGGGTTGACGCCGGGCGACGTGAGCGATCCCCTTCAATCAACCGGTGCGCCCAATGCCGAGCAAACGGGTTAACGAATCAACGATCCGGCGCTTCACTGGGCCATGATGTAGTTCATGGTCTTGTAGACGAGTTTGGCGGCGGCGAATTCGGCGGCGTGCAGGCCGGGCCGGGGGGCCAGTTCCACACAATCGAACAGGGGCACGCGGGCAGCGCCGCAGACCGCGCGGAGCAGCACCAGCGTTTGCCACCAGTCCAGCCCTCCGGGCTCGGGCGTGCCGGTGGCGGGGATCACCGAAGGGTCCAGCCCGTCGACGTCAATGGTCAGGTAGACGGTGCGGCCGGCCACCAGCGCGCGCAGTTCATCGACACAGCGGTCGAAGTCGGCGTGCAGCGTGGCGGCGTCGAACACGTGGATCACATCGCGGTGCTCATCGAGAAAGTCGACTTCTTCCCGGCACAGCGAACGGATGCCCAGTTGCACGATCTGCTCGACGCCGGCGTCAAACACGCGGCGGGCCATCGATCCGTGGCTGAACGTGGAGCCGCGGAACGAATCGCGCAGATCGGCGTGTGAATCGATCTGCACCAGGGTGATTGGCCGATCGACCACGCGCTGCAGCCCGCGGTATGCCGCGGCGGTGATCGAGTGTTCCCCGCCCAGCACGCACAGCAGTCGATAAGCGGGCAACAACTCCGCCACGCGATCGGCAATCCGTTCGGCCGCGTCAGGCGGTTCGAGCGCGTCGAGTTCCATCGGCTCCAGCGTGGTCAGGCCGTATTCGGTCACCGGTTCGCTGTCGGTTTCCATGTCGTACAATTCGAGTTGGGCCGACGCGGTGAGGATGGCGTGCGGTCCGCGCGAGGCGCCGGTTTCGTAACTGACCGTCCGTTCGTAGGCCACGGGCAGGATGCTTACGGCGGGCTGGTCACACGGCTTTTTGATGAGGTCGCCAAAGAAGGTCGGTCGGTCGGTCGGCGGGGTCACGGGGCGGCTCCATGGCGGACCGGCGCGGCGGCCCGACGGGTTGAACGGCGTCACTCGGTCAGCAGCACCGCGGCGCTGATGACGGTGGTCCACATGTTCCGCTTGGCGCCTTCGGCGGTTTGCGTGGTGCTGCGGGTATCGACCATGTGTCCGCCCATGCGGTACTGTTCTTTGCGGACGTTGTAATCCTTGTCGGGATCGAAGGGAATGCCCAGCGTGGTGGCGAGCATGCTGGCGGCCAGGTCTTCAGCGTAGTCACCGGCTTCCTTGGCGGTCTGGCCGAAGCCGTGGTGTTCGGACAGATAGCCGTAGGTGTTCGCATCGGTCGGCCGGGCCACGCCGATGGAAGCGCAGATGTGTCGGCCGGCCTCGTTGGTTTCCTGCCGGGCCATCACGCAGTAGGTGATCTCGCCGGGCGACAGGCGTTCGAGGCCCTTCTTGCGGCCGATGATCTTGCAGTGGGGCGGGAAGATGGACGAAACGTAGACGAGGTTCAGGTGGGCAATGCCCGCATCGCGCAGGGCCAGTTCGAAGCTGCTGAGCTTCTCGCGGTGGATACCCGATCCGCGGGTAAAGAAAATGCGGGTGGGAATCATGGGCATGGGCGGTCTCCGGGGCCGGGCCAGCGCCGACCTGACAGCCACTTTACCGGCGCACGCCCGGCGCTTCGAGCGCCCCCGGACCCATACCACATGAATCGGCCGGTCTTCAGGCGCTGGCCACGTCGGGGAAGTGGCGCTGCAGCCAGGCGGTGATTCGCCGCGCGCCGATCAGTCCGATCAGCTTTCCATCGCTGTTGACCACCGGCACGTGCCGAAAACCGCCGCGGCCCATCAGGTTGAGCACCTGCGCCGGCGAGTCGGTCCGGTAGACCCGGTACGGATCGGCCGTCATCACCTCGCTGACCGGCATGTTCCTCAACTCGTCGAAACGATCGACCACCTTGTCCAGCACGTCGCGCTCGGAAAAAATGCCGATCGGCTTGTCGTCTTCATCCACCACCACCACGCACGCGCTGTGGTGCTCGTTCATCAGCCGCATGGCGTCGAGGATCGGATCGGTCGAGGCGATCTTCAGCAGCGGCGTGTGATCGATTTCGTCGATGGTCTGCTCGCACAGATCACGCTCGAAGTCGTCGGCGTACTCCGGCGGCTCGTAATTGCTCAGCGGATCCTGAAATTCGCCCGGTTCGGGTGGGCGGCGGCGACGTTTCATCCACTCACGCTCCTTCGCGATGTTCCATCGACAGAATCGAGCGCAGCGGGCGCACCTTCACGCTGCGCGGAAAATGGTCGACCAGGTATTCGAACAGGCCCTTGCAACCGGTGATCGAATGCACCCGGCCGGCGTCGTCGGTCACGCAGATCCACCGAAGCTTCCGCGTCTGCATCGTCGCGATCAGCTTGGCGATCGGATCCCCCAGCGGCACGCACGCCAGCCCCACCGTCATGTGTTGATCCACCGGATCGTCCAGCGATCCGCTTCCATCGACCAGCATCCGCATGAGCAGCTTCTCGTTGAACATGCCGATCGGCATCGCACCATCATCGACGATCAGCGCGCAGCCCATCTTGCGGTGACGCATCGCGGCCAGCACCTGCCGGACCGTCGTGCCGCTGGCCACGCTGACCGCCGGCCGAAGCGGAAGGTCCGAAATCGGCTGGTTGAGAATCTCCTCGCGAAGCCCCATACACCTGCTCCTCAAACGGCGTCGCCCGGGCAGGATCGGGTTGCCACCGGGCCGGGCGCGCCCCGCATGACCGATCAATTATAGATCGCACCCCAGGCGATGTCATGTTCGCCGGCTATTCTCCCTTGATCCGCGGCTTGCCCGGCACTGATCATCGGACTTGACGGCCATGGAGCGGTTGCTAGGCTATGGCGTTCGTTTGAAGTCGACCCCCGTCGTCCCGACCGATCGGGACTGCCAAGCCAGGACGGAGCAACACCCATGGCCCGTTTCGAGCGATTCAGCCCCGTGGCCGCGAAGGTCACCCAGCGTTCATCCAACGGCACGCTGTTCGTCGATTACCGCAACATCGAAGTGCTGCGGAAGATGATGAGCCCCAACGGCAAGATTCTTGGCCGCAAGCGCACCGGTCTCAACGCGCACGAGCAGCGCCTGATGGCCCAGGCGGTCAAGCGGGCCCGTTACATGGGCCTGTTGCCGTACACCTCGGCCACGCTGTAAGCGCAACTTTCCTGCCCCAAAGATAACACCGCTGAATGACGCCGATCCGTTCGGACCGAGCGTCACTCAGCGGTGCATGGTTTCTACTGCATGTTTCGCCGGGGCGAATCAGGCGCCGGCTGCTGCCGCGCCCACGCCGATCACGATCATCACGATCCACAACAGGATGAAGACGATCATCAGGATCACGGCGATCATGCCGAGGATCTTGCCGATCTTGGTCAGGCCGCGGCCTTCGGGGTCCATGTTGCCCGCGCCCATCGCCTTCAGGTCGCCGTTGCCCATGACCCAGGCGAAAATGCCCAGCGGAGCGCAGATGATCAGCGACAGAATGCCCAGCACCAGAATCAGCGTACCACGATGGGGTCTTAGAGCAGCGTCGTTCATGACTTTTGTCCCTCTGTGAGAAAGGTGATCGGTCCCCTGAGCTGGCTCCAGTATTCCCACCCGACGACGACCTGTCAACCACGAAGTTGGCGATCGGCGGCTGCACCCATCAATCGCCAGCGCTGCCGGCGTCCCGGCGGTTGGTTCCCATCGCTGGATCATGGCCGCGAACCGGCGTAATCTGTGAGGCCATGACGAAGCTGTGCGTGGCCATCATGGTCGATTCGCTGGATCAGGCGCTGTCGCAGGCGGCCGTCGCGGCCGAGCGTGGCGCGGACCTGGCCGAATACCGCCTCGATCGGTTCACCGAGGATGTGAAGGCGGTCGAGCAACTGGTCGAGCGCTCGCCGTTGGCCTGCATCGTCACCTGCCGCCTGGGCGAAGAAGGCGGGGAATACGATGGTGACGAGCAGACGCGCATCGCCCTGTACGAACACGCCGGGCTGGCCCAGCCGGCTTACCTCGACGTGGAGCTGGCCGCGTATCAGCGATCGGCGAATTTGAGGCAGAAGGTGCGGCTGGTGGTCGATCATCCCGGCCAGATGCGCAAGACCCCGACGGGGCTGATCCTGTCGGCACACGATTTCGACCGCCGGCCGGCCGGACTGTATCAGTGCATCGAGTCGATGGCCAACGACTCGGCCTGCCGGGTGATCAAGGCGGCCTGGCAAGCCCGCAGCCTGCGCGACAACCTCCAGGCATTCGAGTTGATTGCCGAGCAATACAAACCCACCCTCGCCCTGTGCATGGGCGAGTTCGGTCTGCCGTCGCGCGTGCTGGCCAAAAAATTCGGGGCACTGCTGACCTTCTGCGGGCTGGATGATGAAACCGGCACCGCGCCGGGTCAGGTCGGCGTGGGAACGATGAAGTCGCTATACCGCTGGGACGCGCTTGGGGCCGACACGGAAGTGTTCGGCGTGATGGGCTGGCCAGTCGGCCATTCGATGAGCCCGGCCGTTCACAACGCCGGTTTCGACGCCACCGGCTACAACGGCATCTACCTGCCCCTGCCCATCCCGCCGGAGTACGAGCACTTCAAGGCCACCGTGGGCGCCTGGCTGGATTACCAGCCCCTCCACTTCCGGGGGGCGTCGGTGACCATTCCACATAAGCAGAACCTGCTGCGGTTCGTTGATGAGCAAGGCGGGGAAGTGGAGGAGCTGGCCCGGCGCATCGGCGCGGCGAACACGCTGACCCGCCGGGCGGATGGCTCGCTCTACGCCGCCAACAGCGACTACGCCGCAGCGCTGGATTCGGTGTGCGATGCGATGGGCATGGACCGGTCCGGCGTCCAAGATGTGCCGGTGGCGGTGATCGGCGCCGGCGGCGCGGCGCGGGCGATCGTCGCGGGCTTCGCCGGTCACGGGGCCGACGTGACCATCTACAACCGCACCGTCCGCCGCGCCGAGCAACTGGCCGCGGAGTTCGACGGCCGAACGGGCCGGGTCGAAGCGAAAGGGCTCGACGCGCTGGCGTCGATGGCTGCTCGGGTGGTGGTCAATGTCACGCCGATCGGGATGCACCCGAAGGTCGACGCCTCGCCACTCGATTCGTTGCCGCAAGGTTCACTTTCGGGGGCGCCGGTGGTGTTCGATACGATCTACAACCCGGTGCAGACGAAGCTGCTGAAGATGGCCAAGGCGGCCGGCTGCCGCACGGTCAGCGGGGTGGAGATGTTCGTCCGCCAGGGCGCGGCGCAGTTCGAGCTGTGGACCGGCCAACCCGCGCCGACCGAGGTGTTCCGCCGTATCCTGCTCCAGCGCCTGGGCGGATAGCCGCCCCCGGTGCGCCTACAATCCGCACATGAACGATTTACGCCGGATCGACCATTGCGAGTGTTGCGGGTTGTCGTTCGCCCGGATCGCCGAGCAGGCCCGGGCGAAGGGCACATCAAGCATTCGCCGGCTTAAGCGCGAGCTGGGCATGGGCGAGTACGGCTCGGCCTGCCGGTCGTTCATCGAGCAGGCTCTCAAGACCGGCCAAACCGTCTTCACCGAAGAAGATGACAACGCCGACGCCTGACTGCGCCCTGCCGGTTGATCCGGCGTCCGGCGTGATCGGGAACACCGTGCGGTGAGCGAATCCCCCATCGAACGCTGTGCCCTGTGCGGGCGAGTTCAGCCGCTTGAGTTTCATCACCTGATCCCGCGCCGCCTGCACACCAACAAGTGGTTCAAGAAGAACCATTCCCGCCGGGCGATGGCGCGGGGCATCGAGGTGTGCCGCGACTGTCACTCGGCGGTTCATCAGTTCATCGGTCACAAGGAACTGGGCCGGGTATACGACAGCCGGGAGAAGTTGCTCCGTCATCCCCAACTCGCCACGTTCGTGCGCTGGGTCCGTCGGCGACACGGCAAGACGCGCTATCGCACGCATCGGGGGCGGCGGTAAAAAGCCCGGCGACGGGATCGTTTCAGTGCTCGCGCTGCGTGTCGCCGTACTGATCCTGCAGGCGTTCGAGTTCGGCGGTCAAGTCCTTGACGACGTCGGCGTACGCCGGATCGTGGTAGACGTTGTTCATCTCGTCGGGATCCTTTTCGAGATCGAACAGTTCCCACTCCGGCTGCCAGAGCGGCGTGACGGGGTTGTCGGTGGTTCCGGGCAGGCCGTAGCCCTTGCCGTAGTAGTAGATCAGTTTGTGTTGCTTCGTGCGCACGCCGTAGTGCGAGCAGACGTTGTGTCCGCCGTGATGCACGGCCCCGCCGGTATGCATCCAGTAGCGGTAGTAGAGCGACTGCGGCCAGTCGCGGGGCGCTTGCCCGTCCCACAGCGGCAGGCCGCTGACGCCCTGCATGTCGTCGGGAATGGCCACGCCCGCCGCTTCCAGCCAGGTCGGGGCGAAGTCGATGTTGGTGTAAATCTCATCGCACACTGATCCGGGCGCGATCCGCGCCGGCCAGCGCACCAGCAGCGGCATCCGCAGCGAATGCTCATACATGAAACGCTTGTCGTACCAGCCGTGATCGCCGAGGAAGAAGCCCTGGTCGGAAGTGTAGATGACGATCGTATTGTCGGCCAGGCCGTTGGCATCGAGATAATCCAGCATCGCTCCGACACTGTCGTCCACGCTCTGCACGCAGCGCAGGTAATCCTTGATGTAACGCTGATACGCCCAGCGCTTGACGCCCAGGGCGTCGAGCCCGCCGGGCGGCAGGCCCTTCGTATCGTCCGAGCGGTTGTCGCGGCCGATGCGCATCGCCGCCGCCGCCGCGGCCAGCGAACGGTTCGAGTAATCGTCGTAGAACGTTTCCGGCTCGGGAATATCGCGGTCGTCGAACAGCGTGTCGTACTTCGGTCCGGGAATCCAAGGCCGGTGCGGCGCTTTGTGATGGCAGCAGCAGAAGAACGGCTTACTCCTGTCGCGCCGGTCAAGCCACTGCAGCGTCAGGTCCGTGATCAGGTCGGTCGTGTAACCGGTGTACTGCTTCCTGGAGCCCTGTTCGATCATCTCCGGGTCGTAGTACGGCCCCTGGCCTTGCAGGACGCTGTGGAAATCGAAACCGGTCGGGTCGTGCGGCTCGCCCTGGCCCATGTGCCATTTGCCGATCATCGCCGTGGTGTAACCGGCGTCGCGCAGCAGTTTCTGCACCAGCGGATCCCGCCGGCCGTCGATCTTGTCCGCCAGCGTCCGCACACCGTTGAGGTGCGAATGCTGGCCGGTGAGGATGTTCGCCCGGCTCGGCGTGCAGATGGCGTTGACGCAGTGGCAGTTGTCCATCCGCATCCCGCCGGCGGCCAGGCGGTCCATGTGCGGTGTCTGGTTGATCCGGCTGCCGTAGGCCCCGATGGCGTGGGCGGCGTGGTCGTCGGACATGATGAACAGGATGTTCGGTTGACTCATCGGACTGGCGGTCTCCGTGCAGGAAGAAGAAGAACGGGAATTTCACCTTAGCGGCTCGCCGGACATTGTCCAGCCCCCGTGCGCCGGCCGTCGCTTTACTCCGGCGGCTGCTTCGCTATCGTAAAAGGCCTCACCCCCGGAGTGACCCGCCATGGCCCGCCGACCCAACGTTCTGTTCCTGTTCACCGACGACCAGCGCTTCGATACCCTCGCCGCCCTGGGCAACCCGCACATTCACACGCCCAACCTCGATGCCCTGGTCGCACGCGGCACAACGTTCGCCCGCGCCCACATCATGGGCGGGACCAGTGGCGCCGTCTGTATGCCCAGCCGCGCGATGCTCCACACCGGCCGCACCCTGTTCCGCATCGAAGGCCAGGGACAAAACATCCCCGAAGACCACACGACCATGGGCGAAGCCTTCCGCGCCGCCGGCTACTACGCCTGGAGCTGCGGCAAGTGGCACAACGGCCGATCGGTCTATAACCGATCGTTCGACCACGCCGAGGAAATCTACTTCGGCGGCATGTGCGATCACTGGAACGTGCCCGCCCACCGTTACGACCCGGCCGGCCGGTACGAAGGGCGCGTGCCGCGGTGTGTCGATCCCATGACCACCAAGGAAGTTCGGTGGCAGGACGCCGACCACATCCAGGGCGGCTATCACTCGACCGACCTGTTCACCGACGTGTCCTGCCGGTTCATCGAACAGTACGACCGCGACCAGCCGTTTTTCATGTACGTCTCGTTCATGGCCCCGCACGATCCGCGCGTCATGCCGCGGAAATACCTCGACCTGTATCCGGTTGAGCAGATCGAACTGCCCCCGAACTACGCGCCGGTTCACCCGTTCGACAACGGTGAACTGCGCATCCGCGATGAAATGCTCGCCGGCTTCCCGCGCACCGAGGCGGAAGTCCGCGAACACCTGCGCGACTACTACGCCATGGTCAGCCATCTTGACGACCGCATCGGCGATATCCTCGACGCGCTCGAGCGCAAGGGCGAACGGGACAATACCCTCATCGTTTTCGCCGGGGACAACGGCCTGGCGGTCGGGCAGCACGGCCTGATGGGCAAGCAGAATCTGTACGAGCACTCAGTGCGCGTGCCGCTGGTTTTCGCCGGGCCGGGCATCCCCGAGAATCAGCGCAGCGAATCGTACTGCTACCTCATCGACGTGTTCGCCACGCTGTGCGATCTGACCGGCATCGACACGCCGGCCAGCGTGGAAGGCGTAAGTCTCAAGCCGGCCATTGACGATCCGAGCGAGTCGGTGCGCGACGTGATGCTGTGCGCCTATCTCAATATCCAGCGCAGCGCCCGTGACGACCGTTACAAGCTGATCGAATATGTCGTGGACGGCCGACGGACCACGCAACTGTTTGATGTACGCGAAGATCGGTGGGAACTGGCGAATCTGGCCGACGACCCGGCGCGGACAGACGATGTCGAGCGGCTGCGGGGCGAACTGCGGCGCTGGCGCGATGAACTGGGCGACACCGCTGACGACTTCTGGGCGGGAATGGGGGACTGAAGAGGGGAAGGCATGAAGTCCGTCACGGGCCGCGCGACGATTCCGATCTTCCGGTTTTCTGCTTTGCCATTTACGCCACTTCGTTGAGCAGTTGATCGGCGCGGTTGCCGAACTGGGCTTCGAGGCGGTCCTTCAGCAGCTTGTGCAACTGGCTGACGCGCGATTCGCTCATGCCCAGCGTCTTGCCGATCTCCTTCATCGACATGCCTTCGTGGTAGTAGAGGATGAGGATCAGCCGCTCGGCCCGGCTCATGCCGCGCGTGAGCAACTGCCGCACGCTCAGCCGTTCGGCCGCCTGCGAAGGATCGGGCTGGCGATCGTCGGCGAGCAGGTCCGCGCCTTCCAAGTCGCGTTGGCCCGCGTCGCTGCGCGCCACGCGTGTGGAGATGCTGCCCACGCGCGTTTCACGGCTGTCCTGGCGCACCCGCTCGAATTCCTCGGCGTCCAGGCCCAGTACGTCGGCCAGTTCCTCGTCGGTCGGCTCGATGCCATGTTCCTTGAAGTACCGCTGCCGCGCCCGCTTGATCAGGGCGGACCGCTGGCGGGTCAGACGCGGGGCCCAGTCCAGCGAGCGAAGTTCATCCCACATCGCCCCCGTTACCCGCCGCGCGCAGTACGTTTCAAACTTGAACCCGCGCTGCGGCTCGAACGAGCAGATCGCGTCGATTAATCCGAAACTGCCCGCGGTGACCAGGTCTGCTTCATCCACGCAGCGCGGCAAGGTCGACTTGATCCGTTGCGCGTGGTATCGCACCACCGGCAGGTAGTGTTCGATCAGTTGATTGCGGGTGGCGTCGTCGCCCTTTTCGACAAAGCGCGACCATAACGATTCGATGTCTTTCATCACGGATTCCCTTCCGTCAATGCGTCTCGCCGCCGCGACGCGCAACCGTGCGCGGCCACCACAGCGACGAACGACGATCACTTTACGCCCGTCACGGCGTTCATTGCCAGCGCATTTTGCCCAGGTTTCCCAACTTTCTTCCGTACGCTCGATCACCGAACGCCCCGGTCGATCTTATCGGGCGTGAAATGAAAAAAGTTCGCGCCGGCCGGCCGCGATGCCTGTTCAGCCGGTCCGATGTGCCCCTTGGGTTGAAGATTCTATTTTCAATGAAAATAGAAAACTCAGCGCACACCGATAACCGGCAACCCACCTTCGGTCTGTCCCGTCCGGCAACTTGGCGGGTCAGATCATGTTGTGCTTGAACGTCCAGTCGACGATCCGGTCGATATGACCGAAGCACAAGCCGGTTACAGTGTCGGCGCAGCCGTAGTAGATGGCGATGCGGCTGGTTGGCGGATCGACCAACGCGGCGCAGGGGAAAACGACGTTGGGCACATCACCAACGCATTCGTAATCGGTCCAGGGACTGAGCAGGTACTCGCGACTGCGGGCGAGAACCTTCCACGGCTGCTTGAGGTCGAGCAGGGCCGCGCCGAAGCTGTAGACGAATCCGTTACAACTCGACAGCACGCCGTGATAGATCATCAGCCAGCCGGCGGATGTTTCGATGGGCGTGGGTCCGGCGCCGATCTTGGTGGTCTGCCAGCCACCGGCCGTTCCCATCACATGGCGATGCTCGCCCCAGTGGATCCGATCGGGCGAGCGGCTGAGCCAGATGTCGCCGAACGGTGTATGCCCATTGTCCGACGGCCGCGAGAGCATCACGTACCGCCCGCCGATCTTCTTCGGGAACAGCACCCCGTTGCGATTGAACGGCAGAAAAGCGTTTTCGATCTGGTGAAACTTCCTGAAGTCTTTCGTCCAGGCCAGGCCGATCGTCGGCCCGTGGTACTGATTGCACCAGTGAACGTAGAAGCGATCGTCGATCCAACAGACGCGCGGGTCGTAGCCGGCGGTGTACTGGATCTGCTTGTCCCGGCAGATGAAGTTGATTTCCTCCGGGTTGATGTTCCAGTGGATGCCATCGTCGCTGAACCCGGCATGCAGGCCATGCTTTCGGGCGCGGTCGTCGCAGCGGAACACGCCGGCGAACTTGCCCTTGAACGGCACGACGGCGGAGTTGAAAATGCTGTTGGAAGTGGGAATCGCATCGCGCTGGATCACCGGGTTTCCGCTGTAGCGCCAGATGACTTCACGGCAGCCGGCGGGCCTGTCTTCCCAGGGGATGTTGGGCAGGGCGGGGCCTTTGACTTTGAACGTGGCGGTGCGTTTGGCCATGGAAATCGGTGGTCCTTGGCGGGGGTCGGGGTCGGCGGGTCCAGTATACCGGCTCTCTCGCCGCGGGAAAGCGGGCGGCGTTGCGATAGTCGCCGGTCCGGCGCAACACAAAAAAGGCTGCCGACATGGGCAAGTCCAACGGGAGGCCGGCCGATAGCAGGACTATCAACTTTGGCATTTGCCCCCGGAGCGGGCGGCAGCCTTAACCAGCTTCCGCCCCATTTTCTTACGCCCGGCGCGCCGCGGTTCGCCGAGCCGGCGCGGCCGAATCCTGTTCGTGAAGGATCATTCGTCTTCCCCGTGGGGCTGATCGCCGAGCGGCCGATCGTTCGCATCGGCGGGTTCGGGTTCCGGGCGGGGCAGGTGGGTGATTTGCTGGAAGAGGTCGGCGCGCCGGTCGAGGCGCGGGGTGACCGAGCCGGCCGTCCGCGCTTCGTGCAGGTCGTCGAAATCCACATCGCAGATCAACACCGTTTCGTCGTTGGCATCGGTCTGGGCCTTGACGCCGTCGCGGGCGAAGGCGAAGTCGCTGGGCGTGAGCACCATCGCCTGGCCGTAGTTGATGTCCATGTTCTCCACCGCGGGCAGGTTGCCGACGTTGCCGGCCATGGCGACGTAGATCTGATTCTCGATCGCGCGGGCCTGGGCGCAGTAGCGCACGCGCAGGAAGCTCTGGCGGTTGTCGGTGCAGAAGGGCACGAAGATGATCTCGGCGCCTTCATCCGCCAGGTGCCGGGCGGCTTCGGGAAATTCGATGTCATAGCAGATCAGCACGCCGATCTTCGCCAGCGGCGTCTGTACCACGGCCAGGCGACTGCCGCCGGTGATGCCCCACCATTTGCGCTCGTTGGGGGTGATGTGCAGCTTGGGTTGTTGAACGACCGACCCGTCGGGCAGACAGACGGGCGCGACGTTGTAGATCACCTCGCCTTCGCGCACCGGCTGGCTGCCGGCGATGATCGTCAGGCCATAGCTCGTGGCCATTTCCGACATGAAGGCGAGGTACTGGTCGGTCAGGTCGGCCAGCTTGCGGATGCCTTCCTTGGCGCTGTGCACGTCGAACGCCGAGAGCAGTTGCAGCGTGAACAACTCGGGCAGCAGGACATAGTCGCTCTGGTAATCGGCGGCAATGTCGATGAAGTAGTGGGCCTGCTGGGCCAGGTCGTCGAAGCCGGTGATCTTGCGCATCTGATACTGCACGCAGGCGACCCGGGCTTTGCGCGTGCCCTTGATGCGCGGCACGTAATCGGGGTTCATCCATTCCAGCAGTGAGGCGTAGTTGTGGCTGCGGCGATCGCGCAGGTAGTGCGGCATCACACCGCGCAGCTCGAAACCTTCGCGCACCTGGAAACTGAGCACCAGATCCTTCAGTTCCCCCGCGACCACCCGTGCGGCGTATTCGTCCGGGCTGTAGCGGTCGGCGTGTTCATCGTAATTCCACAACCGTCCGCCCAGCAGAATCCGCCTCAGGTTCAGCTTGCGGCACAGCGCCCGGCGGGCTTGGTAAATCGCATGGCCCACGCCCCGGCCGCGCGCGTCGGGGTGCACGTACACGTCCGCACCGTACAGCGTCTGGCCCTGCGGATTGTGGTTGTAGAAGTAGCCGCTGTCGGTGATGCCGGCCCAGGTGTGGTTGCGCAGCGGATCCGGCCCGAGGTCCACAATCAACGAACTGCAAGCGCCCATCACCCGGTCGTCGAGGGTCGCGACGAGCTGGCCCTGCGGAAAAACGCGCTGGTGGCTTTCCAGGTGGCTCCGGCCCCAGACCACGTCGTCCTCGGCCATGGTGGGATAGCACAGGCGGTTCAACTCGACCAGGGCGGCAATGTCCGCCCGCCGCGCCTGCCGCACTTTCACCTTCGCAGGATGGGAAGTGGCCATACGGCCCATTGTAGCGGCCAACCACCGAATCAGCGGGCCATGCCGGACACAAACATCTTGCCTGTCCGCCCGTCCGGCGGTACGCTTGATGCCGGTTTGGGCGGATGGATCGGGGACACCATCGCCGCCGAACGCGGCGCCGAAGCGGAGAGAGGTCACCATGACAACGAGCGACCGGGGTATGCGTGTGTGGTCGGCGATCGCACCGACGGTGGTGGCGGTGCTGTTCGCGTTCGCGGCGACGGTCGGGGCGGAAACGACGCTGTTCACCTGGACACAAATCCCCGCCCCGGTCGGCAGCGCCAACTTTACCATCGCCGACCTGAGCAACGACGGCCAGGCCTGCGGCAATTACACCGATACGAGCGGCCACGGCCAGGGGTATCGCTATCTCGGTGGTACGACACAAACGCTGTTCAAGAACCTGCCGACCAGCCCGATCGTCGTGCGCGGCATCAGGGACGGCGGCGTGATCGTCGGCGAAGCGGGCACTGTCGCGTCGCATCCGTCAAGCCGGCCGGCGCTGTGGGATCCCGCGACCGGTTACGCCGAACTGCCCCGCTACGATCCGCCCGATCCGCTTTACGTCAATTACGTCGAAGCCCAGTACTTCGCCATCAACAACGCCGGACAGATCGCCTGCCGGGCCGTGGTGAACGGCCACCAGTCGTACATTCACGATGCGGCCAACGGCACGTTCGCGCCGGTCGGGACGTGGGGCGCGCTGGATTACCCGACGACCGACGTGATCGACATCAACGAAAGCGGCGTGTTCGTGGGCAACGTGTTCGAGGCCGGCGTGGGTACACGCGGGTTGATCGGGCAGGCTGCGCCCGGCGCGACGGCCGTGCAATGGCTGGAAACGTTCTGGGCCGGCGATCCCGGACGGACCACGCGCCTGTCGGCGGTGAACGACGCCGGGGCGTCGGTGGGCCATGCCTATTTCGACCCGGACAATCCCTCCTGGCGATGGGCCATCCTCCGCCGGGCGAACGGCCAGGTCGTCAACCTCGGCTCCGGCGGCAGCACGCGGGGCTGGGCCGCGGACATCAACGACCACGGCCAGATCGTCGGCTCGTACAACATCGGCGCGATCAATGCCGCCTGCCTTTACTCGCCCACCAAGGGCTACAGCGACCTGCAGCCGCTGGTCGACGCCCTGCCGTCCGGCTACACGCTGACCGACGCGGTGGCGATCAACGATCACGGACAGATCGCCGTCAACGCCGTGGACGGCTCGGGCCACCGCCTCGCCCTGATCCTCAACCCGATCATCCCCACCGCCCTGCCCGGTGGCGGATTCGACGGCGGCCTGGACGACTGGCAGATCATCGGCTCCAAGGGCGGCGGGCAGGCGTGGCACGTCACCGACCCGGCCGACGCGGGCAACTACGTCGTTCAACTGGCGACCGGCTCGCCCATTGCCATCCGACAGATGCTCAACACGCCCGATGTCGCCTTCGATGTGAATTTCCGTTACTACCTGCCGGTGGCCGCGGGTAACCTGACCGTGGATATCGATGAAGCGGTGATCGGAACGATCGACGCATCCGCCCAGCCGATCGGCGTGTGGCTGGACGGTTCGATGCACGTGAGCGACCCGGCCGTGCTGGGCATGCTCGGCGCCGAGATCACCTTCACCTTCGACGACGCGGCCCCCAACACCATCATCTACCTCGACAACATCGCCTTCGCCCCTGTGCCCGAACCGATGTCGATGCTGGTGCTGTCGCTGGCGGCGATTGCCCTGCCGCGGCGACGGCAGCTTGATCGACGGAGGTAGGGCGAGGCGTCTTGGGTCGCATCAGGTACTCGCGTTGATTTGCTGCCCCGCCCCCGGCTGCCGCCGGGGACTATTGCGCTGCGCGAATCACCCATACGCCCGGATGACGCCGATGACGATGCCCTGGATGGTCAGGTCGTCGACCCAGATGGGTTCGAAGGCTTCGTTGGCCGGCTGGAGTCGGAAGCGGCCGCGTTCCTTGTAGAACTTCTTGAGGGTGGCTTCGCCGTCGGGCAGGAGGGCGACGATGGTCTGGCCGTTGCGGGCGGTGGCGGTTCGACGGCAGATGACGTAGTCGCCGTCGCGGATCTGTTCGTCGATCATCGATTCGCCTGTCACCTTGAGCACGAACACATCGCCGGAGCGGACGGCGTCGACGTCGGCGAACAGTTCTTCGAGGTCGAGGTACTGGCGGTCCTCGATGGCTTCGATGGGCAGGCCCGCGGCGATCGACCCGACCAGCGGCAGACGGGTGGTGCGGGTTTCATCCGGTAGCCGACAGCTTTCCGTAAGATCCAAAGAGCGCGCCTTGTTGGGGTCGCGCAGCAGCGCTCCTTTGCGGATGAGCGCTTCGACGTGTTCGAACACGGTGACCTTGGTGATGCCCAGTTCGTCGGCCAGTTCCTGCATGGTGGGGGAATAGCCAAGTCTGAGTCGCCAGTCTCGGATAAGCAGGAGAATCTTCCGCTGCTTGGGGGTCAGGTTCATCGGGTGGTTCGGGCTCATCGTGGGCCTCCGCTGCTGGCGCCCCGACCGAGGGAGGGGCGGGTGGGTTATCGTCGGCTCCGCCGGCGATCGGATTTCCGTGTTCCTGGCGTTCGGCAATCAGGCGCAGGTCCGGCGCGGCGGCGTCCAGGCGCCCATCGACCGCGTCGGCCAGGCGCTTCAGGCCGCTGGACGCGTGGGCCAGGGCCGCGGCCTGATTGGCCAGCCAGGCATCGATCGCCTCGGCGGCGACGACCAGTTGGCCGTTCCGCCGCCACTGCTCGTCGCGCCGCGTTTGGGCGGGGCTCGGCCGGACGTCGGACGCCGGTTCGTAACGGTCAGCCGGACGCCGGGGTTCCCGGTCGCCCGCATCCTCCTCCGAATGCGAGCGGCGCCGGAGTGAGCGCCCATAGCCGGCCATCGTCGAGGCCGTTTCCGTGTCGTCGCGGCTGGGGTGCTCCTGGGTGTGTCCGACGGTTTTGAGCAGCCTGGCGCCCCGCGGCACGTACGCGGTACGGTATTCAGAGCCCGGGCCGAGCATCACCAGAGGAAGGGGCATGTTGGGCCTCTCGGTGTTGGGTGTTGGTCGTGGCGATCCACATCATGTTGGGCTGACCGCCAGCCCTGTCTGCTTATCGTTCGACCAACCTATCGGCGCGGCTCCAATCTTGTCTGGAATTTTTGTTCGGCATACGTTACCCCAACAAATCCCTTTCGTCAAGAGGCAAGTCAACACCTTGCCGCCAAGGCGGTTACAGCGAATCAGCGACCGCATCCGACGACTCCCGCGCGACTTATCGGGCCTGCGCCCCCCATCGGCCGGCCACCATCGGTGGGGGTCGACCGGCTTGCTTCCGCAAGAAATGGGCTTGTTCGACCAACGGATATAACTGCGCCGGACGTGAAAATGCTCGGCCTGATTCAGCAGGCGGCCTGCCTCATTCGCCGGTTTGGCGTATCATCGCGGTTCGCTTTGGGGGTCTGTCATGTCCCACGGTTCGGTCACCGTTCCTTCCTCGCCGCTGCGCCTGGCCATGGTGCGTCTGTTGATCGCCTGGGGCGCGGGGATCATCGTCGGCGGGTGGGTCGGGGGGATGGTCGTCTGGCTGGTCGCGGGCGGGATGGCGCTGCTCGCGGCACTGATCGCGCGTTGGCGCAGGCGGGCCGATCTCATCGTCACCGCGCTCACGCTCATCGCCGTCGCGGCGCTGGGCGCAGCATGGTGGGGCGTGCGGACCGGCTTCGCCCCGGCGAACGATCTGTCGCGATTCGTGACCGCCGACAGTCGCCTGGTCGATCTGTCGGGGATCATCGAAGGCCAGCCGCACCACCGCGTCCGGCCGCGCGGCGAGATGGCCCGGTTCCTCTACAGCCCGCCGAGCACGTCGTTCATCGTGCGCGTCGACCGGTGGCACGGCGATGACAGATCGCTGGCGGTGCGGGGCAAGGTGCTGGTGCATCTGCCTCGGTTCGACGATCGGCTGCGCGAGGGCGATCGGGTGCGGGCGGGGGGATGGCTGCGGGCGCTCGAGCCGCCAGCCAACCCGGGCGAGTACGACTTCGCCGCGGCGATGGCGAGGCTGGGCGTGGACGGTCAACTGCAACTGAAAGCCCGGGACAACTGGCGGCGGATCGAGCCGGTCGAGCAGCGCCGGGCGTGGTGGTCGAATTGGCGGATGCGGCTGACCGACCGGGTGGGCCGGGCGCTGCGCACCGACATGGCCGACCATTGCGACCCGCAGGCCGCGGCTTTACTGGATGCGATTCTGCTCGGACGGCGCACCGGCCAACTGGGCGACCTGGGCGATGCGTTCCGCAAGACGGGTCTGGCGCATCTGCTGTCGATCAGCGGGTTACACGTGGGCATTCTCGCGGCGGGGGTGTGGGGGGTCGTGATGCTGCTGACCGGTCGTCCGGGCTGGCCGGCGGTGGCGGCGATCGTGGTGATCGGGTTGTACCTGGCGATCGTGCCGTGGCGGGTTCCGCTGGTGCGGGCGGCGTTCATGACGGTGGTGTTCTGCTGGGCGATCGCCTGGGGGCGTCGGGCCGGGGGCATCAGCGCGATGGCGGCGGTGGGGTTGATGCTGCTGATCTGGCGGCCGGGCGATCTGTTCGCGCCGGGCTTCCAGCTCAGCTTCGGCATCGTCGCGGCGCTGATCCTGTTCACCGGGCGCGTGTCGCGCTGGCTGAGCGGCCGGGGCGAGATCGACGATCCGGCCGGCCGACCCGCTGGTGTGGCGCGTTACCTGGCCGATTACCTGGCGGTGAACCTGGTGGCGTTTGTGACGGCGTTGCCGATGGTGGCGTATCACTTCGGGCTGATCAGTCCGCTGGCGGTGGTGATGAGCGTGCTGATGCTGCCGGTGGTGGCGGTGCTGTTGTGGCTGGGGTTCGCGAAGATTCTGCTGAGCCTGCTGGTTCCGCCGGCCGGGGCGTGGCTGGGCGTGCCGCTGGGCGGGCTGGCCGAGTGGATGGTGTCGCTGGTTCGCGGCGGGGCGGGTTTGCCGGGCGCGTGGGTGGCCGTGCCCCAGCCGTCGGCCGCCTGGGCGATCGGCGCGGCGATGGTGATCGTGGCGCTTCTGGCCGGCCGGTTCGCGCGGCGGCCATGGGCGCTGGTGCTGTGCCTGGCGATCTGCGGGTTGTGGCTCATGGGGCCGAGCATCCGCACCCACACCAATCTGCCACCACCCGGCCGCCCGGCGTTGCGGATCAACATGATCGCGCTCGGCGATGGGTCGTGCCACCTGCTGCGCAGCGGCGGGGAGGTGATGATGTTCGACTGCGGCACGTCGAGCTATGCCGGGGCCGGACGTCGGACGATCGTTCCCGCCCTGCGCTCGATGGGCGTTCGGCGGATTGACACGTTGTTCATCTCCCACGCCGACCTCGATCACTTCAGCGCGACGCTTGACGTGGCCGACGCGTTGGCGATCGGCAGTATTCGCACCACGCCGCAACTGCTCGCCGAGGCCGACGCCCGACCGTGGTCGGCAACCGGTCATCTGGTCAGCCAACTGCGCGACCGGCGCATGGCCATCCAACCGGTCACGCAGGGCTGGTCCGCATCGTTCGGCCGATCGCGCGTCGAGGCCCTCTGGCCGCCCGGCGACCGGCGATTCAAACACAACAACGATTCATCGCTCATGCTGATGATCGACGTGGCGGATCGGCGGGTGCTGCTGTGCGGCGACGCCCAGACCGAAGCGATCGGCGCGCTGCTGGCTTCGCCGCGCGACCTGGCCGCCGAGGTGCTCGAACTGCCTCATCACGGCAGCTTCATCGAACTGTCACCGCAATGGGTCGAGCGCGTCGGACCGGACATCTTGCTGCAATCCACGGGTTCGCGCCGCCTGCGCTGGGACCACTGGCCCGGCCACCTGGCCGGCGCACGCCGGTACATCACCGCCCGCCACGGCATGGTTGAAATCACCATCCCGCCCGACGGACCCGTCGAGGTCCGCACGTTCGCCGGGCGTGCAGCGGAATTTGCCGGCTCCGCCTCCGCCCAAGGGCTAAAATGAAGGCAACCGCCTTTCGTGGAGGGAAACGGCCATGCGATTCGTTCCGGTCATCTTGTTTGCCCTGACCGTCACGCCGTGGTGTGTTGCCGCGCCCCCGCCCGGCGGGCCGACCGCTGAACTGCGCCAGGAACTGAACGACGTGCAGCAACTGCTCGACCGCGTGCAGCGACAGATCGACCAACTGCACGCCCGCGCTGCGGAAGTCCGCGCCGCCGTCGAACAGGCCGAACACCACCCGACGCCCGCCTGGCCCATCGATCGGCTCCAGCGCGATCAACAGCGGATTCTGCATCGCCTCGACCGCATCGCCAATCGGCTCGACGAACTCGAACCCCGCCCACGTGACCTCGTCTCGCCGCGATGGGGGCGCACCACCGTTGCCCTGCCCGAACCCGACGCCATCGAACCGCCCGCCGCCCCGCGACCGGCGTTCGGCTACCAGGGACCCGCCCCGGCTTACAACCTCGGCTACCCCGCCGTCAGCGCCGGATCCGGCGAAGTCCACCACGTCACCCGCTGGCCCGGGCGAACGTCCCTGCGCTATCGCTGGCATCCCCTCCACCGCCGCGACTGGCGCGTTCGGCCGGGCTGGAGCCGTTATCACCGCTACCCTCGCTCCCACGGCTGGGGGGTCTACGTCGGCAATCACGTCGGCGGTTGGATACACTGGTAGTCGCGAACCGCCGCCCCCGGCCCGCGTCGAAACCTCGGACGCCCATCCCGACCCTCATCGCGCCCATGTGCGGTGCGTTGGTGGGATCTGATTGACGCCCGTGTGCCCGATGCTCGAAAGGATCACGCCATGCGACCGATCCACCCGACCGTTCCGCTGATCGTGGTGATCTGTCTGGCTGCGCCGCTCGCCTCCGCTCAATCCCACCACGGCGACAGCCCGCTCGATCAGCAGATCTCCGAATTGCGCCAGGAACTGGCCCGGACGAAACTGGCGCTGGACAAGGCGCTGGCCGAACTCGAATCGATCCGCGAATTCCTGGCCGAGAAGAATCTCGGCCAGAAGATCGAGCAATGGCGGGCCGAGCGGCGGGCGCTGGAGGATGAGCGCCGCCGCGTGAAGGGCGAACGCCGCAAGCTCGAAGCGGCACGGATGATGCTCCACCGCACCACCGCCCGCCAGGCCGAACAGCAAGCCCGCGCCGCCGACGAGGCCCGCGAAGCCGCCGCCGAAGCCCGACAACCCAAATGGCACGTGCAGTACATGATCGGCCTGATCGACAAGGAGCAGGAGCAGATCTACCTCCGCGTGGTGCGCGGCCGGGTGGTGCGTCTGCGCCGCTTCGCCAACATCGACACCCGCAACGTCATGGTTCGCGGCACGTTCGTCAACCGCTCCGCCGCACCGTGGCGATACACCTTCGAAATTCTCATTGCCGGCGACGATTCGTTCGGCGTGCCGATCGGCGAGCCGAGGCTCAACGGCAAGTGGCGCTATCAGACTCCCCTGCTCGGCCCGGGCGACCTGCACCAGTTCGAGGTCAAGGTTCCCGTGCGCGACGTCTATGACACCGAAACCGTCCAGATCGCCAACGTCACCGCGGATCGACCGGCACTCGACGCCGTTGAGCCGGCCTCAGAACGCCACGAGGCGCCGCGTGGCGTTGAATCGTCAGTGCGTTAACGGGGCAACGAATCACGAACTCAAATCTGGCTGCCGGCCGGGCCGAGGCTCAGTCGCACGCGGCCAAGGCGGCCCTGTCGCAGGACGTACACGTCGGCCTGGTCGCCGGGCTTGGCGCCGCTGAGCAGCACGGCCAGGTCATCGAGGTCGGCGATGCGATGGTGGCCGAGTTGCACGATCAGGTCGCCCGGTTCCAGGCCGCCGCGGTGGGCCGGGCCTTGGCGAACGAGGGCTTCGATGAGCAAGCCTTTGGCCGCGCCGAGTTTGAGGCGGGCGCGATCGACGCTGGTCGGTTCGCGCGGTGTCAGGCCGAGCAGGCTCCGCGCCAGCCGCTGGGCATTGGTCAGATCGGGCGCTTTGGCGGTGAGCGTGAATTCGCCGTCCGGCCCGCCGAGCTTCACCGTGTCGCCCGCCGAAACCTCCAGCAGCGCGACATACGCCTCGACGATGTTGCCCACCGCCTTACCGTTGATGGCCGTGATGGGCCTGGGTGGCTTGCCCTCATCGGCCGGTCGCCAGCGCAGGATGGTGCGGACGTCGGCCGGCGGGGTTAGGGCGCGGTGTTCGGTCACCTTGCCGCCAAGGTCGGCCCGGTTGAGCGCCAGCGGGCTGAGCAACTCGCCGATCAGCTCGCGCAGGTCGTTGACGGGAATGGCGAAGCCGATGTTCTGCGCATCGCCCCGGATGGCCGAGTTGATGCCGACCACCTGGCCGTAGGCGTTGAGCAGCGGCCCGCCGCTGTTGCCCGGATTGATCGGCGTGTCGGTCTGAATCAGGTTCTGCAATTCATGGCCCCGCCGCACGCGCAGCGGCCGATCGACGGCGCTGACGATGCCGCTGGTCACCGAATGCTCGTAGCCCAGCGGATTGCCGATGGCGATCACCGGTTCACCGGGCATCAGGTCGGATGAATCGCCGAGCGTCACCGGGCTGAGCGTCTTGCCGTCCGGCACGTTCACGCGCAGGATCGCCAGATCGTGATCGGTGTCGGCGGCCAGCACCTTCGCGGGCAGGATCGTCCCGTCGCCGAGCTTGACTTCCACCGCATCGGCGCTTTGCACCACGTGGGCGTTGGTGACGATGTAGCCGGCGGCGTGAATGATGAATCCACTGCCGAGGCTGGTGCGCTCGCGCTCGACGATGCGCCCCCCGCCGAAGAAGTGACCGAAGAACGGATCGTTGCCGAACGGCCCGAAGCGCTGGCGCACGGTCTGCGTGGTGTTGATGTTCACCACCGAATCGCGCACGTCGCGGAAAACGCGCACGGTGGTGGTCAGGCGGCGGTTCGGCTCGGAGGCGACGGCGGCGGTCGCGGCCAACAGCAGCACGATCAGCGTTCGGTGAATGGACATGACGGTCATTGTACGCCCGGGCGGCGATGTGCGTTCGATGAGAATCGAACGCACATGCCCAGGCGCGCGATGATGCGGTCGATCGGTGAGCGTGTTACGATCAGCCGATTGCGGAACGTCGAACGTTCCTCGCCGGAGCCTGTGACCGATGCCGATTGACGTTGTCGCCCGTGCGGTGATCGCGGGCCTGATCGCCAGCGTGGCGTGCGGGTTGGGGGTGTTGCCGCTGTTTATTCCCGGGATCGATCCGTCGAAGCATCGCGGGCTGGGCTACGGTGTGGCGGGGGGACTGATGGTCTCGGCGTCGGTATACAACCTGATTCTGCCGGCCCTGGGGACCGACGCGGATGGCTGGACGTTCGCGCAGGTCTGGCCGATCATCCTGGGCTTCGTGATCGGCGCGGCGTTCCTGGCCTTCGTGGAAACGCGCCTGTACGCAACCAACCCCGACGGCACCGACCGCATCAGCGACGGGGCCAGAAGCTGGGGAGGCCGCGTGGGGCTGCTGGTGTTCCTGGCGATGACGTTTCACAGCATTCCCGAAGGCGTGGCGGTCGGCGTGGGCTACACCAAGGACATCGTCGGCGACATTCCCGGGCAACTGGGCACGGTGCTGGCGGTGGCGATCGCCATCCACAACATTCCCGAAGGCCTGGCGGTGGGTCTGCCGATGCGGGCGGCGGGCGCGGGCTTCGGCAAGTGCTTCCTCGCCGCGTTCCTGACCAGCCTCCCCCAGCCCATCGCGGCCGTGCCGGCGGTGCTGCTGGCCTGGTTCTTCCAGCCCCTGATGCCCGGCCTCATGGGCTTCGCCGCCGGGGCGATGATCTTCCTGGTCGTGCTCGAACTGATCCCCGACGCCCTGGATTCTGAAAGCCCCCCGCGCATCGCCTGGGCATTCACGTTCGGCTTCTGCGGCATGCTGCTGGTGCAGGTGATCCTGTAACAGACGATTCGGGACTCGGAATTCAGGATTCGGGTCGGCCAAAGCTTCAATATCAGCACCTGCCTGGCACAACCCCGCATGAATAGGCGAGGCGGAACCGGGCCTGTTCATGCCGGGCTGTTGCACGGATGCCTCGCCACCCCACTTGCGGTAGACTACCAACGTTCACCTGTTCAAGGTGGGGTTGTCATCCATCATGCTCGCTCAGGTTCACAGCTTCGTGTTGCAGGGCATCGACGCCACCGCGTGCGAGATCGAAGTGGACGTCGCCGACCGCGGGTTATCCAAGACCACCCTCGTCGGCCTGCCGGATGCGGGGGTCAAGGAATCGATCGAGCGGGTCCGGGCGGCGATTATCAACACCGGTTACTCATTTCCGCTTTCGCGACTGCTGGTCAACCTCGCCCCGGCGGACGTGAAGAAGGAAGGGCCGGTCTACGATCTGCCGATCGCCATCGGGCTGCTGCTGGCCAACCAGACGATCGGCACGCGGCGGCACCGCAAGTTGCTGTTCGCCGGCGAACTGGCGCTGGACGGCCGGTTGCGCCCGATCAAGGGCGCGATCAGCATGGCCATGCTCGCCCGCAAGCGCAAGAGCGAAGGCATCATCGTGCCGATCGAAAACGCCAGCGAAGCCGCCGCGGCCGGGGACGTAACGGTGTACCCGGCCGACTCGCTGGCCACGGTCGTCGCGTTCCTCAATGAACAGCGCCCCATCGTGCCGAAGTGTTCCGATACGGAAGCGGAACTGGCCCGCACGCAGCCCGCGGTCGACTTCGCCGACGTGCGCGGGCAGGAACTGGTCAAGCGCGCGCTGACCATCGCCGCCGCCGGCGGGCACAACGTGTTGATGATCGGCCCGGCGGGAACGGGCAAAACCATGTGCGCCAAGGCGCTGCCGGGCATTCTGCCGCCGCTCAGCCGCGATGAGGCCCTCGAAACCACCTGCATCTATTCCGCGGCCGGCCTCGTGCCCGCCGGGCAGGCCCTGATTACCCGCAGGCCCGTGCGCAGCCCGCACCACACCGCCTCGGCCCCCGCGCTGATCGGCGGCGGCTCCATCCCGCGCCCCGGCGAGGTGTCCCTGGCCCATCACGGCGTGCTGTTCCTCGATGAACTGCCCGAGTTCAACCGCGCGGTGCTCGAAACGCTCCGCCAGCCGCTCGAAGACGGACAGGTCACCGTCGCCCGCGCCCACTCGACGCTGCGCTTCCCGGCGCGGTTCATGATGGTCGCGGCCATGAACCCCACGCCCAAGGGCGACTTCGCCACCGATGAAACCTCCCAGCGCGAAATGGACCGCTACCTGTCGCGGATCAGCGGACCGCTGATCGACCGGATCGACATTCACGTCGAGGTGCCGCGCGTGCCGTATCAGCAGCTCGCCTCGGCGCCGAACGGCACGGACTCGACCACGATGCGCCAGCAAGTCGTCGCCGCCCGAACCATTCAGACCGACCGCAACGGCGACCCGCGCCGGACCAACGCCACGCTGTCAGGTCGGCAGCTCGACAAGCTGGCCGAACTCGATGACATCGGCCGCGAACTGCTGCGCCAGGCGATGACCGACATGGGGCTGAGCGCCCGGGCCTACGACAAGGTCCGCCGCGTGGGCCGCACCATCGCCGACCTCGAAGGCGCCCAGCACATTCGCGAAGCCCATATCGCCGAAGCCATCCAATACCGCCTGCTGGACCGGAAAATGTAAAGGGGTCGATTGGGGCGCGGCGACTTCAGTTGCCTTGCTCGGACCCGACGAGTTGCCTGAAGGCCTCATCCATGGCGGCGGCGCGGGCAGGCCAGTGGTATCGGCGCACGTCGGGCGGTTTGGGGACCGGGCCGGCGGCCAGGGCCACCAGGCGGGCAGCGATGTCTGAGGGGCTGCCATCGTGGAACCAGGATTCGTCGCTTCCGGGGGCGCTGAGTGTTTCGGGATACGCCAGCGTTCGGGGAACCAGCGGGAAGCAGCCGGCGTCAACGGCTTCGAGCACGGCGATGCCGAAGAATTCGTGCTTCGCGGTGGAGATCACCACATCGGATTCAGCGAGCGCGGCACGGTAGTCATCCGGTGATTCAACGTACCCGAAGCGGTCGATGCGATCGACGAAGCGATTCCGGGCCGCGTTGAAGCAGGGGGGAACGTCGGTGAACGATTCGCCCAGTACGTTGAGGCGGAAGTTGACCCCGCGCCGGGCCGCCAGATCCAGCGCCGAGAAAAATGTGTCCGGATCCTTGTCGTGTTCCCAGCGGCTGACCCAGGCGATGGTCAGAGCATCGGCGGTTTTCGATCTGTGATCGGCGCTCGGGCCTGGCTCGATCCCCGGCGACTGCACCTGCGCCTTGGCGCGGATGGCATCCACGGCGTCGAGCGGCGCATGATCGGGCATCCGGCGCAGCAAATCGCCCAGCGCTGCGCAAAACGCATCGCGGTGGTACGCCGAGTTGAACCACACGGCGTTGGCGGCCAGGGCGCTGGTCATGTTCGTCAGTGCGAAATGCAGATCGCGCTCGCCGCGGAACGCGTCGGGATAGGTGAGCTGGTTTTCATGGAAGTAGCAGACCCCCGGAAGCCCGGCGGTTTCGCCGGCAAAACGGCCCGGCGACGCGAGAAGTCCGCGGCACTGCGCCAGGTCCAGCATGTCGGTGCACCAGATCGCATCCCACGCCCGGAAGTGGCGGTCCGTTGAAGCGACCGATGCGCTCAACTCGTCGGCGAAGGTCATCGCGCCGTGCCGCATGCGCCATTTCCAGTGATGAGCCGGCAGTGTGAACAGGTCGAACCGGTGGCGGGAGTGGGCGATCCAGCCGTCGATGAACGCCCGATGCGACCCGCCGTGATACGGATTGAGCGCCAGCACGCGCATGGGGGTATTTTAGCCTGAAAACGGCGTTGCCGGTTCGTTCAGCCGGGGAATCGGTTTACCTGCTTGCAAGAATCTCATGGTGCGGCGGGCGGCGGCGGGGTATGATGGTTTCATTCAGCCGCGCGGTGCGAGCGGCCGAATCACTTGTTCATTCGTCGCACCGACAGGGCGAGAGAGGGTTCGAGCTATGTCCAGAAACAGGAATTGGAACGTGCGCGTGGTTCTGTGCTGCGCGCTGGTTGCCGTGATGGGTCTCGCATCGTCGGCGTTGGCGTTGCAGAAGACGGCGGTGTGGGTCGGGGCGGCCGGCGGAGGCGATGGAACGAGCTACAACGATCCGTTGAACTGGAACATCGGCGAAGTGCCGGCCAACGGCGTCGACACTTATGTCGTCGACATCCCCGGCGGCGTGACGGTGAACTACAACAACGTCGCGGCGGGTACGGTGGATCAGCTTACGTTGGCCGCCGGCAGCACGCTGAACATCGATTCGGCGCGGAGTCTTTCGGTGCTCGACGCGGCGACGATCGGTGGAATCGTCACCACCACCAGCGGCACCTTTGACGCGCCCCACGCCGCCTCGTCGTTCACCGGCAACACCGCCAAGGTGATCGTCAACGGTACGGGCAACGTCACCATCGGCGCCGCCAGCTACACCAGCACCGGCATCAGCAGCGGCAACATCATCTCGGCCGACGGAACCGGTTCGCAGGTCAACCTGGCCAATCTCCAGTCGATCAACGATTCGGAGAACTGGGGCGGATCGCCCACGCGCACCATCCGGGCCATCAACGACGGCGCGGTGGACCTGTCCGGCCTGACGCAGGTCCACGGCGGCACCGGCGGCGACACCACGCAGTTTCTCGAACAGTCCGGCGGCACGATCGACCTGACGAATCTTGCCACCGTCAACAACAACATCCACTTCAACTCCGACCAGGCGGTCTTCAGCCTCAACAGCCTGACCACCGCCGACGGGCACATGACCTTCACGCTCTCGCCCGGCTACACGCTGAACCTGACCGCGCTGAACCAGCAGAACGGCGGGGCTTACCATCTGGGCGCCGCGGACACGGTCAACCTGGATTCGCTGACGCAACTGACTAACGCCCGCGTAACCCTCGCCGACAATGCTTCGGTCTTCAACGCCCCGGTGCTGGGCAACATCGACAACACCTTCTTCAACCTGTCCGGCGGGGCGAACCTGGCGATCAACACCGCCAACTACAAAGCCCAAGGCTTCTCCGGCGGAACCTTCTTCAGCGCCGACGGGGGAACCACCGTGCTCGACCTGTCGACCGTGCAGACGATCGACAGTGCGGCCGACTGGGGCGGATCGCCCACCCGCACCATCGCCGCGACCAACGGCGGAACGGTCGATCTCAGTAACGTGGTTGCGATTGCCGGCGGAACCGGCGGGGACACCGTGGAGGTCCGCCAGACCACCGGCGGCGTGGTCAACCTGGCCAGCCTGACCAGCGTTTCGAACAACGTTCGTTTCGTCAGCGATCAGCCGGTATTCGGCCTGCCGAACCTGCAGACCGCCGGCCACCT
The DNA here is from genome assembly GCA_964395825.1 of uncultured Planctomycetaceae bacterium. GTDB lineage: Bacteria > Planctomycetota > Phycisphaerae > Phycisphaerales > Zrk34 > JANQFT01. Next base: position 41,745 of record CAYNCM010000010.1, read on the forward strand.
CACCTTCACGCTGAATCCCGGTTACACGCTGAATCTGACCGCGCTGAATCAGCAGAACGGCGGGGCCTACGCCCTCAACGCCGCGGACACGGTCAACCTGGATTCGCTGACGCAACTGACTAACGCCCGCGTAACCCTCGCCGACAATGCTTCGGTCTTCAACGCCCCGATGCTGGGCAACATCGACAACACCTTCTTCAACCTGTCCGGCGGGGCGAACCTGATTCTCGGCGCGGCCGGCTACGATGGGCAGGGCTTTTCCGGCGGCACGTTCTTCAGCGCCGACGGCGGCGCGACCGTGCTGAACCTGGCCGCCGTGCAGACGATCGACAGTTCGGCCGACTGGGGCGGATCGCCCACCCGCACCATCGCCGCCACCGGCGGGGGAACCATCGACCTGTCCAACCTCGCCACGCTTCACGGCGGCCAGGGCGGCGACACCGTCGAAATCAAACAGACCGGCGGCGGGGCCGTCCTGCTCGATTCGCTGGCGACCACCACCAACAACGTCCGGTTCACCACCGACGTGGATCTGATGATTCCCAATCTGCAGACCGCCGGTTCGCTGTTCTTCGACATGCAGCCGGGATCGACGCTCGATTTGCCCATGCTGATCAGCCAGACCGGCGGTGCGTACATCGTTCCGGCCGGCGGAAGTGTCAACGCCCCGCTGCTCACTTCCGCGACCAGCACCACCATCAACATCAGCGACGGCACCGCAGCCTTTGCCGCGCCGTCCCTGGGCGACATCAACCACAGCTTCATCACCCTCAGCGGCGGGGCGCACTTCGTCCTGCCCAACGTGACCAACTACACCGGTACCAGTTTTTCCAGCGGAACCTTTTTCAGCGCTCAGGGCCCCGGCACGGTGCTTGATCTGTCCGCCCTCGAGTCCATCGACAGTCACATCGACCACGGCGGATCGCCGACCCGGACCATCAGCGCCAGCGATAGCGCCACGATCGATCTTTCCGCCGTGGCCACCCTGCGCGGCGGGCGGGTCAACGACACCCTGCGCATCCACGTCGGCAGCAGCGCCGCGATCGACCTGTCCGCGCTCGAGTCGGTCAGCACCGGCAACGTGAAGTTCGACGTCGACGCCGAAGGCACGTTGCGGCTGGGCGACTTCACCGTCACCGGCAACACCACGTTCAATATCAACGACCTGACCAGCACGGTGGAGGTGTCCGGTTCGCTGCTGTTGGATTCGCCCAGCGTGTTCAACGTCGCCACCGGCGGGGGGCTGAGCGTCGGCGGCCACTTCAGCTTCGTCACCACCGACGAGACGGCGTTCAACGCTTCGGAAGGCATTGTCCGGATGGACGGGGCGGGGACGTTCGCCAGTCCGCAGTTTCTGGAGGTCGGCGGAGCCGATTCGGGCCTCGGCGATCCGGGCAACAGCGGCAACTTCGGCCTCGGGCGATTGGTCGTCGGCGATGGCGGGCCGACCGTCGTGTCCCTGGTCGACCTGATTGACAACGGCAACCGCGCCAGCCCCGAGGCGCTGTACCTGTTCGGCCTCGGCGGGCCCGATGGGCTTGTCATCCAGGACGGATCGACGCTGCTGATCGACAACATCAACGTCTACGCCTGGATCGACGGTGACTGGCTGCACCTGAACAGCCTGTTCGGCCCGGGCGTCCATTCAGTCGACTTCGGCCTGTACAAGAACGACGGCGTGAACAACGGTTTCATCGTCATCCCCGAACCGGCCAGCCTCGCGCTGCTCACGCTCGCCGGCTTGGCCGCGATCCGCCGACGTTCGGATAGAACAATGGCAAGCCACCGTCCCTGACATTGCCAGCCGGTCCATGGCATCGGCCCGGCGGTGTCTGCCGATGGCGGTGGGCCGGCGAACTCAGCGGGAACCCTCGGCACGTTCGGCGTCGGGCGCCGCGCGATTCGTTTGCCACCAAACGCTGCCGGCGAGGTTCACTGGTTGGCACGGTTGGCCGGGGACTGGTCCCAGCGCGTGTGCAGGTCGTGGGGGACTTCGAGCAGGTCGAGCAGTCGGCCGACCACGAAATCGACCAGGTCGTCGATGCGGCGAGGCAACATGTAGAAACCGGGGTTGGCCGGGGCGATGATCCCGCCGGCTTCGGTGACCGCGGCCAGGTTGCGGATTTCCACCAGGCCAAGCGGCGTTTCCCGATGACAGAGCACCAGCCGACGACGCTCCTTCAGCGCCACGTTCGCCGCCCGGTGCAGCAGGTTGTCGCTGGCTCCGATGGCCACGGCGCTGAGCGTGTTGTTCGAGCACGGCACGATGACCATGCCATCATGCACGAACGAACCGGACGCGATGGGCGCGCCCACATCGCGGTAATGGTGCAGCGTGATGCGGTGATCGTCGCGCCCGGCCAGCACCGCCGGGTCCACCCCTTCCAGGCCTAACTCGTCATGCAACAGCCGCTGTCCGAGCGGCGAGACGACCAGGTGCGTTTCCACCTCGGCCGCCGCGAGCTGACCGAGCAGCCGCCGGGCGTACACCGCGCCGCTGGCGCCCGAAATGCCCACGACGATTCGTCTGGTCATGGTTGCCGACTCCGTTGGGCGACGGTCAATTTCAGTCTCGCTGTCGGATCAGGACCAGCGGTCGACTCGGCTACGGCAGGGCGAACGTGCCCTGGCCGGTCTTCCGCAGTCGGCCCTGCTCGGTCAGCCTGTTCCATACCGCGGGGGGGTATTCGTTCGGCGGCTGGATGCCGGTGATGCTCGATTCCCGCCCGTAGGTCACGTAACGATTGCCCAGGCGCGATTCGTCTTCCAGCTTCATCGCCTTGAGTTTCTTGCGGAACGCCCGCAACGCCCGCTTGAGGTTCTCTTCGTCCAGCGAATCGTAGCCGCGATCGGCCGCCCGCTGGCTGAGCAACTGATCGACTGTGCGGGCATCGCCCGGCGGCGCGGGGGCCGCAGGCGCCGCATCGGACCGACCCGCATCCTGCTCCGCCGCCTCCTGCGGCGCGCTGCCCGCGTCGACCTGCGAAGCCATCTTCGCCAGCGCCTTTTCGTCGCGCCGACCGACGATCTGACGCACCGTCGATTGTTTCACCCCCGCCCGGGTGAGAATCTGCTCAGCCCGTTTCCACAGCTTCGCCTTCGCCGAAGACGTGTCCGCCAGCCACAGATCGCTGACGATCTCCGACAGCTTCGTCGACTGGATCGTCTCCCGGTGTTCGTAGTACCGCTTGACGATGCCCTTCTGATATTCGCTGAGGTTCCGGGCCATGATGATGCTCCGGCGCGACGACATCCGCCGAACTTATTGTACACCGCCGCGTGCCGGAGGCAGGTTGGGGCGCGGCGGTCTACCGCGAGCTGCCGCTCGCGGAGGGCCTCGGCGCGGGCGTCACTTCAGGAACAGCTCCACCACCGGCACGGCCACGTTCGGCCTGGTCTGAGGCAGGGTCAGCGTGAGCGTCGGCTGTTTGGCGGCGGTGGGCGAAACCGACGACCCGGCTTCGAGCTGCCACGGCTCCAGGCCTTTCATCTGAATCTCCGACCCATCGTGCAGGAACTGGGCGTACTCCACGCGGTCCAGCCAGGCCTGGCCATCGAGGTGCACGTGCTTGTAAGGCCAGGCGAACAGGTGCACGTACATCCGCTTCGTGTGGGGGTGGTAGGTCAGACGTCCGTCCTGCGGCGGGCCGAATTCCGACGGGGCCTGCGTGCAGCCGTAGATCGAACGGTCGTGCCGCTTCATCCAGGCGCCGATGCCCGCCAGGCGATCCAGCGCGCGTTCGTCGAATTCGCCCCGGCCGGTCGGGCCAACGTTCAGCAGCAGGTTCCCGCCCTTGCTCACGCAGTCGATCAGCGTGTGGATCAACTGCTCCGTGCTGCGCCACGAGTGCTCATCGCGGTAGTAGCCCCACGAACCGCTGAACGTCTGGCACGCCTCCCAGGCGACCGGCTTGCCATCGACGTGCACCCAGATGCGCGGCTGGAACTGCTCGGGCGTCTTCACGTCCCAGCCCCCGCCATCGGGAAGATCCAGGCGATCGTTCAGCACGATGTCCGGTGCCATGTCGCGGATCATCTCGTACAGTTGTTCGCTGCGCCAGGCCTCGCGGCCCTTGCCCAGGGCGAAGTTCTCGCGGTGGTCCTTGTCCACGAACGAGAAGTCGAACCACAGAATGTCCACCTTGCCGAACCGCGAAAGCAACTCCTTCACCTGCCCGTGCAGGTAATCGGCGTACTTCATCTGGTCGCGGCCTGCGTTGGGATCGACGCCTTCGGTGTACTCACTGAAGTTGTTGGCCTTGCCGCCGTGCGCCGAGATGTTGTCGATCGGCTTGAGCGATTCGCGCCGCGGGTGATTGCGATAATCGATCACGTACTGCGGATGATGCCAGTCGATCAGCGAATGATAGAAACCGATCTTCATGTCGTGTCCGCGGAAGGCGTCGACCATGGGGACGAGCAGGTCGCGGCCGTGCGGCGTGTTGGTGGCTTTGTAATCGGTCAGGTCGCTGTCCCACAGGCAGAAGCCCTCGTGGTGCTTGGTGGTGATGACGAAGTACTTCATCCCCGCGCCCGCGGCGGCGGCGGCCCACTGGTTCGGATCGTACAGGTCCGGATCGAAGTGCTTGAAGTACTTCATGTACGCATCGTCGCCGATGCGTTCGCGGCTTTTGACCCATTCGTGCCGGGCGGCGAGGGCGTAAGTGCCCCAGTGGATGAACAGGCCGAAACGATCATGCGTAAACCAGCCGGTCTCGCCGGGGGTGTCGATGGTGCGCAGCGTCATGGAAGTCCTCGCGGTGGTGCGGGTGGTCAGGCGAGTTTGAAGAATGGAGTGTTTAGCAGAACGGGGGCTGGGGAGCAAATGGGCTGGCCTCCGCAGGGCAGGCGTTGGAGCGACCGGGCGCAGCGCGGTAGACTGCCGGGACTGGGCTGGGCGAAGCCGAGCAGAAGGAACCATTGATGGCACGTGACGTGATGATCACCGGCCTGGGCACGCTGACCGCGGCGGGCAGCGGCATGGCACCGCTGTGGGACGCGGCCGTGGAAGGCCGATCCGCCCTCGCCCGCATCGAGGCGTTCGACCCCAGCGGCTTCGACGCCCGGATCGCCGGCGAAGTGCGCGACTTCAAGGTCAACAAAATCGTTCCCAAGCACTACCGAAAGGCCACGAAAGTAATGGCCCGTGACATCGAGCTGGCCGTGGGCGCCGCGGACTGCGCGGTGCGTGACGCCGGCCTGACCACGCCCGGCACGGACCCCGACCAGCGGCGCACCTACGAAGGCACGCGCTGCGGGGTGAACATCGGCGCCGGGCTCATCGCCGCCGACCTCGACGAGCTGACCCGCGCCATGGCCAGTTCCTTCACCGACGACAACGAATTCGACATCCACAGGTGGGGCGCCGAGGGCATGGCGTCGCTGACGCCCCTGTGGTTGCTGAAGTATCTGCCGAACATGCTGGCCTGCCACGTGACGATCATCCACGACGCCCAGGGACCCAGCAACACGATCACGTGTGGCGAGGCGTCGAGCGGGCTGAGCATCGGCGAGTCGATCCGTGTCATTCAGCGCCACGCCGCGGACATGTGTTTCTGCGGCGGGGCGGAGAGCAAGATCAACCCCATGGCGTTCTACCGCCAGATGGTGACCGGCCGCCTGGCGTGCGACGGCAACGATAATCCCGCCGGCGCGGTTCGCCCGTTCGACCGCAGCGCCTCGGGCACGGCGATCGGCGAGGGCGGGGGCATCCTGGTGGTCGAAGCGGGTGACACCGCGGAACCGCGCGGCGCGCGGATCTACGCCCGACTGCTCGGCTACGGCGCCGGCCACACCGTCACGTCCGAACGCAACGGCCTGGAGCCCGACCCCGAAGGCAAGGGCATGGTCGCGGCGATCGGGGCCGCGCTGAACGATTCAAATGTCCAGGCCGACGAGATCGACCTGATTATCCCGTTCGGGTCGGCGATACCGGCGTTCGACACCGCCGAAGCCGCGGCGCTGAAGACGGTGTTCGGCGACCGGCTGAGCGGGATTCCCCTGTGGTCGAGCAAGCCCTATGTGGGCAACTGCGGCGCCGGCGCCGGCGGCATTGACATCGCTTTCGCCGCCCGCTGTTTGAGCGAACAGAAGATGCCCGCGCGGATCAACTGCCCCCAGCCGCTGGACGGCCTGAACGCCGCCGAAGCCCCGTCGCAGCCGGCCAAACTCCAGCGCGTGCTCGTCTGCTCTTCCAGCCTCGGCGGACAGAACACCGCCGTGATCGTGGGCAGGGCGTGAGGCTTGCGGTGTGAGTCTTGAGCGTTGAGTTTGAGTGGGAGGTCGTCGGCCATGAGTCGAAATCATCGGAAACTCAGCGTTTCCGTTGGCCGATGCGATCGATCACGATGACGAAACCTGCCGAGTTCTGACCGGCTTGATCCATTCGTTGAAACGGGAATCAACCTCGTGATGACCGAAAACCCTCGCACGACTGAAGACTCACGACTGAAGACTCGCGACTCGTCGCGCAAGCGCATCGTGGCCACGGGAATCGGGTGGGTCACGCCGCTGGGCTTCGACATCGAGGGCGTGTGGCGGAAGATGCTGGCCGGCGAGTGCGGCATCGGGCCGATCACCCATTTCGATGCTTCGACCTTTCCCACCACCTTCGCCGCGCAGGTCAACGACGATTACCAGTGGCCCGAACACGTGCGCCATCCCGAGCGTCACCAGCACATCGAGCGGAACACCGGCTTCGCGCTGGGCGCAGCGCGGAAGGCCTGGGCCGATAGCGGCCTGGAGGATGATGAGGCGCTCGATCCGAACCGCGTGGGCATCTACCTGGGCAGCGGGGAAGGGCTGCTCGACTTCAAGAATTACGTGGCCTGCGGCGCGGCGGGATGGGACGGCGAGACGCGGTCGATCGACGCGGTCCGGTGGGTTGCCGCCGCCCGCGAGCGCCTGACATTGTGGCGTGAGATGGAACAGGAAGCGAACATGTGCCTGAACCACCTGGCGACGGAGCTGGAGGTGTACGGCCCGGCGTACAACTGCCTGACCGCCTGCGCCGCCAGCACCCAGGCGATCGGCGAAGCGGTCGAAATCCTCCGCCGCGGCGACGCCGACGTGATGGTCTGCGGCGGGGCGCACACGATGATCCATCCGTTCGGGCTGACCGGGTTCAATCGCCTGACCGCCCTGAGCACCCGCAACGACGACATGGCCCGCGCCTCGCGCCCGTTCAACCGCACCCGCGACGGGTTCGTGCTCGGCGAAGGGGCGGGCATCGTCATCCTCGAAACCCTCGACCGCGCCACGGCGCGCGGGGCGAACATTCTCGGTGAAATCACCGGCTACGGCTCGGGCGCCGATGCGTTCCGCATCACCGACATGCACGCCGAAGGCCGCGGACCGCGCACCGCCATGCAGTTCGCCATCGAAAACGCCGGCCGAACGCCCGACGACGTCGACTACATCTCCGCCCACGGCACGAGCACCGAGGAGAACGACAAGATCGAATCGAAGGCGATTGGCGACGTGTTCGGCCGGTGCGCCAAGGGCGTGCCGCCGATCAGCTCGGTCAAGAGCATGATCGGACACCTGATCGCCGCCGCCGGTTCAGTCGAAGCGATCGTGTGCATCCTGGCGATCCGCGACGGCCTCGTCCCGCCGACGATCAACCTCGACGCGCCCGACCCCAACTGCCCGCACGATTACGTGCCCAACGAAGCGCGGAAGATGCAGGTGGATATCTGCCTGAGCAACAGCTTCGGATTCGGCGGACAGAACAACACGCTGATTATCGAACGATTCAACCGGTAAGGCGGAAGGGCGAAGGCAAAAGCCCAGAGGCGCTGTCATCCCTTTCCTTTTGCCGGCTGTCTTCTGTCTTGCCCGGGGCATCAACATGGCCAAACGTCGACGAGTCATTCGGTGGGTGCTGGCGGGCTTGCTGTTGACCGTGTTGATCGGCGGAGGGGCCATGGTGTGGCTGGTCCGGACGCCGCCGGGGTACTGGCAGCCGACCGACCCGGGCGATGACCACCAGCGCCGCCAGCGCGAACAGGCAGGCCTGGCTTTGGAGAACCGTTTGCCCGGGCTGTTCACCCAACCGCGCGAAGATGGGGAAGTCTGGACGCTGACGCTGACGCAGAACGAGATCAACGCGTGGATCGACACGCGCAGCGACAAGTGGCTTCGGAATCAGAGGCCGTGGCTGGCGGAGCGCGGTTTGCCGTCGCGCCTGCCGGCGGGGTTCAAGCGGGTCATGGTGGGCATCACGCCGAAGTACCTGGCCCTGGCGGCGGAAGTGGAACAGGACAGCCGCACGCGGATCGTCAGCGCCGAATTCGAGCCGATCAAAGGCCCCAACGACGCGGCAGGGGTGAAGCTGCGCGGGATCAAGGGCGGACGGCTGCCGCTGCCGCGGGGGATTCTGGAAATGTTGATCCAGCGTTTCGGTTCCGAGCCGCGGGCCCGCGCCGAAGCGGTCACCGCCGCCGCCGGCAAGCTCGAACAGATGGATCTGATCCTTCCCGTCGGCCATGAGCGGCGGGTGCACATCCTCGACGTGGCCCTGTCCGACGGGGCGATGACGCTGACCTGTCAAAGTTTTTCCGGCCAATCGGAAGAATGAATCTTGCCGTCGGCCGTTCGGTGCGGTAAGTTTGTCGCCGTGACAGGTGTCCCGACCCGTCGGGACCGAAAAAGGGAAGCGGAGTGCGAAGCCCCGAGCGAGCCGGGCGGTGCCCGGTCCGTATGATTCGGGCCAGGACGAACCACGGTTCGTGCTTCAATTCTCCCGCGGACGCGCCGCCGTGATGGCCATGCGTCCGGTCAAGCAAGCCACTGTCGATGTGCAACGCATCGATGGGAAGGCGACCGGACCCCCGGAAGCAACAAGCCGGGATTGGCCTGAGCCGGAAGACCTGCCTGCCACACCGAGTATGTGTGTCCTCGCGGTACGGGACGCACCGGGCAGGCCCTGCTATTCGATCCCGAGCAGCGCAATGGACCCGGTCGTCTTCACGAGGACCGGGCATGTTGTTTTATGGGAACGGGATCCGAACAAGGTTCTGCGCGAATCAGAACCGGGAGAGCATCATGAAGATTCGTATGTGTATCGCCCTGGTGGTCGTGGCGGTGATGGTGTCGTCGTCGGCCGAGGGCGCCTCGTGGGCCGGGGCGGTGGTGTCTTACGACGCCGGTTCGACCCCGGCGCTGCGATGGCCGGACAACGTGCCGCTGACCGATCCGCAGTCGGCGCTGGGGGCGCCGGACGATGTCACCGGCGAGACCAACGCCGACTGGCCCAACGTGGTCAACCCCTTCAGCCCGCCGTATGAGATCGACGAAATCTGCTCGATCGGCGAAGGTGGCCACCTGGCGCTGCGGCTGCAGCACTACGCGGTGGTGGGAAGTGGCCTGGAGATCGGCGTGCACGGCGTGGCCGGCCTGGCCGACGCCAGCTTTTCCGATTCGACCAAGTCGCCCGGAACCAATTACGACCCCGCCATCACCCTCAGCAGCAAGTCCGCCGGCGTGGAAGTCAGCGAAGACGGGATGACCTGGGTGGACTTGGGCATGGTTACGTTCGACATGCCCACCAACTACTACACCAACGTCGCCGGACCGTTCGACCCGGCGGCCCCGGCCGACCCGGTGGTCGCCGCGTTCGGCGAACCGTTCGACCCGGCCGGCGGCCATTCGATCTTCGACGGGCTGGACTTCGCCGACACCATCGCCGCGTTCGACGGTACGGCCGGCGGCACGTGGCTGGACCTTTCGACGACGGGCCTGACGCAGGTCGGCTACATCCGTTTTTCCCTGGCCGACGACGGCGACGAACTGACCTCGCTGAACATGGCGGTTGACGCGGTGGTGATTAACAACGGCCTGGTCGGCGATCCGATCCCCGAACCGGCGACACTGACGCTGCTGGCGATCGGGGCCTTGGCGACGATGCGCCGGCGGCGGCGTTAACCGCGCGCGGCAGGGCCCACCCATTGCGATGGGTGGGCTTTGTCCAGCCTTTCGATGACGATCATGCGACGAAGCGATTTTTCTCTGGTGGAACGGCCCTTCGGCAGGCTCTCTTCGAGCCTGAGCCTCAGAGCCGAAGGCAGGACCACTCCACATGGTTTCACCCTTGTTGAGTTACTCGTGGTGGTGGCGATCATTGCGCTGCTGCTGGGGATTCTGCTGCCTTCGCTGGCCGCGGCGCGGGAAGCCGGCCGTCGCGCCACCTGCCAGAGTCGGGCCCGGCAGATCGCCACCGCCATGGCGGCTTACACCGTCGAGTATCGCGGCAGTTTCCCGATCGCCTACTACACCGAAGGTATCGGGCCGAACATGGTCAACCACAACTGGGACACCATCACCGAGCACGGCGAGGCCCGCCCAGGCATCATCTGGTCGTTCACCAGCAGCTACGAAGTCCAGCAGTGCCCCAGCTTCAAAGGCAACAGCAATACGTCCGCCGACGAGTACACCGGCTACAACTACAACACGACCTACATCGGCCGGGGGCAGCACGAAGGAACCTGGGGCGGGATGACGCGGGCGCCGGCGCGGATGTCGCAGCTCGGTCAGCCGGCCGACACGGCCCTGATCGGCGACGGCGGCTACGGCGCGGGGGCCAACAAGTTCATGCGCGCGCCCTACGACGGCAGCCCGCTGGGCGCGATGGGCATCCACGCCGGCGGTCAGGCCTATCGACACGCCGACACCACCAACGTCGCCTGGGCCGACAGCCACGTCACCACCACCCGCACCCGCGCCAAGCGATCCGACGCCTCGGCGGCCATGCTCGGCTTCCAGGGCTGGCCCGACAACGGTTTCCTCGGCGAAGACAATCGTCTTTACGACCGGCAATAGCCCGTACCCCCGAAAAAGGATTCACACCATGGGCGGAGCCCTGCTTTACCAGACCACCGACCGCGGTTGGACCAATCCCACCGGCGATCGGCCGGTCACCTACTACGGCATGACCTACCGCGTTCCCGCCTGCGCCCGAAATACCATTCAGCAACTCGAATGGGAACGCAGCCCCGCCGAAATCCTCCAGACCATCACCAGCCCCGACGGCGACACGCTCCGGCCCGACCCCCAAGGCCTCGTCGAACGCACCGACACCCTCGATCCCGAAACCGGCGACCTGCTGGTGACCTATCGCATTCCCTACATCGAGGCGGAATAGGGCCGGGGCCGGGGGTGGAATTCGGGGTTCAGCGGTCCGGGTTCGGGGTTCAGGAAGGGGCGGAGGCACTTCGCGCCGCCCGCCAGACTTCAATCCGACCGCGCGACTTTGCCTTGAACCTCTGACCGCTGACCTCGCTTGCCTAGTATTGCGTCTGCACCCAAGATTCGGGAATCGGTTTTGGCCGCGACCCGCGGGGGAGCGCTTCGACACCGCGCTCGCCTTCGGCTGGCGGCTGAACTTCCCGCCGAAGATCAACGGCAGACACGGCACTAGAACCGCGCCTCGAATGCCCCTTCGTGATGGGTCAGTCTCGCTGGCCGCGTGGCGCCGGTCGGCCAGACGATGCCGATCACATCGAACCGCACCGCGCGATCCTCCAATCCGTGCCGCCGCACGAGGTGGCCGGCCAGTTGCGTCAGCTTCCGCTGCTTGGCGGCGTTGACGTGTTCTTCCGGCGGCGGATCGTCGGATTCGGTCGTCTTCACTTCCACCACCGCGATCGTGCGCGTGCCCCGGTGCTCGGCGAGGATGTCGATCTCGCCCAGCTTTGAGCGCAGGTTGCGGGCAAGGATGCGATAGCCCGTTCGCCGCAGGCGCCGGGCCGCCGCACGTTCGCCCCGCGCCCCCAGCCCACGCCGCCCCCCGACCCGCCAAGGCTGTAGCCAGGTCCACATCACGGTAGAATACCAGCAAGTGCTGACCACCGGTTTCGGAGCCGAACATGAACTCCCGACTCAGTGAAATTCTCCTGGCCGTGCTCGTGGTGATGGTGGGCGTGGGATTGATGTTGCAGATTCAGTCCAACACCCGCGTCGAGTTCCTCCTTCAGGACATCCGTAACGCCCCAAGGGCCCCTGCGATTTCTTTGCCTATCGCCCCCACCCCCGCCTCCGCCCGGGAATCCCCAGGCCGAGGTCGGACGTCCGCCGAAGGCCCGGATTCCGAACCCCAAGCCCAGCCCGAGCCTCAACCCGCCCCCGTTGCCCTGGCCGAGCCTGAGCAAAGCGAAGGTCGGGATGCCGACGAAAGCCCAAACCGGGAACGGAAGTCCGCCGAAGCCCAGGCTCCACCCACCCGGCCCGAGCCCGAGCCTCAACCGGAGCCTGAATCCCAACCGGCCGATCCCGTCTGGCAGAACGTGGGTCCGACGATGACCCTCATCATCGATCAACTGCTCAAGGGGCGCTACGATCCGGTGGTCGAGCGTTTCGATGCCACCATGGCCGCCGCACTGCCCCAGAGCCAGCTTGCCGACGTGATGAATCCCCTGCGGGCCCGCGTCGGGTCGCTCGAAGCGGTCACGCAGCACAACCGCATCACGCTCGGACTGCCCGACAACCAGTTTTGCTACCAGGTCCACGCCCGCACCACGACCGGCCGAATGCTTCTGTTCACCATCACCCTCGACCAGTCCGATCGCATCACGGGCCTGTTCGTCAAGGAAGCCCGATAAGCGCTTTCCGCCAGCAGCCCGGCCGCGCTGGCCCGGCCAGGTTGAGACGAACGGCGATCAGAACGCACGAGCTTGCCGTGCGATACGCCTGGGCCACATGCATCTGTTTGTCCCGGCTGGTGCGGGCGAGCAACAGGAGCCCGGCAGCCTTGGCCGAACCCCCGGCTCACGCCGCGCCAGCCCCCAGCCCCCCATCACCCATCTGCGCCCCGGTCTCCACCCCCGCGGCAGCCCATCCCCCCGAGCATCCGCAGGCCCGCGGCCCCCGGC
>CAYNCM010000011.1:0-11115 GCA_964395825.1 uncultured Planctomycetaceae bacterium
CCATGTATGCCGTGTGAATGGAACCCACCGCATAGCCCACGCTGTTGTACCTAGGGAAGGACCACGTCAGCAGCTTGCCGCTGAGTCCATAGAGCATCGGCCCCCATGAGAGCCAGACCACGAACAACGCCGCCGGCACAAGCAGGGCCACGGTCATCCAGGCATGGAGTTTCCACACGCGCATAAGCGCCCCGCTCAGCCCATGAGTTGCGGCTACGGCACAACAGCCATACGTTGCCGGCACCGCGAAGTTCACTTCAGCCCGGGCACGCCGCTCATTTCCCGCGGAAGAACTGTTTGATCGAGTGAATCGTGGTCATGCGGCCGACGTCGGCGATCGACTCGGTCAGCGGGATTTCCTTGGGGCAGACCTTCACGCAGTTCTGGGCGTTGCCGCAATCGGCGATGCCGCCGGGCGCCATCATCGCGTCCAGGCGTTCGCCGGCGTTGTGCGCCCCGATCGGGTGGGTGTTGAAATAGCGGACCTGGCTGATCGTCGAAGCGCCTACGAATTGGTTGGTCAGCGTGTACTGCGGGCAGACCTCCAGGCAACAGCCGCACGTCATGCAGCGCGACAGCGCGTAGCGTACTTCCTGGTGGCCCGGCGATTCGGCCGGCCCCGGGCCCAGCGAATACAACCCGTCGATCGGCACCCAGCCTTCGGTCTTCTTCAGGTCCCCGAACATCCGCGAGCGATCGACGAACAGGTCGCGCACCACCGGGAACTTGGTCATCGGCTCGAGCGTGATCCGCGGTTCGTCTTCCAGCAGATCATCCACCAAAGCCGAGCAACTCTGACGCACGTGCCCGTTGACCACCATCGTGCACGCGCCGCACACTTCTTCCAGGCAGTTGCAGTCCCACACGACCGGCGTGGTCTTCTCGCCCTCGGCGGTGACCGGATGACCGGCAATGTATTGCAGGCAACTGATGACGTTCATGTTCGGGCGGTAGGGAATCGCGAACGCCTGCCAGTAAGGCGAGGTATCCGGCTTGTCCTGGCGCTTGATCTTCAGGCGGATGGTGCGTTCGGTCTGTTCGTGGGCGGCAATCATGGGCGGGGGTTGGGTCCTGTGTCGTGCGTCATCCCTTTGACCTCGATGCATTCTTCGCCGATGTCCCGTTCGATTCCACCAGGCCGTAGGTGCGGGCCCGGGGTTCGACCATGGGGGTGGGGATGTACTCGTAGCGGATGTCCGGCCGATCGTGCTGGGCGTCGTAGCTGGCGATGGTGGTCTGCTGGAACTGCCGATCGTCGCGGTCGGGGTAGTCCAGCCGAAAGTGGCTGCCGCGCGATTCAGTCCGCCCCAGCGCCCCCACCACAATTGCCTCGGCGTAACGCAGCATGTCGCCCAGCGCCCGCGTGAAGCTCAGATTCTGATTCGTCCAGATGCCCGTGTCCGCGAGTGTCACCCGTTCGTAGCGCTGCTTCCACTGGCCCAGCCGATCCAGCAGCTTGCGCATGTTCTCGTCCGTGCGGACCACGGTGCAGTGGTCGGTCATCCATTCGCCCATCTCTTCGTGGATGGCGTAGGGATTCTCACCGCCCGCCCCTTCAACCAGGCGCTTCATCTTGTCGCGCTCGGCATCGGCGGCCCGCCCCCAAAGGGGGTCAGGCACCTTTTCGGCGATGTCACCGGCTTCGAGGCGTTGGGCAAGGTAGTTCACCACGCTGGGCCCGCAGAAGATACCGTCGAAGATGCAGCTCAACAGCGCATTGGCCCCCAGCCGCGTGCCGCCGTGGTATTGGTAGCTCACCTCACCGAACGCGTACAGCCCGGCGATGTTGGTCATCATGTTGTCCGGCGCGCCGATCTTCATACCCACCGCCCGCCCCTCGTCGCCGTGTACCGGCTGCTTTTCCTGCGCGGTGTACGTCGTCCACAGCCCGCCCATCGTGTAATGCACCGATGGGAAGATCTTCATCGCCACTTCGCGCGGGTCGTCACCGGTGAACTTTTCGTAGATTTCGAAGATGCCGTCGAGCTTGTGCTTGGTCTCGTCGGACAGGTGTGTGCACTCGAGGTAGACCATGCGTCCGCCGCCGATGCCGTGACCTTCCTGGCAGATGAAGAAAATTTCTCGGGTGGCGATGTCGCGCGGTACGAGATTGCCGTACTTCGGGTATTTTTCTTCGAGAAAGTACCAGCGTTCGTTTTCGGGGATTTCGTTCGGCCGCCGGTCATCGCCCTTCTTGCGGGGCACCCACACGCGGCCGCCTTCGCCGCGGGCCGATTCACTCATCAACCGGCACTTGTCCTCGCCGGGAATGGCGGTCGGATGGACCTGGATGAACTCGGGATTGCCCAGCCACGCCCCCGCCCGGTAGGCCCGCGCCGCCGCGGCACCGTTGCAGATCACGCTGTTGGTGCTCTTGCCGAAGATCGTCCCGCAGCCGCCGGTCGCCAGCACCGTCGCGTCGGCGCGGAAACTGCGAATCTCCATCGTCCGCATGTCCTGGGCCACGATCCCGCGGCAGATCGGCCCGTTGTCGCCTGCCTCGATGATCGGCCGGAGAAACTCCCAGAACTCGTACCTGGTCACCCGCCCCGCCGCTTCCTGCCGGCGCGTCTGTTCGTCCAGCGCGTAAAGCAACTGCTGACCCGTCGTCGCCCCGGCAAAGTGCGTCCGCTTGTAAAGGCTCCCGCCGAACAGGCGCAGATCGCGCCGGCCCTCGGGCGTGCGGTTGAACGGAACGCCCATCCGGTCGAGCAGGTCGATGATCTTCGGCGCCCAGTGGGTCATCTCGTACACCGGCGGCTGATGATTGAGAAAGTCACCGCCGTACAGCGTTTCGTCCATGTGGATCCATTCGCTGTAGCCCTGCTGGCGGGCGACCTCATTGGTGGCGTTGATCCCGCCCTGGGCGCAGACGCTGTGCGAACGTTTGACCGGCACCAGCGAAAACAGGTCGACCGGCACGCCTTCCTCGGCCACCCGCGCCGCGGCGGCCAGACCCGCCAGCCCCCCGCCGACGATGATGACCCGTTGATCCGGCTTAACCATCAGTGCCATTCCTCACGCGCCGGCAGATCGCCCTGTCGCATCTGCTCGAATGCTTCGATTTCCCGGTCGCTCACATCATACCGCCACGCCCCGATCAGCGAACCGACCACAAACACCGCCAGCGCGACGCCCACCACCGCGCACACCCTGCCCCAACGCCTCTGGGCCGCCACGCTGATAGTCAGCCCCCACGTGATCGCCATCGTCCACAGCCCGTTGGCGAAGTGATAAACCACGCTCAACGCGCCGAGGAGGTAGAAGATCGTCACGCCAACGTGCTGGAGGGTCAAAGACGTGGTGGCATGGGCCAGGGGCAGGCCGTCAGGCCCTTCGGCATAGAACGGCATAAGCACGCCGAGCATCTCGATCCGCCAGCGGAAATGGGCCACGTGAATCAGGATAAACGCCAGCGCGATGATGCCGGTAACGCGCTGCAGCGTGTATCGCCAGTTATCGGCGTAGGGATACGCGCGGGCGTTGGGCCTGGCCCCGACGAAGGTGTACCCCAGCCCCAGCGCCGCGTGGAAGCCGATGCTCAGCCAGATGGCGATCTCCATGAACCACAGCGCGGGCATGTTGTGGATGAAGTCAACTTCATGCTGGAAGTCGCCCACGAGCATCTGGAAGTTGGTGAACAGGTGAAAGCCCAGGAACAGGCCCGCGGGGATCAGGCCGGTCAGCGAATGCAGTCGGCGAAGCAGGAAGTGGTAACGGCTGAGGGCCGATTGATCGGGGCGGGTAGGCTGGCTCACGTCGGACGATCCTTGTGCATCAGACCCGCCACGGGCGGGCCAGAACATGATAGGAGCGGACGGCCGCGGTTCCAGATCTTGCTGCGTCTGTTGCCCAAATATGGCCGAGAGCGATTAAGCTTGCGGCCCGGAGGGCGGGGCGGGGTTGATGTCGGCCTCGCCGCCGGCCTGCGACCCCGGCGCGGTGCGAAGCCGCCCTTCCGCCGCCGCCTTGGAAATCTCCACGTAGTGCAGGCGCAACTCGTGCAGCGTCTGCGTGAGCATCTGCTCCTCTTCCTCGGTCAGGTTGCCTTGGGTCTTTTCCTCCAGCACGCCGAGCATGTCGATATGATGCTTGGCCAGGTCGAGAATCAGGTAGCGCTGGCCGGTCTGCGGATCGGGCACCGCGCCCATGGCAAGCATGGCCTGGGTGACCATGGTGCTGATCATGGTCTTGAAGTCAGCCGGGGGCATCTGCCGACCGCCCGCGCCTTCGCCCTGCTCCTCCGCGCCGGCCTGCTGGGCCAGACGCGCCTTTTCCGCACGGGCCTGCGCCTTCCAGTCGCTGTCCGACTTGGGCGCTTCAGCCTTCGATTCCTCTTTCAACTTCTTCTTCTCGGCCTGGACCTGGGATTTCCAGTTGCCTTCGATCTCGATCTTCGGCTTGGATTCGTCGGAATGGTTCATGATCGCTCCCGTGGGTTTTTCGCGTGTTTCTTCGGGCAGTATAGAGTCCGCCGATGCGGATCGCGAATGCGCCGGGCCCTCCCCCGGCGGGGGAAACGTTTCAGACGCCCGTCTCGTGGCGCTTTGGCATTGTCACGCCTTGGCCGGGGTCTTACACTCATGGCGTTGACGATTCCCCTGGCGGAGGCTGCGCGTTGATTCATCGAGCGATTTGGGTGCCGATGGCCGGACTGGGCCTGTTGATGGCGTTGGCCGGTTGCGGCGGGGACAAGACACCGCCGGCGCCGCCGCCGACTTACCAGCCCCAGACCGCCGATCGCCCGGCCGATTCGCCCAACGAAACGGTGACCGAAGGACTGGGCGCGGCGGACCGTTCGGTCTATCGCATGACCGTCGACGCGATGGTGGGCCAGATCAACGGTCGGCCGGTCTACGCCAGCGAGATTTTCGAGCAGATCGGCGAAGAGAGTCTGATTCGCCTGGGCGCCACCACGCCGCGCGGCGAATTCCGCCGGCAGGTCATCGAACTGCTTACCCAGCACCTGCGGGCGAAGGTGCAAAGCGAACTGATCCTCGCCGAAGCCGAAAGCTCTCTGACCCCCGAACAGCAGATCGGCCTGCTGGGCATGTTGCGCACGGAGCGCGAGAAGATTCTCGCCCAGTTTTTCGGGTCGGAGGCGATGGCCCAGCGCGGCCTGCAGCAGCAGCGCGGCATGACACTGGACGAATACCTTGAAGCCAAGCGTCAGCAGGTGCTGGTCGAAAAGTACCTGCACGAAAAGCTGTATCCAAAGATTCACGTTTCGCGCCGGAAGGTGGAGCGGTACTACAACATGC
The DNA here is from genome assembly GCA_964395825.1 of uncultured Planctomycetaceae bacterium. GTDB lineage: Bacteria > Planctomycetota > Phycisphaerae > Phycisphaerales > Zrk34 > JANQFT01. Next base: position 5,262 of record CAYNCM010000011.1, read on the forward strand.
ACCAGGACGAGTACAACCCCGAGCCGACCATCGCGGTGCGGATGATCATGGTCGATGCCGAAACGGAGGCGGCGGCGGTGGACACGGCGCTGGCGTCGGGGGCGGCGTTCGAACAGGTGGCCAAGGAACACAGCAAGCGCCTGGCGTCCCGCGGCGGATTGCTGCCGCCGTTCAAGACGCGCTTAACCCAGTTCGCCAGCCTCAAGTGGCCGCAGGTCAATGAAGCGGTGCGGGCGTTGAGCGAAGGCGAACACACCGGCCGCATCGCAACCGAAGACGGCTTCGTGTGGGTGTGTGTGGACGAGGTCAAGGGCGCCCAGCGTGTGTCGCTGTCGGAAGTGTACCCCCAGATCGAAAATCACCTGCGGGCGGCGGAGTTGGATCGGCTTTCGCGCAAGTACAACGCCGAGTTGATGCAAAAGGGCAACTTCACGCCGCTGAACGAGATGCTCGCTTCGCTGATCGACATCGCCATGGCCCGCTATGCCCGCCCCGAATGAACGCAAGCAATGGACCATGGTGCAAGCAGGAACCCGCCGATCAACGTGATGCCTTGCCGCGGTGACCGTCATCCTTTCCGTTTCCCTGTTTTCCTGCTTTTCTGACGCTCGCATGACTGATCCTTCATCGTTCACACCCTTCGGTGCCCAGCTCGAGCCGGTTCTGCTGGCGGCGTGCGACGGCCGCCTCGGCGGTCTTCACTGGTTCCGCACGGACTGGCAGCGCGGCGGGGCGCTGACCGGTTACGCGGCGTGGCGAGGCGATGATGGATCGACTGAACCGGTGGTGGTGAAGCTACCCGTGCCGCCGCAGGAACTGCGCTGGCTGAAGCGGCTGCAACCGGACGAGCACGCCCACGGCGACGTGGTGCCGCGGCTGTACGCCGGCGACACGGTGCTGGGCGGTTACGATCTGGCGTGGGTGGTGATGGAGCGTTTGCCGCACGGTCCGCTGGGTCCGGCGTGGAACGGGGCGCAGTGGCCGCTGATGGTCGAGGCGATTGGCCGGTTCTACGCCGCCGCGTCCCAGACCCCCGTCGACCGCGAGCCGGATGCCGAGGACTGGCCCGGCATCGTCAAGCGCGCCCGCAAGGCGGTCAAGGAACAGTCTCTGCCGTTCGCCCAGCGGTGGAACGGGGCGCTGAAAAAGCTGAACAAGAAACTCGGCGCGATGCTCGAACAGTGGGATGCGCGCGATGCGAAGCAGTGGCGCCACGGCGACGCCCACCCGGCCAACGCCATGACCCGCAATCCCCCGCCCGGCGGACCGGCGCTGCTGTTCGACTTCGCGGAGGTCCGCCCCGGCAACTGGATCGAGGATGCGGTCTATCTCGAACACCTGTTCTGGGCCCGGCGCGACCTGGTGGGCGACTACAAGATCACCAACGGCCTGGCTCAACAGCGGCGGGCGCTCGAACTGCCCGTCGAAGACCACTGGGCGGAACTGGCGAACGTCCGCCGCGTGCTTGTCGCCGCCAGCGCCCCGGCGTACCTGCGTCAGGAAGGCAGTCCGGCCCACCTGAACGCGGCGCTGGACGTGTTGGAGTCGACGCTGGGGCAGGTGTGAATGGTTGAAGGGATTCTGTTCGGTCCATTGGCCCCCTGAACCATTCAACCGGGCGCCAACCTACTCCAGCGGAATATTGCTGTTGCGCATCAGGTCGAAGAACTGATCGGTGAACACGAAGTTGTGCTCGGGGAACGGCAGGCCGCGCAGGTTGCGGTCGATGTGGCTGAACATCAGGTCGATCTCGCCGATTTTCACGCGTTCGGTCGAGCCGATTGAATGGTCCATCAGGAAAACGGCACCCGATGTCGCCGCGCCGGCGTCGTCGAGGCGGACGATGTTCGCCTCGAAGAACAGCGTCATGCCGGGCGACACGTCGCAGTCGAACGTCGCCTTGCCGATCTTGGCGAGGATGACTTTCTCTTTGAATCCGCGGACGTGGCCGACGAGGATGCCCGCCGTCTGGGCCATACCCTCGATGATCAGCGGCGCCGGCTGGAGGGGCCTGGAATCACGATCGCCGAGGCGTGGAAAATGATCGCGCAACTGTTCCTCAGCCAGCGAGATGTTCTTGACCGTCACACATCGCCGGCCCTTGTCCAACTCCAGAATGCGATCGATCCACATCCAGCGCATGATGGGAACTCGGAACTCGGAACGCGAAACGATGCGAGGCTGTCCGCGTTTCGCGCTGGCCTCTGCGCGCTTAGGCCAACTTGCTCTGCACGAACTTGACCACCGCGTCGACGGTGAAGATCTCGCCCACTTTCTGCACGTCCGGGTCCTGCTCGAAGTCGCTGAAATCGGCGTGGGGCATCTTCGACTTCAACTCGGCCAGGCCCTTCTCGGTCACCTTGCCGTTCTGCACGTACTGCTCATCCTGCAGCACGTTGTCGGGGAACAGTTCGCCCTGTTCGATCTTGATGCTGAACGCCTGTTCGAGGCGGAACACGATGTCGAGAAAGTCGATTGACTCGGCGCCCAGGTCGCTGGTCAGCCTGGCCGTGGGGGTCACCTCGTCCTCGTCCACGCCCAGCGCATCGACCAGCACTTCCTGCACCTTCTCGAAGATTTCTTCCTGGCTCATGGTCATGTATTTCGTCTCCAGTAGCCTCGCCTCACGCGGGCTGATTGCCGATTCGGTCAATGGCCCGGCGGGTCGACGGTGGGGCGCAGGACGAATCGGCCGCCCAGCGCCGTTTGGCCGTCCACCTCGCCGGTGCCTTTGAATTTCCATTGCCCGTCTTCGCCGCCAATCAGTTCGACCGTTACCTTGAGCACCTGCCCGGGGCGAACCATGTTACCGTACTTCACATTCCGCACTTCCGCCACCACCCAGTGCCCCTCGCCCGCCCCGTCGCGCCGGGCAAGCAGCCGCCGCGCCGCCTGAACCATCGCCTCGAGCATCATCACACCCGGCAGCACCGGGAAACCGGCGAAGTGCTCGGTCAGGTATTCCTCGGCATTCGTCACCGCCTTGGTGGTCACGATCCGCTCGTCGGTCTGCTCCAGGATGGCGTCGACCAGATTGAAGTACATGGCGCTTGGAACCCGGGGCACCGGTTCAGGCCGAAAAGATTAACCGCACCGACGCAAACGGGCAACTCTCCAGCGCCGGCGCGACCCGCTTGTGCGGGGTCGCCTGGAAGACGCTTTGCGGCAAGGCGACCGCAAGGTGGCGTCTGCGTCCCCCCTGCTCCTTCCCGGCAGAGGACTGGGGTGAAAGGTTCAGCGTCACGAAGGCGTTGGGATCGAGCCCCTCGCCCTAACCCTCGTGCCCACCTGGGGCAGAGGGAACACCACTCTCGGTCGCCCCACCGCCCGCGCCCGCAGCGCCTCAACTGCCCGCTGGCGACGGTTCACCCGGCGCGTTAGCATGACCGATTCACTCCGGCCCGATCCGCCGGAACCGCCAACGCCACCGGAAGGGGCGGAAGACGTGACCATGGCCCGAAACTGCATCTCCATCCGCGGCGCCCGCGAGCACAACCTCAAAGGCATCGACATTGACATCCCCCGCGATCAGTTCATCGTCATCACCGGCATGAGCGGCAGCGGTAAGAGTTCACTGGCCTTCGACACCATTTACGCTGAGGGACAGCGCAAGTACGTCGAAAGCCTGTCCGCCTACGCCCGCCAGTTCCTCGAACAGATGCAGAAACCCGACCTCGAAGAAATCGAGGGACTGCCGCCGACCATCGCCATTGAACAGCGCGGCAGCAGCCACAACCCCCGCTCCACCGTCGCCACCACCACTGAAATCTATGACTACCTGCGCCTGTTGTTCGCCCGGGCCGGCCAGCCCCGATGCTGGCACACCACCGCCAGGGGCAAGGTCTGCGGCAAGCCCATCGCCAGCCAGTCCGCCACCCAGATCGTCGATTCGGTCCTGGCCATGGCCGAAGGGACCAAGCTGATGGTGCTCGCCCCGCTGGTCCGCGGCAAGAAAGGCGAACACCGCGAAGTGCTCGACGCGATCGGCCGGCAGGGATTCGTCCGCGCCCGCATCGACGGCCAGGTCGTCGATCTCCGCCACGCCCCCGAACTGAACAAACGCCAGGCCCACACCATCGAGGCCGTGGTCGACCGCATCATCGTCAAACCCGAAATCCGATCCCGCCTGGCCGACTCGATCGAGATCAGCCTCAAACTCGCCGACGGCCTGGTCATCGTCACCGTCATGGACGAGTCGATTTCCAACGGCCGCGAGAATTGGGTCGATCATCCGTTCAGTGAGAAGTACGCCTGCCCCGAACACCCCGAATGCTCGCTGGAGGAACTGGCGCCGCGCCTGTTCAGCTTCAACAGCCCCTACGGCGCGTGCGGCGACTGCGACGGCCTGGGCACGATCATGGAATTCGATGAGCAGCTCATCGTCCCCGATCCGTCGCTCAGCCTGGCTGACGGCGCCATCGACGCGTGGCGTCGGCACGGCAAGCGGATGAACATCTACTACAACCGACTCATCCGCCACTTCTGCCGCGACTTCGACGCCGAACCCGACACGCCCTACAAAGATCTGTCCCGCGCCGCCCGGCGCATCCTCATGGAAGGAACCAGCCCGCGCGATGAATCGAAGTTCGGCTCGCACTTCGAGGGCGTCATCCCCAACCTCCAACGACGCTGGCAGAACACCGACAGCGAATACGTCAAGCAGCGCCTGCACGCCTACCTCAGCGAAGCGCCCTGCGAGAAATGCCGCGGCGCCCGACTTCGCACCGAGGCCCTGCACGTGTACATCGAATCGCGGGGCAAGCAGTTCAACATCCACGACGTGGTGCGCATGACCATCGGCCGGGCGCTGGGGTTTTTCGAGAATCTCACCCTCAACGCCGAACAGGCCGTGATCGCCCAGCCCATCGTCAAGGAACTGCGGGCCCGCCTGGGGTTCATGGCCAACGTCGGCCTGGACTACCTCACCCTCGACCGGCGCACCGGCACGCTGTCCGGCGGCGAGGCCCAGCGCATCCGGCTGGCCACCCAGGTCGGCAGCGGGCTGGTCGGATGTTGCTACGTGCTCGATGAACCAACCATCGGCCTGCACCAGCGCGACAACGAACGACTCATCGCCACCCTCCGACACCTGACCGACATCGGCAACACCGTCCTCGTGGTCGAACACGATGAAGACACCATCCGCTCGGCCGACTGGATCGTCGACATCGGCCCGGGCCCCGGACGCAACGGCGGACGCGTGGTCGCCGAAGGCAGTCTCCAGCAGATTCTCGCCAATCCCGATTCCATCACCGCCCGATACCTCACCGGCGAATACCAGATCCAGCCGCCCGCGCAACGCCGCGACATCGACCGCGAACACGCCCTGGTCGTCAAGAAGGCCCGCGAGAACAACCTCAAGAACATCCACGTCCACTTCCCCCTCGGCGGGCTGGTGTGCGTGACCGGTGTCAGCGGCAGCGGCAAGAGCACCCTCGTCAACCAGATCCTGCTCCGCGGCGTACGCCGAAAACTCCACCAGGCCCGCGAGAAGCCCGGCGCCCACGACCGCATCAACGGCATCGGCCTGATCGACCGCGTTATCGAAGTCGACCAGTCGCCCATCGGTCGCACCCCACGCTCCAACCCCGCCACCTACACCGGCGTGTTCGACCTGATCCGCCAGCTCTACGCCATGACCCGCGAAGCGAAAATCCGCGGTTACAAGGCCGGCCGATTCAGCTTCAACGTCAAGGGCGGCCGCTGCGAAGCCTGCCAGGGACAGGGCACCAAGAAGATCGAAATGCACTTCCTGCCCGACGTGTGGGTCGAATGCGAGACCTGCAAGGGCGCCCGCTACAACCCCGAGACGCTCCAGATCACCTACAAGGGCAAGAACATCAGCGAGGTGCTG
>CAYNCM010000011.1:11125-50864 GCA_964395825.1 uncultured Planctomycetaceae bacterium
ACCCTCGAAATCAACTACCGCGGCAAGTCCATTGCCGATGTGCTCGACATGACCGTCGACGAGGCGCTGGAATTCTTCGATGCCTTCCCCAAGGTCACCCCACTGCTCCGCACGCTGCGCGACGTGGGCCTGGGCTACGTGCACCTCGGCCAGAGCAGCACGACGCTATCCGGCGGCGAAGCGCAACGGGTCAAACTCGCCAGCGAACTGGGCAAAAGCTCCAACGGCCACACGCTCTACATGCTCGATGAACCCACGACCGGCCTGCACTTCGCCGACATCCACAACCTGCTGAACGTCCTCAATCGCCTGGTCGACAAGGGCCACACCGTCATCGTCATCGAGCACAACCTCGACGTGATCAAGTGCGCCGACTGGATCATCGACCTCGGCCCCGAAGGCGGCGACCGCGGCGGCCAGATCGTCGCCGAAGGCACCCCCGAACAGATCGCCGCGAATCCCGCCAGCCACACCGGCCGCTACCTCCTCCCCCGCCTCCACCCACCGCCGCCCACACACGCCGCCGCGGGATGAGCGGATGGGGTATGGGAGTTCAAAAAAACAGACCACGCCGAGCCCGGATGCCGCGAAGGGCCGGATTCAATCGGCACAGGGTTGCCGCGCCGATTCACCCAATCGGGCGATAAAAATGGCGGCGCGCCGCGAGGACGCGCCGCTTTCGCTCCTCCGCCACGTCAGTGGGTCTCGGTTATCCGCCGGCCATGACCTTGCCGACGCTGAAGATCGGCAACAGCAGGCTGATCGCCACGAAGCCGATCAGCGCCCCCATGAACGCGACCATCGCCGGTTCGATGAACTCGGTGGTGCGTTTGACCGATTCATTGAAGTCGTGCTCGGTGAAGTCGGCGATGCGGTGCATGACGTTGCCCAGTCGGCCGGCCTTCTCGCCGGAGTGGACCATGCGGGCAATGGACGAAGGGATCAACGGGCTGTCGAACAGGGCCGCCGACAGTTGGGCGCCCTGCTGGACGCGTTGATCGACTTCAGCCCAGAGCTCTTCGTAAAAGACGTTGTGGGTGATCTGGCGGGTGATGGCGATCATCTCGAGCATGGGCACGCCGGACGAAATCATGGTACTCATGGTTCGCATGGAGCGGGTGATGTAGAGTTGGTTGAACATGCCGCCGATGATCGGCAGGCGGAGCTTGGCGTAGTCAATCCACCGCCGGCCGGTCGGAATGCGCTTGAACCACAGGAAGCCGGCGACCATCGCCACGATCCCGCCGGTGAAGGCGTACCAGTAGGTGGTGACCATTTCGCTGATGCCCAGCAGCAGTCGGGTGGGCAGGGGCAGGACGGCGCCGCGGGTGGTGTAAATCTTCCCGAACCGCGGCAGCACGAACGTCAGAAGAAACACCGTCACCCCCAGGGCAACGATCATCATCACCGTCGGATAGACCATCGCGCCCTTGATCTTCTTGATGGTGTTGCGCTCTTCGGTGAGGTAAGCGCTGATGCGTTCGAGCATCTCGCCCATGGTGCCCGACGCTTCGGACGCCTTGAGCAGCGAGACCATCAGCGTCGGAAACACCTGCGGGTGGGCGGCGAGGGCTTCGGAAAAGCTCGACCCGGCCTGTACGCGGGCGCTGACGTCGTTGATCAGGGCGCGGAAGTGTTCGTTGGTGGTCTGCTCGGCGATGGAATCGAGCGCCTCGCCGATTGTCACCCCGGTTTCGATCATCACCGCGAGCTGGTGGGCGAAGTAGATCACCTCGTCGCGTTTGACCCTGCTCGAGCGGTCTTCCAGCGTGCCGGCCCGGTCGCCGGGGCGATCGGCGGCTTCGTCGAGGCGGACGACGAACTTGCCGTCGGCGCGGAGTTGTCGGCCGGCTTCGGAAGGATTCGTCGCCTCGATGGTGCCCGTGGTCAGTTGACCACTGCCGTCGCGGGCCTGGTAAGCGAATGTGGTCATGGCAGGTTCCTTGTACGGACAGGCGGCGCAACGGTCCGCTCGCATCCACCGCTTCCGCCCTCACCGCGGCCCTCTCCCCGGGACGGGGGGATCAGATCGCCGTGGCGTGGAAGACTTCTTCCACGGTGGTCAGGCCGGCTTTGACCTTTTCCATGCCGTCGCGGCGGAGGGTGACGTAGTCTTCGCCGCACACCTGCTCGCGCAGTTCCTGCAGCGTGGCGCCGCGGGCGATGGCGTCGAGCAGCGCATCATCGGGCGCGAACAGCTCGAAGATGCCGATGCGCCCGCTGAAGCCGGTGTGGCGACACTTGGCGCATCCGGCGCCGTGGTACAGCTCGTCGACCTTGCCCACGGTCCGCTCGACGGCCCGCCTCATGGGCGGGGTGACTTCGGCCGGCTCCTTGCAGTTGGAGCAGATTTTGCGGACCAGGCGCTGGGCCAGTACACCGCGCAGCGACGCGGCGACGAGGTAGGGTTCGACGCCGATGTTGAACAGCCGCGTCACCGCGCTGGTGGCATCGTTGGTGTGCAGGGTGCTGAGCACGAGGTGACCGGTCAGCGCCGCCTGAATGGCGATGCGGGCGGTGTCGGTATCGCGGACTTCGCCGACCATCACGATATCGGGGTCCTGCCGCAGCAGCGCCCGCAGCGCATTGGCGAACTGGAAGCCGGCTTTCTCGTTCACCTGAAACTGATTGACGCCCATGAGGTTGTACTCGACGGGGTCTTCGACGGTGGAGATGTTCACTTCCGGATCGTTCAACTCCGCGAGCATGGAGTAGAGCGTGGTGCTCTTGCCGCTGCCGGTGGGGCCGGTGACCAGGACGATGCCGTTGGGCTGGGCGAGCATCTCCTTGAACTTCTGGAGCATCTGGTAGCTGAACCCGAGCTTTTCGAGCGTGACCAGGTTGTTGCGGTTGTCGATGATGCGGATGACGACCTTCTCGCCGTACTTACCCGGCATGGCGGACACGCGCAGGTCGATGGGCCGGTTCTCCAACAGCACGTGAATGCCGCCGTCCTGCGGCAGGCGTCGCTCGGAGATGTCGAGCCCGGCCATGATCTTGATGCGGCTGACCACGGCGGCGTGCATCTGGTATGGCGGGCTGATCTTCTCGAACAGCCGGCCATCCACGCGGTAGCGTACCCGCAGCTTGTTGTCGTCGGGCTCGATGTGAATGTCGCTGGCCTGCTCCTGCACGGCGCAGAAGATCAGGTAGTTGACCAGCTTGATCACCGGCGAATGCCCGGCCACCTCTTCGAGATTGGTCAGGTCGGTCACCTGCTTCTCGACGAGGCTGAAGTCTTTGGCTTCGATGTCTTCGACGATTTCGTCGATGACGAAGACGTTGGCGTTGGGCAGGTAGGCCTGCATGGTCTGCTGGATGTCGTGGGCGGTGGCGGCAACGATCTGGATCGGGTGGCCGGCCACGCGCTCGATTTCCTCGATGAGGAACACGTTCGCCGGCTCGGGCACGGCGACGGTGAGTTTGTTGTTCACGAGGAACAGCGGCATCACGCAGTGGTTTTCGATGAACTCACGGGGCAGAACTTCGATCACCTTCGGGTCGGCGATCTTGGGCGAGACCTTGGCGTACGGCACGCCGTACGCGTCGGCCAGCACCTCGGTCACCTGGTCTTCGGTGACGAAGTGCTTGTCCACGAGCACCTCGCCCAGCAGCTTACGGTGGCCGTGATCGCCCTGGCTGGCCAGGGCTTCGGCCAGTTGCTCTTCGCTGATCAGCCCGCGGTGGACCAGCAGTTGGCCGAGCTGTTTCGTCTCGCCCTGCCTGGCGGTGTCAACGGGTTGTGTGGTTGTTTCAACCATGGTTTATCTCAGACTTTTCAAAGCGCTGTCAAGGTCGTCGTGACTGTCAAAATGGTGTTCCAGCCGCGTGATTTCCAGAATCTTGCGGACCGTCTCGTTGGGCCCGACCAGACGGACCTGGCCGAGGCGATGGTCGGCCTGTTCCTGGAGCCACAGCAGCGTTTCCAGCCCGCGTGAGTCGATGAACTCCATCTCCTGCACGTCGAGCACGAAGTCGCGCGCCTTGTCGGCCAGTTGCTGATCCACCAGGCGCCGGAACGGTTGCAATTCGTCGGCGTTCAACTCGCCGGACAGCGTCATCACCGTGATTTCGTCGTAATTCTCATGCTTGAGTTTCATGTCGTGGCCCCAATTCCTGGCGCAGCGGGCTGGTACGCCCGCGATGGGTTTCGAGCATCCGGTAAAACTCAGACAGGTCCAGCGAGGTGAACACCTCGGCCAGGTGCGGATCGAACTGCGTCCCGGCGCAGTCGCGGATTTCGTCAGTCACCTGTTCGACCGGCATGCCCAGGCGATAGGTGCGGTCGCTGCTCATGGCGTCGAAGCTGTCGGCCAGGCAGATCAGCCGCCCGAACAGCGGGATGCTGTCGCCGCTCAAGCCGTCGGGGTATCCTTCGCCGTCGTATCGTTCGTGGTGGTACAGCACGCCGGGCAGCAGGTCGCGCATCTGGCGGATATCCTGCAGAATGCGGGCACCGATGCGCGGGTGCGTCTTGATCATGGCGAATTCATCGTCGGTCAACTGGCCCGGCTTGGTAAGCACCGCTTCGGGCACGCCGATTTTGCCCACGTCGTGCACCAGGCCCGACAGGTAAACGCGCTGACAGGTCGGCTCGTCGAGGCCCGCCCCTTCGGCCAGCCGACGGCTCACCCACGCCACCCGCTCGGAGTGGCCAAACGTGTAGGTGTCCTTGGCGTCGATCGCGCTGACCAGCGCCCGCAACGTGCCCATGAACATGTCCTGCACGTCGTCGTACAGCATCGCGTTGTCGAGGAAGATACAGATGTTCTGGGCCAGCGAATGGACCAGCTTGCTGTCGACGGACGACAGATCACTGCCGTCGATCTTGTCGGCGGCGAACAACAGGCCCAGCGGCTTGCCATCGCGGATCAGCGGCACCATCAGAAGTCGATCGGCCGCAGCGGAAAGCGGCGCGATGTTCAGTAAAGGCACATCGTCGACGATGATCGGCTCGGCGCCGCGGCCGAACCGGCCAAACAGCATCCGCCCGATCGACGCCAGCGCCCCCGGCGACGGGCCATCGGTTCCCGCCGTGAACAGCCGGCCCCGCAGATCCTGCAACCGCTCATCGGTTTCCACCAGGTGAATCGCCACCCACTTCAGCCCCACCACCTGGTGCAGCTCGTCGCACGCCTCATCGAGGAAGTGCTGGGAATCCTGCGTCACCGTCATCCGAGCCGACATCTTGTAGACCAGGCTCAACTCTTCGTAGGCTTCGCCGAGTTGCTGACTGAGCGTGTCGAGTTCGTCGGTCTGCCGATGGCGCCGGTCGATGTCCTCGGCCATCCAGGCGAGCAGATGCCCGAAGCGGCCAATCATCGGCGGATCGTACCTTGTCCGACGCCGGCAGCGCTGGACGGCGAGTTGATGATCGACCCGTGCTTCGTCGCACACGCGGTGCAGTTGCTCGCTGGCGACCAGGTCGTCGGACAGAAACACGGCCACGTGGAACGCGACCGGCCGGCGGCGCTCGATCACGGCAAGCGGCACGACCCAGCATCCGGGCCACAGCGGTTCGGCTTCCTGCTGCTTGCCGGCGGTCCAGTCGGGCACGCGGTTGGCCAGCGCTTTGGCGAACAGGGGCGATTCGATCACCAGCCGGTCGAGCCACCACTTGGGATCGACCCGGGTTTCGGTGATCGCGCCGTCGCAACCGATGCGGACCAGCGGCACGCCCAGCGCACGACAACGGGCGGCCAACTGCCCACCCGCGCTCGCCTGCTCAGGCTGAATCGTCAGTGGACTCACACGGTCTCCGTCACATGATCGCCGATCAGCTCCTGCACGCGGGTGAGCACTTCGCGGGGGCTGAAGGGCTTGCTGAGGACGCCTTCGATGTTGGTGCGGCCAACGTCGTCATGATTGAGGCTGAAACCGCGGGCGGTGAGCATGAGAGCCGGCGTCTCGGCGGTTGCCGGATGCTCCTTGAGCTTCTCGCACAGCTCCAGCCCGGTCATGAAGGGCATCTGAAAGTCGGTGATGACCAGGGCCGGCCGGCACTGCAACGCCAGCTCGAACCCCTCCTCGCCATCCTGGGCGGTGACAACCTGATAGCCGGCGTTCCGCAGCTTCAGGCTCACCACGTGGAGGATGTGCGATTCATCATCGACCACGAGGATCAACTTCGCGTTCGGATCATCCATGTCGATCGGTCCTTTCACGCGCCCTCTTCTCCCTGGGATTCGCGTGCGTCTCGACCGATAATCTCCCTCGTGTTCTCCCCTGCGCCCCGAAAGTGCTACATCGAACCGTCGGAGATCGGCAGGGAGAAGCTGAACGTGCTTCCCCGATCGACCTCGCTGGTGACCGACACCTTTCCGCCATGTACTGTTTCGACAATGTGCTTGACCAGGTTGAGTCCCAACCCCGTGCCCTTGGCGATCTTCTTATGGTCGGCGACCCGATAAAACTTCTCGAACAGGTGCGGCAGGGCGTCGGGGGGGATGCCCACGCCCGAATCGGTCACGTTCACCGTGACCATCCGCTGGTGGTCGTCGACGACCGTGTCGATGGTCACCTTCCCACCGGACGGGGTGTACTTGATCGCATTGCCGACCAGGTTCAGCGTGGCCTGGTAGGTCATGTCTTTGTCGGCGTAGACCTGGTAGAACAGCGGCGTTTCCCGGGCCGACAGGTCAATCTGCTTGGCGTGAGCTTGCGGCTGCATCACATCGACCACGTCCTTGATCACCGACGGCAGGGACACGTGCTCACGGTTGATCTTCACGATGCCCGACTCGATGCGGCTGATGTTGAGGATGTTGTCGATCAGGCGGCTGAGCCGGTTCGTCTCGGACTGGATGATGTTGTAGAACTCGGCGCGGGTCTGTTCATCGTTCGCCTCGCCGTCGACGAGCATCTCCACGTAGGCCTTGATCGAACTGAGCGGCGTGCGCAGCTCGTGCGACACCGATGAGACGAAGTCGCTCTTCATCTCGCTGATTTCCTTCTCGCGGGTGATGTCGTGGAGGATGGTGACCACGCCGGCCACTTCGCCCTGCTGATTGGCCACGCAGTTGAGGGTGACGTCGAAGACGTCGGACCGGCCGGCTTCATCGACGCGGTGTTCCACGTGACGCCGGTTCATCGGATTGCTGCTTTCCCGCGTGTCCTTGATCAGCTTGACCAGTCTGGCATCGGAGACGATGCGGTCGATCGGCCGATGCCTCGCTTCGTCCAGCGGGAACCCGAGCACGCGGGCGGCGGTGTCGTTGGCGATAGCCAGCTCGTTGAACGCATCGGTCACAATCACCGCATCCGAGATCGAATGCAGGATGGCTTCGGCGTGCTGGCGTTCGGCGTCGGCGATGCGGGCCTGGATTTCCAGTTCGCGGCGCTGGGTCTGGAGCAGTTCGATCCGCTGACGCAGCGACTGGAGCGTGCGGTTGATCGCGTCGATCAGCGGGCGGAGCCAGAAAGCGGGTTTGTAATGGACGGTGGCCAGTTCGGCACGGCTGAACGATTCGATGTGGCGTCGGAGTTTGGCGAGTTCAGCGTCGTGAATCGCTCCGCCGACCGCCCAGAACCCCAGCGCCAGCACCGCCGCGCCGGCCAGGGAGACGATCGCGGCGAAGGCCGGGTCGTCCGGCAGGGCGGACCACAGGCCGATCCGCGAGCCGAGCAGGATCACCATCAGCACCGCGGCGGCGATCACAAAAACGACCAGGCTTTGCAGTTTCCCCACAGACACGGTCCACCTGCCTCATCTGCCGGCGGGCTTGGGGCGGCGGTCATCGTGGACCGGCGCCGTCGCCCGAAGGATCAGAACGAATCGTTCTCCAGACCGGCCAGCAGTTCGCGGCCGCGCGGATCCTGCGGATCGATGCGCAGGGCGGTGCGGTAAGCCTCGGCGGCGGCGCGGCGGTCGCCGGTCTGTTCGTAGGTCATGCCTTTGAGGATGTGCGGCACGGCGATGTTCGGAGCCAGCCGGGTAGCGCGATCGAACCGGGCCAGCGCTTCGGCGGCTTTGCCGTCGTGGCGCAAGGCCGCGCCCTTGAGCAGGTGGCCTTCGTGGCGATCGGGGGCCAGGGCCAGCACACGGTCGGCCGCCTCGTGCACCCGGGCGAAGTCGTCGAGCATCCAAGCCACCTGGGCCAGTTTGATGAAGGCGACGGCGTTGTCGCGATCGCGGCGGGTGATGCGGAGGAACAACTCGCCGCCGCGCTGCAGTTCGCCATTGGCCACGTGGCAGTCGCCCAGGGCCATCTGCAGGTCGCCACGCTGTTCGTAGCCTTCGACCTTGAGCAGCTTCTCGAAGCGATAGGCCGCATCGGTGTAATGGCCCGAAGCGTATTCGGCGAACGCCAGTTGTTCGAGAATCAGGTTGTCATCCGGCGCCAGCAACGACGCTTCGCGGTAGAGCTTAACGGCCTGGGCGCGTTGGTCGGTCATCAGGCGCAACCGGGCCAGGGTCATGCGGATCGCCGCGTTGTGCTCGAAGTAGATCAGCTTATCTTCCAGCCGGCCCATGGCTTCGTTCATCCGGCCGAGCTTGACCAGCATTTCGCTGATCGCCAGCAGTGGCGACACATCGTCGGCCTTGCAGCGGTAGGCCTGCTCATAGGCAGCCAGCGCTTCGTCGTACTTCTGCCAGCGCTGCAGGACCACGCCCAGCAGGTAATGCGTCGAGCTGCGGCTGTCGTCCAACGACAGCGCCTTGCCCAGGTGATGGTGCGCCCGTTCCAGTTCGCCGCGCTCCACCAGCACCCGGGCGAGCAGTTCGTAGAAGTCGGCCTGATCCGGCTTGGCCGCGATGCCCTGCTTGCAGGTGCGTTCGGCCTGGTCGAGATCGCCGACCTCGAACTGCTGCCTGGCCATACTGAACAGGATGCCGGCCCGGGCCTCGGCCCAGCGGTTGTACGCCTTCTGCTTCGCCTCGGCGTGCGTCTCCACCGCACAACCGCTCGACAGCATCAGCGCCCCCGCCGCGGCCAAGCCCATCAACAGCTTTTTCCAGTTGCGTCTCATGCTCAATCCTCGCTGGGTCACAGGTGCAACGGCCGACAGCACCGGCGTGTGGTCAGTCCACTTCCACCGATGCGGTCAGATCATCATCCTCGCCCGCCGCCCCGTTGTTCTGGGCCTCGTACTGCTCGATGGCCGCCTTCAAAACCGCAGGCATCGAATCATCTTCCGAAGATTCGGCCGACGGTGTCGTGGTCGACCCGATCAACGATTCGGCGATCGGGGTACTACTTTCCGCCTGTTCCGGCACGGTCACCGGTTCCAGGTGTTCCACCTCGGCGGAATGCGGCTCGACCGTCACCACGGATGGCGCGGCCTCGGCGCCGGTGAGGTCGAGGTTGACGGGTTGATCCGGCACGATTGTCGCTTCATCGGCGGCGGTCACGGGCACGGCCAGTTCGGCTTCTTCCGCCTCGGCCACGGTGGCCGGTTCAGCCACCGGCGCGGCCGCTTCACCGATCGACACATCGGTCGCTTCGACTGGCACGCGCTCGGTCGCGGCCGCCGGCGCCGGCTCGCGGTCGACGATGGTCGCCTCGGCGGCCTGGTCGGCGATCGTCTGCCGGTTCGGCTGCACGTCGAGGATCGGCCGGGCCTCGTCGGCCGGTGCGATGGACATGGCCTCGGGGAACAGCGGATCGTCATGCCCCGGTTCGACGGGTCGGGTGTCGGGTTCCATGGGATGCGAGCGCTTATTCTGGCGCCGCAGGCCGCGCTGCTTTTCGACCATGACGTCGACCGCCTCGTCGAGCAGGCTCTGATCGGGCCAGTAGATGCGTTCGCCGGTCAGGCGTTCCTTGAGCCGCAGCGCCTCGGGCTGAATGGCGTTCATGCCCAGGGCCAGGTCGACTTCCCACAGAGCCATTTCGCGGTTGTCCTGTTCGATGTAGCGCAGGGCGTCGCGGAGGTGGGCGGCGGCCATCTTCGACCGGCTCCAAGGCAGCAGCCCTTCGCGCGCCCCCACGCGGATCATTTCGATCGAGTCCCGCGTGGCGGCGCCGGCGATTTCCACCGCCTCATCCTTCACCACGTGCGGCGTGATCAGGAAGATGACCTCATCGCGCTCGACGGTGTCATCGCGCCCCTTGAAGGCATTGCCCACCAGCGGCAGGTCGCCCAGCCACGGAACCTGGTTGCGTGCGATTTCGGTCTGCTCGCGGAACAGGCCGCCCAGCACAACGGTCTGGCCGTCGCGCACCATCACGTTGGTCGTCAGTTCCTGGGTGATCTCGTCAGGGATGGTCACCGCGGCGGTGTTGGTGCCGGGGATGACGTTGCGGATCTGGGCCTCGGAGATCGAGGGCTTCAGTTCCATGCGGATGAATCCGTCGTCGGAAACGAACGGCCGAAGGATGAGCTTCGTGCCCACGTCGAGGAACTCGACGGTTTGCGTGGTGGCGGTGGCGGTGGCGGTGGTCGACAGGTAGCCGACCTTCTGTCCGACGTGGACCTCGGCCCGCTGTCGGTTGACGACCATGACCTTGGGGTTGGCAAGGATGACGGTGTCGGTGATTGAATCGAGGGCGCGGATGAAGGCGGCGACGTTGTTGGTCACCACGCCGACGCGGAGCCCGCCGGCGCCGGTTTCGACGTTGCCCACGCTGCTGGTCACCCCGCCCCAGTTGGTCGCGTCGGGCGTGGCCGTGGTGCCGGTGATCGCTTCGCTGATCGCGCCCAGCGGCCGGGTGAACGTATCCACGGCCAGGTTGGTCAGGATGCTGAAGTCCACGCCGAACGCCGTTTCCTCGGTGATGTCGGCCTGGAGAATGGTCGCCTCGACAAGCACCTGGCGGGGCTTGACGTCGAGGTCTGCGATCACCCGGGCGATCTCTTCGAGATATTCGGGGTAATCGCGGACGATCATCACGTGAGTGTCGGCGAAGCTGTCGGCGCCGGCGTCGGAGATGGTCGGCTGGAAGCCGGCGGTTACATTGCCGCTGACCGCGATCGACCCGGCGCTGCTGAGCAGCGGGGTGATGAACGTCGACGCATCGGTGGCGGTGATGTAGTTCAGCCGGAACACGCGATGGGTGACGCGGCGTTCGGCCTGCTGAATCTTCTGAATCTCTTCCTGCGTGTAGACATAAATGAAGTTGCCCTTCTCGATGTACCCGCAGCCGTTCTGCTGCAGGATCGCATCCAGCGCCTCGTGGAAGGTCACGTCGTACAGGTTGGCCGTCACTTTCCCGCTGACCTTGGTCGAGGGAACGATGTTGCGTCGGCTCTGGACGCTGAGCAACTGCAGCACGCTGCCGAGGTCGGTGTCCTGCACGTTGAGCTGCACGGTGTCGAAGTTGGACACCTGCACGGCTTCAACGGCATCGGCGGCTTCCGTGCCGGCGGCAGAATCCTCGTCGTCGGCCCCGATTGCCGGACCGATACAAACCCACCCCAACGTGCACAAGAACATCACGGCCAGCGTCCACGGCTTGGTTGTGAACATGATTGCAACTCCCGTCGCCCTGATGGCGCGTCTCAACTGCGTCTTTTCGAGGCGGGTGGTCTCACATTTCCAGTACGATCTCGAATCCGTCCCGAGTCACGGTCACGGCCCGCGAGCGGACCTGTTTGAGCGTGAAGCCACCGATGCTTTCGCCCGGCGCCAGCAGCACGCCGTTGATGACGGCTCGCGGTTGGGGGCCCAGGAGCGTGCTGTTGAGCGTCAGGCGCCCGGCCGCCTCCCTCACCGACCGTTCGGCTTCACGTGCCTGTGGCGAATCATCGGTTGATTGCCGGGTCAACTTTGCCGCCGAGCCGCGGTTTCCCTCGGTTTCAGGTTCGGGATAGAAACTGCGATCGAAGCGGAACAGATCACGGTCGACCTCGTCCGCCAGCCGCACAAACACCACCGGCCGATCGACCGGCGTGTTATCGGTCAGCGCCTTGTCGCCGGCGGCCGCTTCGGCGGCGTCCGCGGCCACGGCGGCCGGCGTGGCGTTCGCCGTCCGAGGCACATCCTTCAACAGCAGGCGACCCCACAGCAGCACCGCCAGGCCCAGCAACGTGGCCATCAGTCCCAGCTTCCGCTTGTCCGCGGACAACTGCTGCCAGATTCTCTGAAAGTCCAGATTCATGGCTTCGCGTCCTCGGTGTAGCAGAAGAAGGTGTTCAGGCGCATTGACGTCTTGACCCGCCCCCCGCCGCTGTTAGGCTCGTGCCGCATGGTCATGCTTTCCACCTGCACCAGGCGCGGCATGCCCTCCAGGCGGTTGACGAACCGGAATGCATCCAGCGACTTGCCGCTGAACGTCAATTCCACCGGTAGCGTCAGGTAATCATCACCGGCCTGTGCGGCGAGCATGTTGATGCCCTGCCCGGCGAGATTCTCGTTTTCGATCTGCACGCTCAGCTCGCGGAGCATCGAAGCCATCTCGCCCTGCTCGGGGATTTGCTTGTTGGAGCTTTTGACTTCGGCGCGAAGCTTGTGGACCTGCTCGGCCAGGCGGGTCAGGCCGTCCGTGCGATCGCGCGCAATGCCCAGTTCCTGTTCAGCCGAGGCGATTCGGCCTCGCAGCGTCTGGATGCGACGGTGCGAGGGAAACCACACCGCCGCGGCGTAGACGACCACCAGGCCCAGGATGATCAGGCCGGTGCGAATCTGCGTGCGGTCAATCCGCATGGGCGACCTCCTCGACTCCCGGGGGGTGGTAGATCACGTTGAGCGGCACTTCCATGGCGACCTTGAACCGGCGGGTGATGATGTCGGCATTCTCGCCTTGGCGCGAGTGGATCATCTTCACGTTACGAAACAGGCCGCTGCCGGCCAGCCGGCCAACGAAGTTGGCGATGTCCACGTTCGAGGGGGCCGAGCCTTCGACTTCGACCACGACGACGGGGTAGCTGGTGGTGATGGTGTTGTTCCTTTTTCCGCGGGTGGCGTTGGCCGGTCCGCTGCGCAGGTCGCCGGCCGGTCGCGTTTGCTCGATCACCTCGGTGTGGGCGTACAATTCGGTCAGCGAAATCTCCGGGGGCATGTACGCGGCCAGCGTGCCGCTGATCTGGCTGTAGTTGAGCGGTCGGGCGATCTGCCGGTAGATACGCACCTGCCGGGCGAGGCTGCGCTTCTCGTTCTGAAGCTTCATCACCTCGGTGATCTGTCCCTCGGCGGTGGCGATCTGATCTTCCAGGGCGGCGAGGTATTCGCTCAACTGGCTCTTGCGGTGCGTGGTGATCACCCACAGAAACGCCATGCCCGCGACCATCACGGCGATGAGCACGATCTGGCGGCGGCGGCTGGCGCGGCTCCGCTCGGCCTGGACGTACCAGTCCGGCAGGAAGTTGATCTGGTCGTGGGGATGGGAGGAAAGTGATTTCATGCCGCACCTCGCTGAACCAGTTGACCGACGCCGCGCAACGCCAGGCCCGTGGCGACGGCCCATTCGGGCAGCGTGCCCCGACGCTCGATGGCAATCTGCGAGCCGGACAGGTTCACCCCCGCCAGCGGTTCGAATGTCTGTACGTCGGTCTCCAGGCGCTCAGCCATCACCTTGGCCAGTTGCGGTTCGTGGGCCTCGCCGCCGACCAGGTGGATCCGGTCCGGCCGCGAACCGCGGAAGGTCACCGAGAAATACCGCATGCACAAGCCGATCTCTTTGGCCAGTTCGCCTACGACGGGCCGGATGGATTCGAACATCGCCCTTTCGACGTTTTCGCGCCGGGTCGAGCCGAACAGCGCTTCGCCGTTGGCTTCGTCGTCGCCGTGGCCGTGCATGATGCGACGCCGCATCTGGGCCACGTCCTCAACGCTCATGTCCAGATGTTCGGCGACCGAAGCGTTGAGTTTCGCCCCGCCGATGTCGACCAGTTTGAAGAACGCCACCCGCGGGCCGCGCATGATCAGCACCTTCGAGCAGGCCAAGCCCACGTCCACGAACACGCGGACAACCTGGTGGTCCGCCTCACGCCGCAGCGAACGGGCGAAGCAGCGCGACAGCGCCGTCGGCGCCGCGTCGATGGCGATCGGCTGCAGACCGCTGTCGGTCAGCACCTTCACGTGATCGCGCAGCACGTCGTCGGGCACGGCCATGAGAATGATCTCATCGCGCACCTCGTCGCCCTGCCGCACTTCGCCGGCGTGCAGGTGCTCGACCTTCACGTCCTGCTCACCGAGTTGCAGGCGGTCGGTCGCCTCCCACTCGACGGCCTGACGACGCTCGTCGGGGGGCATCTTGGGAATGCGGATGTTCTGGTAACGCACGTCGGTCACCGGCAGGACGCTGACCACCCGCCGGCCTTTGAACCCGCACGAGTCGATCAGCTTGCGGCATCCTTCGACCAGCACCGACCGGCGCTCGGGGCCTTCGGCCGGCAGATCGAGCGGCAGGTCGTACCGGCCGCTGGCGACCACCGACAGGCTGCCGGACTGGTTGGCCAACTGGAGCATCTTGATGCTCGACATGCCGATGTCCAGGCCGATTGGCAAATAGTTCGATTTGAAAAACGGCACCTGCAAAATCAACCTCCCGTGACCGGGGCAACGGTGATGCGACCGGTGAACGCGGCGACGGTGATGCGATAGCCCGTGCCATCGGCAGCCACGTCGATTGTGCCGCCGGCATCAGGCGTGCCCAAGTCATCGAACACCACCTGCGTCTGTCCGCTGAAATCGACCCCAACCAGGCTTACCCCACTGAACCGCCGATCGTCGGCGAAGCTCACCACGTAATCCCCGCCCATCCACGGAGCGGTGAGCGTCGTGCCACCGGCGTCGGCCAGGCGATAGCTGTCGTGCGTGGGATCGAAGATCACTTGGCGCCAAGCCTGCTGGGCGATCGCTTCATTCTGGGCGAACATCAGGTCGCTGACGATCAATCTGGCCGCAGCCTGGGCCGACATGCCGCCGGCCCGGCTGATCTGAGGCACCACCGCCGCCGCGATCAGTCCCAGAATCACCACCACCACCAGCACCTCCAACAAGGTGAAGGCCGCGGATGATCGGCGATCTGAGATCGGAGATCTGCCGTGGACGGCGTGCATGAACTATTCCTTCTCGGCCTTCGGCTGCGCGACCGTCACGCGGGCCTTGCCGCTGGCGAACATCCCCTTGAGTTGATCGACCTTGCTGTTAAGCAACTTAAGCTGGTCGACCATCTGTTGGCGCTGGGCGCCGGAGTCGGGAATGCCCGCGGCATAGCCGGTCGTGGCGATCGACGGGCCGCCCGACCACTGCGTCCACAACTGCAGCGACAGCAATACCGCCAGAACGGTGAGAATCACATTGGTGTACCGAATCGAGCGCATCGTGTATCCCTTTCGTTCATCCGTATCAGCTTCCGGCGTTTGGGCTGTAGCCCAGCAGCGTGATCGCGCGTCGGACGCCCGCACCGTCGCCGAAATATCGGATGTTGCTCGTGCCGTTGTCCTCGAGCGGTTTGTTGCGAATCTCGATCGTGCCGCCGAACGCCAGCGGCAAGCCCCGGGCAGTGATCAGCCCCGCCTGGAAATCCGCCTTCATCCCCGTCGCGCCCAGCTTGCTGAACAGGTATCGGCCCAGATAGGCCGGCCCGTTGTTCACCTCCAGGTCGCCATCGGCGACAAAACGCACATTCCCTTCCACCAGCAGGCTGATGTGCCCTTCCATTCCATCGACCTGCACATCGTGCCGGTTAACTTCCAGATCCCCCCGCACCACGAGAATTCCACCCTTGATCGCCAGGCTGTCGTCGAAGCTCAGGTCGCCGTCGACGATCACCACGCCCAGCGGGTTATCGGCCGTGACCGGTTCGATGTCGTGCAGTTGTTCGGTCGCGTCGGCCGGATCGATCACCCGCGCCTGACCGGTCGCGCCGTTGTGCGAATAGGAGTTGTACGCATCGAAATCGACCTCAGGCAGATCGACGTGATCGGCGTTGGGTTCGTATGATTCGGCCTCGCCGCCAAGCGGCAGGATGTAACCGCTGGCGCTGAGCTTGCCCGTGACCTCGCCCATCAGCCAGACATTGTGGTTGGCGTGGACATCGCCTTCGATCTCGGCCGCCGCGGGAATCGCCAGGCCCGAACCGAGCACCGTGGATTGATCAAACCTGTAGCCGCGATCGAGCATCTGCACGTCCACATCCATCGCGCGGGCGTGGGTGACGGTCTGCCCGTGACGACCGGGCACGTGGGCGGTGGCGGTCAGGCGGTATTCACCGCCGCCCAAATCGGTGACGATCAGGTCGTAGGTCGCGCCGGAATCGTCGATCGTCCGGCCGGTGATACCGGGCCAGATTTCATCGGCGACCGGCGGATGCTCCAGGCGGTCCAGCCCCTCGACCAGGCCGCACTCGGCCAGGTACATCGCCCGGGCATGGTCGGCCAGGTTGCTCGAAGCGCGGGTCGAAGCGGGCAGGCCGTTGAGAATCGCCATGCCCACCACGAACACCGCCGCCACCGCGCCCAGCACCATGACCAGCGCCACGCCCCGTCGCCGCGATGTGCCGCGCCGGTGGGTCATGCGTCGTCTTCTCCTTCCCCGTCGTCGTCATCATGATCTTCGCCGTCACTGCCGCCCCCGCCCGCTCCGGCCTGGAAGTGGATGTCGGTGTCCGGCGCCCGGACGTAAGCGGCGATCACCTGCGTGAGCGGATCGCCCCGCGGTGTTCCGGCCAGCGACAGGCGCATCTCCACGAAGCGGTAAGCCGACTCGTCCCCCGCGCCCAGCGTCGTGTCGAACGACCACACCTGGTCGGCCAGCAGATGACCGGTGACCTGCGATGAGGCGCGGAACTGATGGACGGCCGCGCGCGTGCCGACCGTCGCCGGGTCCATCGCGGGGTTGGTGGCGATCTGCTGCCGTTCGGCATCGGTCAATTCGGCGCGGTGGAGCGTGAGCGTGTCGAGTTGCGAATCGTAGCTGATCAGTGTCAGTTCCCCGAAGTTCACCTGGCCGGGAAAGTCGGCATCGCCGGTCCACAGCAGTACATCCGCCCAGCGCCCGCCGTCGGTGTCGTAAGCGGCGACGACCCGGCGCGATTGGCGAACCAGGTCGGCGATGCGATGCTGGATGACCCGGGCGTCGGCGATCTGCCCGCGGTAGTGATCGCGGGTGGTCCAGGCTTCGCCGGCCGCGGCGGTCATCGCCGCCACCGCCACACCGATCATCGCCACCACCAGCAGCGCCAGGGTCAGTTCCATCAACGTCATGCCGCGATGTCCGTGCGGGTGGTCGCGCATCGAGTCTCCTACGGCTTTGCGAACAGGCGGGTCACGGTCAACGGCGGCAGGTCGGCGTGTTCGACCGCGACGGTCACGCGGCAGAACACCGCGGCGTCGGCATCGGCTTCACCGGGCAAAGGCAATGGAATCTCGTCGGCGCGGACCCTGCGGGTAAAACCGTTCAGGGCCGGATCGTTCATCGGTTGACCGGCCGCGTCGGTGATCGCCGCGCCGGCTTCGCTCAACCCGTCCACCGCGAGCACCTCGGTGTAGTCCAGCGTCAGAAGCCGCTCGGTCATCTGCGAGGCCAGGGCCAGGCCTGTGGTGCGCAGCGCATCGAGCCGCTGATGCCTGGCCGCCAGGGAGAACGGCGTGACCAGCGCCACCACCGTGACCGCGACGATCGCCGAAGCGATCAGCGCTTCGGTCAACGTGAATCCGCCCCGAGGATGTGCGTGGCGCGATCGCATGAGCCGTTCGGAATCAGTAGTCGATGTAGGCGGTGCCGGAGGCATCGCTGCCCGAAGCGTCGGCGGCAATGGTCAGCGTGGTGGGCTGGTAAATCCAGCCGTGGCTGTCATCGGCCGCGGCGGGGAAACTGTCGCCGACGATCTGTACGGTGGCCAGGTCGTTGATCGGATTGGTGGGCATCTTGTGGGTGTAAGGCCCGTAGCGATAGGTGGGGTCGGCCTTGGTTCCCACGTTGCCGTGATCGTCGCTGGGTCCGGTCATCTGTTCGATGAAGACCTCGGCGGTGGGCGAAGCGGAGCTGTCGCCGTTGGGATAGCCGGGCGGGGTACCGTCGTGCTGGGCGTTGTAGATGAGAATCTGCGTGCGCAGGAATCGCAGGTCTTCGCGCAGGGCCGACTCCCGCGAAAGGCGCGTGGCGGTGGAAAACTGCGGCACGACCAGGGCGGCGAGAATCGCAAGGATCACGATGATGATCATCAACTCAACGAGGGTAAACGCCCGTCGCCCGCCGACCGTTTCGACCTGGAAAAGCATCTTGGTCATCTTGTCTTGTGTTGCCGACACGCTCCGGTGGCGTGGCCTGTTGGGTCTGCCGGCATCGCGGCCGATGCGGCGTGGCAAAGCGGACCGGCCATTCCAAAGGTTCACCCCGGCGATCAAACCGGGGTGAACGGGATTTCGCTTTGCGCCGGGCGGGTGCGGCGGTTAGTCCGCGGTGTAGGTGGCCACGTCGTTGGTCGTATCCAGACCCAGTTCGGTGGCCTTGGTGGCGCTGAGGCAGGCCTTGACCACGCCGGTGGACTGGCTGTAGACCCAGCCGACGCCGGCGCCCGCGGCGGCCGCGGTGGTGGTGCTGTTCTCGAAGGGATTCTTCGGCGCCTGCTGCAGGTACGGGCCGACCTCGTCGCCGTCATTGTCACTGGCGGTGTAGGCGCCGGCGCTGGTGGACGACGGATCGGTTTCCGTGGTCATGTAGTCCCAGTTGCTGCTCAGATTCGGGTAGTACCCGCCGTGCTGGACCTGGGCCAGTTCGAGTTGACTGCGGATCGTCTGGAGCTGCGAAATCAGGCTGCTTGCCTTGGCCGACTCGCTGGCGTTCGTGAACTGCGGGATCACGATCGCCGCCAGAATGCCAAGGATCACCACGACGATCAGAATTTCGACCAGGGTGAAGCCTTTGCGGTGCTTTGCTGCCAACATGAGAGAGACCTCCGATAAAAAAACGTTTGCCAGTTTGCCGGCCACATCGCCGACCATGCTTTCTCGACTGCCGCCGTTTGTCGTGCCCACCGCGGATGGGCTCGCCGTCGCCGGCGGTTATCGCTTCCATCGTCCGCCGCATCAGTTGACTTAACCTGACCGGCGGCAATTAGGCGGAAGTCGGCTGAACCAGTTCGGTTTGTGCCGACGCCGCCTGGTTCCACCGCCCCTTGAAGCGGAGACGCGTCAGCCGCGTCCGGCGATCGGGTGGGTCAAGGCTCTTCATCGGACGCATTCGTGCGCCACTGAAACACGACACGAAAGCCACGATATAACCCCACGGGACGCAAGGAACGGTGACAACTTTTACCCGCCATGCCCACAACACCCCGCTTCCGCCGGCGGCGTAATCGGCACAACCGCGACAACCGACCCGTGGCAAACCGTCACGTGATAAAGCTCACCCATGGCCATGGGTGAGCTTTGTGGTGTTCGAAGATGTCGGGAGAAGCCGGGCTACCGCACGATGGGCTCGACGGCGTGGGCGGTGGGCAGGTTCAGGGCGCCATGAGCCTGGGCGGCGGCGTCAGCCAGATCGCCTTCGGCCGTCCGCACCAGTTTCAGCAGCGCCCCGGTCTGTCGTTCAGCAATCTTCGCGCCGTGCATTTTGGCGCTGGTCGACAGGCTCTTGAGCATCTCGATCCGCACGCCGGTGGCGCGGGCGTCGTCGAGGGCCGCGGCCGCCAGGGCTTGTTGACCGTCTTTCGTCTCCACCAGGGTCAGCACCTGCGAGGATGAAACGGCGATGTCTTGGCGCGGATCGCCCAACGCCTCGATCAACGCCGAGGCCGCCTGCGACACGTCGAACACCACGTTGTCGTCCACGGCCAGATCGCGCAGCAGGCCGACCGCCTGCCGGGCGTAACGGTGGGCCTGGTCGGCGTCGACCTGACCGCCGGCCATCGGGCCCAAAGCCTGCTCCAGCGCCGCGGTCAGTTCCGCTTCGCCGGCGCCGGCGGCGGTGACCAGGGCCCGGGGTTCATCGACATAGCGACGGTTCAACGCCACCAGGTCGCCGCCCGACGCGAGCATCACCACCGGGGCGCCCTGCATCTTGTAATTGCGGCGGACATCGGCGTACACGCCGTCGGTCTCGGCCGCCGGCAGCGACAGCACCACGACGTCCACCTCGGCAAGGTTGATCAACTGATCGCTCACCGCGGCCAGCGACTGGCCGAGAATGACTTCGTAATTGCCCGTCCGGCGGACCCGCTGGCCGAGCACGTTCGCATGGTCCATGCCGTCGGCGATGACCACGGCGTAGAGCTTGCCGCTCTGCCGCAGGGCCGAGGACAGCACGGGGATCACCCGGCCGCTGCCGGTGAATTCCTGCTCGGGCATGGCGCGGGCGATGGCGAAAGCGGCCTCGAACCGCACGCGGCGGTCGGGGTAATTCAGCGCCGCCAGCAGCGCCTGTCCGCCCTTGTCTTCACTGATGATACTCTGCGTGCCGGCGGTGGCGGCGAGGGTCTCGATGGCATCGAGGGCCAGGTCGGCGTCGCGGTCGCTCATTGCCCGTCCAAGCACCGGGTGCACGTGCCGCGGGCCGGCGAGGTTGGCGTAGTACAGCGGGCTGCGCATCTCGGAGCCGTAGCTCGGATCGCTCGCCCCGGCGGGCAGGTTGTTCTCGCGACGGAAGTTCGCCCCGATCCACAGGCTCAGCGCCGGGCTCAGATCGGGATTCAGCGACAGGGCGTTCTTCGCCGATCGCATCGCCATCACGTCGCCGAACACCGGCGTGGGAATCTGCCGGTAGGTCAGCCGGCCTTCGTTCTCGGCGATCCACATCAGGTTGTGCGACGCTTCGGGCTGGAGGATCAGGCTCTCGGCGCCTTCGTAGTAATCCCAGCCGAGCTTGAGGAACAGCTCGGCGGCACTGAGTTCGGCGGACATGGCGCTGCGGGCGGCGATGTCGGCCAGGGCCTGGCGGGCGGCTTGCTTGACGTCCGGATTGGCGTCGGGGCTGTCGACCACCTGCTTGAGGTAGGGCCGGGCCAGCGGATAACCGATCCGCCCCAGCACGCCGGCCACCTGCTGGGTCTGCACCGGCGGCAGTTTCATCATCGCTTCGCTCAGCGGCGCGACCAGCGGCCGGCCGATCGACACCATCGCCTCCAGCACGTGGGCGACGAGTTTGCGGTCTTGCGGAGCGCGCGACAGCAGCACGTCGACCATCTGGGGCGCGGCGTACTCGCCGGCTTCCCTGAGCAGGCGTACCGCGTTCATGTTCGCCCGCTGACCGTCGTCCAGACGCTCGATCGCCGCGCCGATGCGCTTGGGATCACGGATCAGCTCGACCTGCGCGTCGTCAATGGCTTTGGCGACCTTCCCGGCCACCTCCGCCAGACGCTGGGCCTGTTCGTCATCCTCAGCCTTGAGCTGCCGGGCACGAAGCAGGTCCTTTTCGTAATCGCGGCGATAGGGGCTGTCTTCGACGATCGCCAGCAGTTGCTCGGCCGGCACGTTGAGGTTGAGCAGGGCTTCGCCGCTGCCGGCGGCCAACTGGAACTGGGCCACACGAATGTAATGGATGAAGTCGCCCCACAACCTGGCGGCTTGTTCGTCGGCCGCCCGGCTTGCCGGCGCGAAACTGAGCAACGCGGCGAACGCGAGAACACCGATCAGGCCGCTGCGCATTGGTGACATGGATGCCTCCGTTGACTGATTCTGGGGCCACGGGGTGTGCGATGGGCGAAACGGGCTTTGGCCGTCGCGCCACGTTGGCCTTGGCCGACGATCCGGCAGGCGGGCCGAAACCGTAACGTACCTAGCCAAAAGAATGTACCGGTGGGGCTAACCACTGTCAAACCCGCCGACCAACCAAGGCGGCGTCGTTGCCGCCGCACTCCACGAAGGCCGGCCCAGCCGGCCATATGCGGTTGCCCTGTGCCTGCCCGCCCACCCTGCCAAGGCCGCCATCCTCACACACGCGGCACCCCCTTGCGCCGCCGCATCCTTATCAATAGGGCGCAAATTCAAGGCCGCCAAACTCACTTGGCGACCTCGCCAAACTCGTGATCGCAGCCGAACCCCCGCACCGCGACCCTCGCCGTACGCCGCTACATCAGCCCCACGCCCCTGCGGCACTCGGTGGGCGTCATGCCGTACTGCCGGCTGAATGCGGTGGCGAAGTACTGGCTCGATGAGAAGCCCAACTCCTGCGCCAGGCGCGTGATGGGCTTATCGGTCTGTCGCAACAACTGCTGCGCCCGCTGCAGCCGCACCCGCATGGCGTACGCCACCGGGCTGAGGCCCGTATGCCGCTTGAACAACTGCTGCAACCGCGTGCGGCTGACGCCCGATTCAGCCTGCAACTGGTCCAGCGTCCAACGAGGCTCGGGGTCGCGCTCCACCACGCCGATCACCTTCGTCACCGCCGGATGCATCGGCCCGGTCGCCGCGCTTTGTCGCTCGGTGCGAAACAGCGTCACCAGGAAAAGCGCCAGCAGCGAACTGATCATCGCTTCGCTATCCGGTTGCGGGCGGCGGCATTCGGCCATCATCGCTTCGTGCAGCTCGGCCAGTCGTTCATCGCCCGGCCACACGCTCCGCGAAATGCGGCCGGTCTGTTCGAGCAACCTGGCGATATCGGACGACCCGCCCGGATCGATCTGCATCCATCGCAGGCTGCAGGGCTCGATCGCGCCGCGGCTGCTGCCGTGCACCTGTCCCGGACGCGTGAGAAACACCGAGCCGGCCCCGACCCGCGCCGTTCGGCCGTCCACCATCCACTCGACCACGCCGTGATGAATCAGGCAGATTTCGTACACCTCGTGCGAATGCGGCGACAGCCCCCGCCGGGCACGCGTCTGCTGCGAATGGCCGATCGCGGCAATGGCCCCGTGCGGCACATCGCGCCCGTCGTATCGCTCGATTCTCGCCTGCCTGGGCATAGTCGGCTCCGCGGCGTGTACAGATTTTAACAGGACATCCGATGAACGCCGCCCCACCTTCGGCGTGGTATCGTACCATTTTGTTCACAAAACAGCGGGGATCGAAGCCGCATGACCACCACCCGGATCGACATCACCGTATCGGACCAGCGCCTGGCCGCCGATCAGCCGAACCGCGCCCGGCTTGCCGCGGCGCGGCGGTTCGAGCACGCCGATCGCGTGCCCGTGCTGGCCAACGAAAACCAGTGGTACGTGCTGGATCAGCGCGGCGTGCCGGCCGGGCAGTACGTCGCCAGCCCACGGGAGAACCTGCTCCAGCAATTGCTCAACTGCAAGTGGCGTTTGGAGAACCTGCGCGACGATCTGCAGATCAACGAACTGAACGGTTTCGGCTTCCCCGCCGACCCGAAGAAGATGGCCGATGCGTGGAGCGGGCGCGTGGTGATGAGCGGCGGGCCCAGCCCATGCTCATCAAGGCCGGCCCGATCGACGCGATCCAAAGCGAATGCCGCCGGAACATCTGAATGCGATGGTGGAGGCAGCCGCCCTGTCAGAGTTGCGGTAGCATGGTCAGAGCCGCGGTGTCCACACCGCGGTAGCGCCGTCTGCGGCGCTGTCCGATCAACGCGGCGAGGACGCCGCGGTCCTCGCTGTGGACAGCGAGGCTCTGATTGCGGCGCATCACTCGCCACGGATCACGCGTTGCGCGTCGATGTAGTCCCACACGCTTTGAGCATACCATTGATCCCATATCCATTTGACGCTGCCGCCGGTCGACCACCAGCGTGCCCCGTCGGGCAAAGGCCAGCGTGCGTTGAGGCGCTCTGACAGCCAACGTTTGACCAGGCGGCGTGTGGTCTTGCTGTCGGCGCCGGCCTCGGCGGTCAGCATCAGGTGTACATGGTTGGGCTGAGCCGCCGCGACGTGAAACCGCCAGCCGCCCTGCTCGCAGACGCTGCGAAGCGCCCCTTCGACCAGTCCCCGCTGCGGGCGTGCGAGAATGATCGGATCGTAGCGGAGTCGACGGCGCTCGATGCGTTCCCAGTGCTCGTTGCGCCCGATGATCGGATCGCCGGGGCGGTTGCGTGAGCGATCCACGGTGCCTCGCTCATCGCCGTGCAGGCGCGTGCCGTAGGTTCCGAACGTGATATGGAACGCCAGCGGGTTGTCCGGCATCGCGCGCCCCCTTCTTTTCAGAGCCGCGGTGTCCACACCGCGATAGCGCCGTCTGCGGCGCTGTCCGATCAACGCGGCGAGGACGCCGCGGTCCTCGCTGTGGACAGCGAAGCTCTGATTGCGGCGCACGATTCGGTTACCGGGCGTATTCGACGGTGCGGACTTCGCGGAGCACCGTCACGCGGACTTCACCGGGGTAGGTCATTTCGTCTTCGACCCGCTTGGCGATGTCGCGGGCGACCTTGGCCGATTCCGCATCGTCGATGCGGTGGGCGTCGACGATCACGCGGACCTCGCGGCCGGCCTGGATGGCGTAGGCCTCCTGCACGCCGGACACGGCCTTGGCGATGCCTTCGAGCTGTTCGAGGCGCTTGATGTATCGCTCGAGGGTTTCGCGCCGGGCGCCGGGCCGGGCGCCGCTGATCGCGTCGGCCGCGGCGACGATGGGGGTATAGGGAGTGGTGGATTCGATGTCGCCGTGGTGTCCGCCGATTGCGTTGAGTACCGCTTCCTTCTCGCCGAACTTTCGGCAGAATTCCATGCCGATCGCCGGATGGCCGCCTTCGGTTTCGTGATCCATCGACTTGCCGATGTCGTGGAGGAACCCGCACCGCCGCGCCACCGCGCCGTCGAGGCCCAGTTCATCGGCGATCACCTGGCACAGGCCGGCCACCTCCAGCGAGTGCCGCAGGATGTTCTGCCCGTAGCTGGTGCGGTAGTGCAGGCGGCCCACCATCTCGCTGATCTTCGGGTGCAGGCCCTGAATGGACGCTTCGATGCACGCCTCCTTGCCGTAACGTACGATGCGCTCCTGGATCTCCTGGCGGGTCTGCTCGACCACGTCCTCGATCCGCGAGGGATGGATGCGGCCGTCGTCGATCAGCTTCTGCAAGCTCTCGGCGGCGATGGCCCGGCGCACCGGGTCGAAGCAACTGACCACCACCACGCCGGGCGTGTCGTCGACAATCACATCCACGCCGGTCGCCTGTTCGAAGGCGCGGATGTTGCGGCCTTCGCGACCGATCACCCGGCCCTTCATGTCATCGGAGGGAATGTCGACCGCGCTGACGGTGGTGGCGGCGGTGTGTTCGGCGGCGTAACGCTGGATCGCCTGAAGGGTGATCTTCAACGACACCTCCTTGGCTTCCTCCTCGGCCTTGGCCGTCTGGCGCTGGATGATCTCGCCGGCTTCATGACGCATCTCGGTTTCGACGCGCTGCAGCAGCGTGCGCCGGGCTTCCTCTTCGGACAGCCTGGAAATCTGGAGCAACCGCTCGCGCTGCTCGGCGATGGCCTTTTCCAGTTCCTCTTCCTTCTGGGCGACGGCGTGTTCGCGCTGCTTGAGCTGGCCGTCGAGCTGGTCGAGGTTCTTCTCCTTGGTGCTCAGCACGTCGAGCTTGCGGTCGAGGTTGTCCTCTCGCTTGGTCAGCCGGCGCTCGGTGTCCTTCAATTCGTTACGGGTTTCGTTGGTTTGCTTTTCGAACTGCTCGCGGCGGGCGATCAGCTCGTTGCGGGCCTCCAGTTCCATCTGCTGCTTGAGGCGGTCGGCATCGTGCCGGGCCTCGTCGAGCAGGCGGTTGGCCTGGTCTCTGGCGGCGGAAATGGTCTTGCCGCCCATGGCCCGAACGGCCAGCAGGGCCACGACCGCCCCCACGATCAGCCCCCCGGCCACGCCGAGCGCCACGGGCACCGCGCTCACGGCCGCCAGCGTGGGAATGAGAATGAATGGTTGCATGACGAACCTCTTTCTATGTCCGCCGATCGTCCGGCGCCGGTCAGGCGCAGCACGATCGCGGCGGGTTGAAGAGGCGCGTGGATGAACAGTCGGACGCCCCGCGCCCGTCGGGGCGGAGGCACGCGTGAACGGCGCGGATCGCGCCAACGAATGGATTGACCGGGATTAGCCGATCGCCGGGTCCGTCACCGGGCCGGACCGCACGCCAACGCGTCGCGCCAGCCGGCTGATCTGTTGAATCTCGACGAACTTCATGGTCGATGGAAACGTTGCTTGTTTTTGGCTATCCCGATTTTACGCCTTCAATCTATTCGCCCGTCTGGGCGGCCCGAAGGGCCTGAACGGTTCACGCGCGGTCGCACGACCTGCACGCGCCGGTTTATCCGAACCCGCCGTAAACCCCGCCAATGCCCGACTTTCCTCCATCTTCACCCCCGCCCTTCCACGGAACGTTCATAAACTATTCGCACAACCCCAGCCCGTCAAGCCGACCGGGAAGGTCGAAAGGCATCGCGATGGCCGCACCGGCGGGCCGAGGACGGCTTTCACGCCACCGCGGCCGGGGCGATGGGTTGCAGGTGTTCGAGGAAGAACTTCGCGGCGGCGGGCCAGCTTCGGGTCAGAGCGTATTCACGGCAGCGGTCCGGCCGCAGGCGCAGGGCCTGCTCCACCGCCGTCTTGAGCTCTTCGTGCATCACGCCGGTCACGCCCGGCTGAATCAGGTCGATCGGCCCGGTCACCGGATAGGCGGCCACCGGCGTGCCGCAGGCCATCGCTTCGAGCATGGAGTTGCCGAACGTGTCGGTCCGCGAGGGAAACACCAGCACATCCGACGCCGCGTAGTAGGCCGCCAGTTGTTCGCCGTGCATCGGCCCGGTGAAGATCGTCTCGGGAAACTTCTTCAGCAGCCGGTTCAGGTCGGGCCCGTCGCCGACGATCACCTTCGAGCCCGGCAGGTCCAGGGCGCACAGATCGTCGAGCGTTTTCTCCCGCGCCACGCGCCCGACGAACAACAGCACCGGCCTCGGCAGGTCCAGGGCGAGCATCCGATCCGGGCGAAACAGCTCGCAATCCACCCCGCGCTCCCACACCACCACGCCATGGAACCCGCGCTCGGCCAACTGCTCCTGCACCGACTCGGTAGGCACCAGCGTGTACGCCGCGGCGTTATGAAACCAGCGGATCAACGCGTACGTCGGACCCGTGGGCAGGCCAAAGTACATTTTCAGGTACTGCGGAAACTGCGTGTGATAGCTGGTGGTGAACGGCAGGCCGCGCTTGCGGCAGTACGCCCGCCCGGCCAGACCGACTGGCCCTTCGGTGGCGATGTGAATCGCCTGCGGCCTGATCCTGTCCAGCACGCGGCGAAGCTTACCGCCCGGTCGCATCGCCAGCGGAATCGACGGATAGCCCGGGCACGGCACGGTCTTGAACCGCAGCGGATGCACGACGTGCACCTCGTGGCCGTCGCGCTCGAGGTGGTCGATGATTGTTTGCCACGTGCGCACCACGCCGTTGATCTGCGGCTGCCACGCATCGGTGACCAGCGCAAGGCGAAGGGTCGGGTTGTCGGTGTTGGGGGACAGGCTCAAAGTTGACCGGCCAGGGCGGGTCGTTCGGGTGATCGCGGGGCGTCCTGGCCATCACCGCCCAGCAGAACGTCCAGCACGGCCGGCCAGGTGTGACGCATCGCGACTTCCAGCGCTGCCGACGCCATCGACGATCGCAGTTCGCCATCGTCCAACAGTCGGATCATCGCCTCGGCCAAAGGCCCCACCCCGTCCGATTCGCTCAACGGGGCCACCAGCCCCGAGCGGTCCGGGTCGATGATCTCCTGCGGCCCGCCGCGGTCGCTGACGATCGCCGGCAGCCCCGACGCCTGCGCTTCGAGCACCACGTTGCCGAACGTGTCGGTCGTTGACGGAAAGACGAACAGGTCCGACGAGGCGTACGCCTTGCTCAACTCATCGCCCGCCAGCCAGCCGGTGAACAGCACCCGGCCGTTCTTTCTGCACTGACCGGTCAAAGGTCCCAGCAGCGGGCCTTCGCCCACGATCGCCAGTTGCACATCGTCCCGCTGGGCGCAAACCCGGTTGAACGCCTCGGCCAGCGCCTCGACGTTTTTCTCGCTGCTCACCCGGCCGACGTACAGCAGCGTCGTCGCATCCGCCCGGCCGCCGTGGTTCGGCCAGAAGCGCTCATCACGCCAGCCGGGGTTGAAACGCTCGGCCTCGATGCCTCGCCGGAGCACGCGAATCTTGTTCGGCTCGAACCCGTGTTCGATCAGGTAACGCCGGTAGTAGTCGCTCGGCACGAGGATCGTATCGCACTGGTTGAAGAACCAGTACATGTACTTCCACGTGATCGCTTCCATGTTGAAATCGTCGGTCAGCGTGCGGATGTATTGCGGGAAGTCGGTGTGGTAAATACCGATCGTCTTCAGGTGCATCAGCCTCGCCGCGATCAGCCCCACCAGGCCCATCGGTCCGGGCGTGGAGATGATCAGTTCCCCGAACTTCTGGCGCTCGATGTATTCGAGAATTTTCAGGAACGGCGGGAAGGCGACTTTCTGCTGCGGATACTCCGGCAGGCCGACCTGGCCGATCGGATCGAAATTCACCTGATCGAAATCCACGTCCAGCGGTTTGGCCACACTGGTCAGCACGCTGATCGGCCGATCCTGCTGATGGGCCACCCCGGCCAGCGTCTTGATCGTCCGCGTCACGCCGTTGACGTCCTCGAACGTGTCGGTCAGCCACGCCCGCCGGTCGCTGCGGTCGGTCATGTGGGCCAGGTCGAAGTGCGCGGTGATCATGCGGATGAACCGCTCGTCCTTGTGCTGCGTGCCGAATGCGGCAAGGTAGGGCATCGTCGCCGCGGCCACCGGTCCCAGCGCCGCCATCGCCTCCAGGCACTTGACCAGATCCCCTGTCCGCGCCTTTTCCGTGAACCGCGTCAGGAACGCATAGCCGAGCTGATGCACCAGCCGGCACGAACTCTCGAACGCCTGCGTGGCCGTCGGTCCCGCCGACGCCGCGCTCACCGTCGCCGGCGAAGGCAGCGCCATCGCACCGTTGTTCTGGCGGAAGAAGCGGCTGAACTCGTCGACCAGCATCCGCTCGCTTTCGCTCATCCGCTGCTTGCGGCGACGCCACACCCATCCTTCCACCATGCTGCGAATCCCCCGGCTCGCCGGAACCCGCGCCGCCTGAGGCTCCAGCAGACGCTTGAGCATCTCGCCCAGCAGACTGCTGCCGCCGGCCGACTGGTTGATGAACCGATCCTTCACGTAGTGGTAGGCGATGTGATAGAAGCAGTGGGCCAGATGCACCGTGTTGCCGCTGCGGCCGGCCGGCTCGTGCCGACCCGCACGCAGGTGGCCCAGAAACTCTTCCGCCGTCCGCGCCTCCGGCGTCACCGTGTGCGCGATGGAAACGTACAACCCCGAATGGTCGTCGCTGCCGCCGGTCAGCAGCTTCCGGTGCGGGGCCGGGCCGTGCGGCTCGATGCCATGACGGTCGGCCAGCTTCGCCAGGGATTCCGGCGTGATCGCATCGAGAATCGCCCCCACCACCTCCCCTGCCCGCGGATCGCGCGTCCCGTTGATCCGCTCGAACCGGTTGAACATCACCAGCAGCTTCTCGAACTGGTCCACCGTCAACCGATCGTTCACCAGAAACAGCGGGTGTGCCACCGAATGAATGATGTTCTGGTCGATGAAGTAGTCACGCAGATCGTAGATGTTCTCGCGCAACTGCTGAATGTCGCGGAACTGGTTCTCGGTGATCCCGATCGCCAGCACGTGCATCTTCGCCCCGTTTTCCGGAAAATAGGTGGTGACCTCGTCGGAGATGAACGTGTGGGGCAGGTGGGCGATTTCCAGCGCGCCGTCGATCTTGTTGTGATCGCTGATGGTGACGAAGTTCATCCCCGCCACCAAGGCCCGCTGGTAGACAGCCTGAGGCTCGATGAAACATTCCGGCGCACCGATGCGGCGAAGCACCCACTCGCTCGGTCGGTCCGAGTAGCGGCTGTGCACGTGCAGATCGGCCCGGGCGGTAAACGGCACGGCTTGGTCGTTCATGTTGGCGATGCCTTCCATGGCGAGGTGACTGGCGGGGGATCCAGCAACTGCCGATCGCTCCATCGACCGGTGTGGGGCGGCCCGCGAAACCGCACGCCCGGCTACGCGGCATCCACCTTGTCTTTATGAATCGGCAACTCTGAACCAGACGCGCGTGATTCGCGTTAGACCCGCGTTAAATGATCGTTCAGCCCACCATCCAATATCCTCGGCCCCCTTCCCCGCGCTAAACTGGGCAACTTATCGGCCCACCGCCGACCCCCGATCCCCTTCAAGCCGAGGGCTGAGCGCCGCGAAGCCCCGGATTCCCCTTCCCCCCACACCCGACCATTTACGATTCAACGATTCCACCATCCCGCCACTGGCCCCTCTGGACCGCCCACCCCCACCGCCCTACCCTACTTCGACCATGAACCTGATCCTCTTCGGCTATCGCGGCAGCGGCAAATCCACCGTCGGACGCATCGTCGCCGAACGCCTGGGCCATTCGTTCTTCGACACCGATGACGAAGCCTGCGATCTGCTCGGCGCCGACACCATCGCCGAAGCCTGGGACACCCACGGCGAACTGGCCTGGCGGCGGACCGAGTGTCGCGCCGTCGCCGACCTCGTCCGATCCGATGGGCAGGTCATCAGCCTCGGCGGGGGCACGCTCATGCAGGACGCGGCGCGCCTGGCCATCGAACGATGCCGCCGATGCGTCCGCTTCTACCTCCAGTGCGAGGAACACGAGTTGTTCCGACGCATCAAGGCCGACCCCAAGTTCACCGAAAGCCGGCCCAACCTGCCCGAACTCGGCGCCAGCGTCCACCGCATCCACGTGACCCTCGCTCAACGCGATCCGGTCTACCGAACCGTCGCCGACCACGTCATCGACGTGACCAACCAGTCCCCCGACCAGACCGCCGATGACGTGCTCGCCTTGATTCGTTGATCCGTCGACCCGCGAATCTGTTAATCTGTAACTTCGTCACGAAGCGCAGTCGCTTAAGCGACGACGATTCTGAACCCCGAACCCCATGCACATGCACTGCCACCCATCCCGCCTGACCGGCTCGGTCGACATCCCCGGCTCCAAGAGCCACACCATCCGCGCTGTCGCCGTTTCCGCCCTCGCGCCCGGCCAGAGCAGCATCGACGCGCCGCTGGTCTCCGCCGACACCGCTGCCGCCGCCCGCGCCTTCGCCGCGCTCGGCGCTCGGATCGACACCACCGATCCCAACCAGTGGGCCATCGCCGGTACCGGCGGCGAACTCACCCCGCCAACCGAGGTCATCGACATCGGCAACTCCGGCACGTCTCTGCGTATCGCCGTCGGCTCGGCTTCCCTGCTCAAATCCGGCAACGCCACCTTTACCGGCGACCGCCAGATTCAGCGACGTCCCATCGGACCGCTCATCCAGGCCCTCAACGACCTCGGCGCCAACGTCAAAGACCTCCGCGGAAACGGTTGTGCTCCCCTCGAAGTCCGCGGCACGCTCACCGGCGGCGCCACCGCCATCAACGCCGTCACCAGTCAATATCTGTCCAGCCTGCTTATGGCCGCCCCCCTCGCCGCCGGCACGACCCACATCGACGTGCCCCTGCTCAACGAAGCGCCCTACGTCGGCATCACCCTCGACTGGCTTCAACGATCGGGCATCGTCGTCCGCGGAGCCGACGATTACTCCTGCTTCGACATCCGCGGCGGGCAGGCCTACAAACCCTTCCGCGGACGCGTGCCCGCCGACTTCTCCAGCGCCACCTTCTTCCTGGGTGCCGGGGCCATCGGCGATAATGATGTCACCTCCGTCGGCCTGGATCTCGACGACCTTCAGGGCGACAAGGCCGTGGTCGACTACCTGGCCCAACTCGGCGCCCACGTCACCAAAAAGGGGACAGGCACCTTTTCCGGCGGGAAGGCCATAAAGGGGACTGTCCCCCTTTATGCTGTCCGCGTGTGCCCGGGCGATCTGCGCGGCGGCGAAATCGATCTCAACGCCACCCCCGACGCCCTGCCCATGATGGCCGTGCTCGCCTGTTTCGCCGAGGGCCAGACGCGTCTGGTCAACGTTCCCCAGGCCCGCCTCAAGGAAACCGACCGCATCGCCGTCATGGCTGCGGAACTGAAAAAGATGGGCGCCGACATCAAGGAACTCGAATCTGGCCTGGTCATCCGCCGAAGCGATCTGCACGGCGCCGAACTGCACGGCCACGACGACCACCGGGTGGTCATGGCCCTGGCCATCGCCGCCTGCGCCGCGGCCGGCCAATCCACCATCGACACCGCCGAAGCCATGAACGTCACCTTCCCCACCTTCACCGACTGCCTCGAATCTCTCGGCGCCGACATCGAACTGACCGACTGACGCACACACCCGCCCGGGCCTCCCGGAAGACAGAGGGTATGCGCCACGCGCAAAGCGCTGCTTTTTTTGAGATCCGGTGCGGCCGCGACCGGTGAAGCGACCGCGCCCCGGATTCACGGATTCACCCGTCAACGGATCAACGGACGGGGCCGGCGGGTTTCCCGCGCGGGGCGGATCGGCTAAACTCCGCCCGCTTCATCCGGTTTGACGCACCCCGATTCAACCGCACGCGGAGGATTCATCATGCTTGGTTGCACGCTTGGACGGCTGTTTCAGGTCACCGTGGGCGGCGGCAGTTACCAGGACGGCCTGTCGATCCACCTCCAGGGCGTCACGCCGGGCTTGCGGTTCACTGAAGAGGAAATCTACGGCGATCTGCTGATCCGCAAACCGGGCCAGGGCGCACTGACCAGCCCTCGCCGCGAGCCGGACATCCCGATCATCTACACCGGGATCAATGCGGCGGATACGATGCCGGGCTTCGACAACGCGTACAGCACGAACGGCACCCCGCTGGGTATTCTGATCCCGAACCTCGATCGCCACTTCGAGCACATCGACCAGTACCAGCGAACCAACCGCACCCCGCGCCCTGGCCACGCCAGCTATGCCAGTTACCAGAAATACGATCACTGGGACGATGCGATCGGCGCGGGGATTTTCAGCGGTCGCTACACCTCGACGATCGTGGCGGCGGGGTTCGTGGCCAAGCGGATACTCGCCGAGCACGGCATCAGCGTCACCGGCTACGTGCGCGAAGCGGCGGGCATCGCCATGCCGGACATGGAAGCGGCGACCATCGGTGATCTGGCGGCGGTGTATCGCAAGGTACGCAAGGAACACGATCCCGTCTGGCAGTTCGTCTTCCGAGACGGCCGCATCAAGCCGGGCATGAGGTTCCTGGAGAAGATGCCGGTGCTGAAGGAAGTGGAAGAGAAGGTGCCGGAGTTCGGCAAGGCGGCGGGCAACCTCGACGCGGAGAAGATCAAGTCGGAGCACGGCGTGCATCCGGAACTGTTCTGCCCGCACCTCGAAACGGCCAACGCGATGTACGAGGAGATCATCCGGATCAAGGACGAGGGCGACTCGTCGGGCGGGCTGGTGGAAGTGCGTGCGACGGGCATTCCCGCCGGCATGGGCGAGCCGGTCTTCGCCAAGCTCGATGGCGAGCTGGGTCGGATGCTGAGCATCGGCGCGGTGAAGGCGGTGGAGGTCGGTGCGGGCGTGGCAGTGAAGGACATGACGGGCAGCCAGACGAACGATCAACTCCGCGCCGACGGCGGCAAGGTGCAGTTCCAGTCGAACCAGGCGGGCGGGATCACCGGCGGGCTGACGACGGGGCAGGACATCGTGGTGAAGCTGGCGATCAAGCCCACGCCGACGATCAGCAAGGACCAGCAGACGATCGACAAAGTGGACAGGACCAACGCGGAACTGAAGGCGGTGACACGTCGCGATCCCACGCTGGTCGCCCGCATCTGGCCGGTCGCCGAGGCGATGACGGCGTGCATCCTGCTCGATCACCTGATGATGCACAAGGC
This sequence comes from uncultured Planctomycetaceae bacterium, assembly GCA_964395825.1. Taxonomy (GTDB): domain Bacteria; phylum Planctomycetota; class Phycisphaerae; order Phycisphaerales; family Zrk34; genus JANQFT01. The sequence continues at coordinate 44,737 of CAYNCM010000011.1, forward strand.
GTACCAGTCGATGTGGCGGAAGTAGGGTTCAGGGTTCAGGCAGAACAGCCGGGCGGCGACACCGGCCCGGGTCTTCGGTCACGGCCGGGGTCCGGGTCACTGGCGGATCCACTCGACGGCTTGGTCGCGGCGGGCAGCGTGATGCGGAAGGTGGCGCCCATGCCGGGCGATGAATCCACTTCGATCGAACCGTCGGCGCGGGTGATCAGGTCGCGACATACCGTCAGGCCCAGGCCGGTTCCTTTCGGCTCGCCGGCCGGCCCATCGCGCCGGGTGACGAACGGCTCGAACAGGTGATCGAGCATCTGCGGGGGGATCCCGGGGCCGGTATCGGCGACGGTGATGCGAACGGTATCGCCATCTGCCCTGGCGATGATGTGCAGTTGCCCGCCTTTGGGGCGCATCGCCTGTCGGGCGTTGAGCACCAGGTTCAGCACCACCTGTTGCAGCGCCACCGGCGCGATCGCCGCCCACAGAGGGTCGGCCACGTCAAGTCGCAGTTCGATGCCATCCTTCTTCGGATCGCGGGCCAGGCAGTTGAACACGTCGTCAATCACACTCGCCACGCGGGCCAGGTCGTCGCCGTCGCCGTCGCGGGCGAAGCCGAGCATGGACGAGGAAATCTCTGCCGCGCGGGTCGCGCCGGCCAGCGCCTTGTCGATCGCCTTTCGCGCCAGTTGCGCATCGTCGGGGGATTTCCGGGCAAGCTGGCAGTAGCTGATCATCGGCGTGAGGAGGTTGTTGAACTCGTGGGCGATGATCGACGCCATGGTTCCCAGCGTCGCCAGGCGATGCGAGCGCGTCACGCCTTCCTGCAATTGCTGGAGCTGCAATTGCATGCGCTCCAGTTCATCGAGCAGGTGCTCGGCTTCGGCGAGTTTGTCGGCGTGAACGGACATGGCGACTCCAGCGGGCCGTGCGATCAGCCTGCCGCGGGCGGGCGGCGTCTGTTATGCTATCGGCATGCGCCGGTCGGTCGCTTGACGATCGGCGCGGGAGGCTCGCGATGTCGCGGCGTGACGCGGAGCTGCTGCTGGATGAACTGGTCGAACTGGCCGAGCGGCTGGACATGACGGTTCGGCGGCTTCCGCTGGGCGGCGAGGGGGGCGGACTGGCCCAGGTGCGAGGCAGGTGGGTGCTGTTCATCGACGCCCAGGCACCGCCGGCGGATCAGCTCGATCGGCTCACCGAGCAGATGTCGCAGCACGACGGGGTGCGCAATCAGTACGTCAGCCCGGCGCTGCGGGAATTGCTGGGAGAATGACACCATCGGCCAATGACCCGCGGGGCCTGGGCGAGCGTGACGCGCCGACGGCGCCATTTGACGCCCCTGCGCCGCGGGGCTATCTTCCCGGATTCGTGTTCACCCGTCGATTCAAGCCCACGGAGACAACCCATGGCTATCGAGATTCTCACGGATCAGGACGGTTCGCTCGCCCCGCTGCAGGACAAGACCATCGCGGTGCTCGGTTATGGAAGCCAGGGCCACGGCCACGCCCAGAACGCCCGCGAAAGCGGCATGAACGTGATCGTCAGCGAACTGGAAGGCACAAACAACCACAAGCTGGCGGTCGAGCACGGCTTCAAACCCGTCGCCGCCGACGAAGCGGTCAAGACGGCGGATATGATCCTCGTCACGCTTCCCGACGAAGTTCAGCCCGCGGTGTACGAGAAGCAGATCGGCCCGAACCTCAAGGCCGGCCAGACGCTGTGCTTCACCCACGGATTCAACATCCACTACAAGACCATCGTCCCGCCGACCGACGTGAACGTCATCATGGTCGCGCCCAAGGGGCCGGGCCACCTGGTGCGGGATGAGTTCGTCAAGGGCGCCGGGGTGCCGTGTCTGATCTGCGTGGAGCAGGACGCCACCGGCGATGCGAAGGACATCGCGCTGGCGTGGGCGATCGCCATCGGCGGGGCGCGGGCCGGTGTGCTCGTGACCACCTTCAAGGAAGAAACCGAAACCGACCTGTTCGGCGAACAGGCGGTGCTGTGCGGCGGGCTGACGGCACTGATCAAGGCGGGCTTCGAGACGCTCGTCGAAGCCGGCTACGAACCGGAAATGGCGTATTACGAGTGCTTCCACGAAGTGAAGCTGATCGTGGATCTGTTGTTCGTCGGCGGGCTGAACTACATGCGCTACTCCGTCAGCAACACCGCCGAGTGGGGCGACCTGCACGTCGGACCGCAGATCATCGGTCCCGAGGTGAAGGAGAACATGAACAAGGCCCTGCAGGCGATCCGGGACGGCAGCTTCGCCAAGGCCTGGCGCGAAGAATACGAGAACGGCCTGCCGAACTTCAAAAAACTCTACGAGCAGGACAAGAACAGCGAACTGGAACAGGTGGGCAAGAAGCTGCGGGCGATGATGCCGTTCCTCGACACGAAGACCGTGCCGGGCGAAGGATAACGCCAGCGGCAGTCATCGATAGGCGAGAAGCTGGAAGCCCCACGCCGAAGCGCGGGGCTTTTCTACTGCCCTGCCACCGGCCACCCGGCGGGGTTCTGCTGGTAGTAGTCGCGCAGGACGTCATACAGGTCGGGCAGGCGGCGCTTCAGGGCGCAGGGTTTCTCGAAGAACGTTTCGGTGGCCACGGCGAAGAACTCGGCGGGGTTCGTCGAGCCGTACGGGTTGAGCACTGAGCGCCGGCCGGCGCGGGCGTGGCCGACCAGATCGTCGTAGTGTTCGGTCATCACCTCGATCCACCGGTCCAGTTCATCCCGCGAACCGAGCGGCGGGGTGCCATCGGAAGCCTGGTCCAGCATGTCCAGCGCGTGGGCGAACTCGTGGAACACCACGTTCATGCCGTCTTCGGGATTCATCGCCCCGCCGCGCACCGAATCCCAACACAGCATGATCGGCCCGTCGTGCGAGGCGGCCCCGCCGATCGGCATCACCTCTTCGACCCAGCCGTACCGCCTCGGGGCGCCGCGCAGGGTCGGGTACACGAACACCGAGCCCACGCGACGGTAGTAATCGTGTTCGATGTGCAGGATCAGCAGGCAGGCCTGCGCGGCGATGGACAGCTTGATGCGATCGGTCAGCTCCAGCCCGTCGCGCCCCTCCCAGTGCTTCTCTTGGATGAACACCCGGGCCAGATCGACCAGCTTCCGCCGTTCGCGAGGTTCGAGGCGGCGGTAGAACGGCAGGTCTTCGACGAGCCACGTTTCCCACTGGCGCGGCGCGGGGGTCGCCAGAAGTGCTCTCCGCCGCCTCGCCTTGAGCCACCCGAAGATCATGGGGCCATTGTACGCCATGCGCCATCACGCAGACCGGTCCGGGCAAGGCGAACGGTCCGGCATGACGCGACTTGAGGTCACATTCCCGACAACCGCAACAGCAGCGGGATCATGAACTGGTAACCCAGAATAATCAGGACCATGGCGATGAGGGTGATCGATCCGCCGGATCGGATGAGGCTGGTCGCGGGAATCTTGCCGGTGGCGAAGGCCATGGCGTTGGGCGGGGTGGCAATGGGCATGGCCATGGCGATGCTGCAACCCATGGCCACGAGAATCGCCAGTTCCGCCTGATTCTGCGGGCTGCCCAGGACCATGGCCATGGCGATGGGCACCAGCAGGTTCGCCGCAGCGGTGTTGCTCATGAAGTTCGACAGCGTCACCGCCACCACGAACACCAGCAGAGCCAGCGCGAAACCTTCCAACTGCGCCACCGGCAAAGCGACGATGTAATCGACCAGGTGCGTCGCTTGCATCGCCGTCCCGAGCGCCAGCCCGCCCCACATCAGGATGAGGATGTTCCAGTCGATCGAGTCGACATCGTCGCGGTCGAGCACGTGCAGCGCGGTCAGCCCCGCCGCGGCCAGCAGCGCCACCACCGCCTCGTGTACCGGGTGCCACTTGCCGGTCAGCCAAAGCACAATCGTCAGGCCCAGAATCATCAGGGTGATCCGCCCCTTGCCGCTGATCGGGCCGGGCTTTTCCATCTCCGGCAGTGTGAGCCCCTTTCGCGGCGGGAAGAACATCCGCAGCAGCAGCCCCGCCGCGGTCAGCAGGATCAGCATCAGCGGCACCGCGACGAGCATCCAGTCGACGAAGCCGATCTCGATGCCGGCGTTGCGCAGAAACTGCAGCGCCACGGCGTTGGGGGGGGTGCCGATCGGCGTGCCGATGCCGCCGATGTTCGCCCCGAAAGGCACGGCCAGGATGACGGCGCGGTGGAACTTGTCTTCCCTGGGCAAGGCCCGGACCAGCGGAGCGCTGATGGCCAGCATCATGGCGGCGGTGGCGGTGTTGCTCATCCACATGCTGAAGAACGCGGTGATGCCGAGAATGCCGAACACGAGCAGGAGCGGGCTGCGCATGAACGGCCGGATGCAGCGTGCGGCGATGATGCGGTCGATGCCGTGCTTGGTCACCGCCGCCGACAACAGGAACCCGCCCATGAACAGGATGACAATGCCGCTGGCGAACGGGGCGAGGAAGATTTTGGCGCTCAGTTGCACCACCGAACCGTCTTCGGCGATGGGAAACGCCGACCGCGCCGGCAGCACCGACGCCAACCCCCCTTCGCTGGCCAGAACGAAGATCTCCACCGCCACCACGCACAAGCTGGTGGCGAACAGCGGCATGACCTCGGTGACCCAGAACACCGTGGCCATGAAGAAGATTACCACCGTGCGGCGGGCCAGTTCATTCATGTCGCCCGGCAACAGGTAATACATCAACACCGATGCGGCGAACGTCAGGCCGACGATGATGAGATTCTTCTTGATCTGGCGGGCTTCGTTGACCAGCCGCATCACGCTCGATTGCAGAGGCATGGGACCAATCTCCGGCTGGGGCGGGCCGATCACCGTATCACCGACCGCAAGCGGGAACAACACAGCGGACCACACCGGGCCGACGAATGCGCGCGCCGGGTTCTACGGCCGCGTGGCGCTGGTGGTCACCTCGGCCGGCGTTTCGAATGCCGAGGCATCCGCCGGGCAATGGGCGGACCAGTCGTCAACCCGCAGATCCGGCCCGTCATCTTCGTGGACCGTGACGAAGCGGTAGAGGTTGTCGCGCTGGGCGGGGATATAGCCGGCCTCGCGGATCAGCCGGCAGATCGCCGCCTCGTTCAGACGGTGCGTCGTCCCCGCGGCGCTGACGACGTTCTCTTCCATCATCACGCTGCCCAGGTCGTTGGCGCCGAAAGCCAGGGCGATCTGGCCGATCTTCGGGCCCATCGTGACCCAGCTCGAACCGATCGAGTGCACGTTGTCGAGGAACAGGCGGGCGATCGCTTGCGTGCGCAGGTAATCGGTCGCCCCGGCCAACCGAAGCGATTGACCGGCCCGCGGCGACGCCGCCACGCACGCCGCCTTATCCCACGGATCGACCTCGCCGGCCAACACGCGGCCGGCCAGCACGTCGCCGGCGAACGGCTCGGACGATTCGACGTCCCATCGACGCAACCGGCCCAGCGGCGCGTGTGCGGGCTGGAACGGCCAGGCGATGAACGCCACGTACCGCCCCGGCCAGCCGTTCCGACACGCCTCGTCCTGCGCCTCGCGGATCAGCCGCAGGTGCATGATTCGATCGGCAACGCCCTCGATATGGCCGAACATCATCGTGGCGCTGGTGAACATGCCCAGCCGATGGGCGGTGCGCATCACGTCCAGCCATTGCCGACCGTTCGCCTTGGTCGACCCGATGCGCCGGCGGACGTGTTCGACGAGAATCTCCGCCCCGCCGCCGGGAATCGAGTCCAGCCCGGCCGCCTGCAGTCGCCGCATGACCGCTTCGAGCTTCGCCCGCCACACGTCGGCCGGCAGTTCACCGCCGCACCGCGGTTCGGTGGTGGGAAAGTCGTCGAACTCGAGCGTGGCGACGAATTCGACGAACTCCGGCGGACTGAACGCATGCAGGTGAACCTGCGCAAACGCTTCCTTCAACCCGCGAAGCATGTCTTCGTAAAACGCCAGCGGCAGCGCCGGGTTCATCCCGCCCTGCAGCAGCACCTGCGTGCCGCCGATCTCGACCAGCTCGCGCACCTTGCGGTGCAGGGCGTCGCGGTCGAGGGTATAGGCGTCGGCGTCATCCGCGTCCCGCCGAAAGGCGCAGAACGTGCACCGGGCCGAGCAGATGTTGGTGTAGTTGATGTTGCGGTCGATCACGTA
>CAYNCM010000012.1:0-21372 GCA_964395825.1 uncultured Planctomycetaceae bacterium
ATCAGCGGATGCGCGACGCGGCTATCGCCATCATCCGCGCCGTGGGCGTGGAGACCGGCGGGTCGAACATCCAGTTCGCCGTCAACCCCGCCGACGGCGAGATGGTCGTGGTGGAGATGAACCCGCGCGTCAGCCGCAGTTCCGCCCTCGCCTCCAAGGCCACCGGTTTTCCCATCGCGAAGATCGCCGCGAAACTCGCCGTCGGCTACACGCTCGACGAATTGCCCAACGACATCACGGGCAAGACGGTCGCCTGTTTCGAGCCGACCATCGATTACGTGGTGACCAAGATTCCGCGCTGGACGTTCGAAAAATTTCCCGAAGCCGACGAAACGCTCACCACGCAGATGAAGAGCGTGGGCGAGGCGATGAGCATCGGTCGCACGTTCAAGGAAAGCCTGCAGAAGGGCATTCGCTCCATGGAGGTCAAGCGGTTCGGCCTGGGGCTGGACGCGAACGACAAGTGGCTGGCGGCGCAAAGGGCCGGGGAGTCGGAATACCCCATCGCCGAATCGAAGCTGCGGCGCAAGCTGTCGGTCCCCGCGCAGGGTCGGCTGTACTACATGCGCTACGCATTCAAGATGGGCTGGACGATCCAGCAGATTCACGAGTTGACCAGGATCGATCCGTGGTTCCTGGATCAGATCCGCCAGCTCGTCGCGTTCGAGGATGTCCTGTGTTCCCATGAGAAGCTCGAAGACGTGCCCGCGGAGGTGATGCGGCAGGCCAAGCAATGGGGCTACAGCGATCCGCAACTGGCGAACCTCTATCTGGGCGCGGTGAAGACGCAGACGATTCTCGCCGTACGCGCCCGCCGGAAGGCACTGGGCATCGAGCCGGTGTACAAGCTGGTCGACACCTGCGCCGCGGAGTTCGAAGCCCGGACACCTTATTACTACAGCACGTACGAGTCGCCGATCCTGCACGTCGATGCCACAAAGCCCCCGCCGGGCCAGGTGTGGGCTTTCGACGACGAAGTCCGCATCACCGACAAAAAGAAGATCGTCATTCTCGGCGGCGGCCCGAACCGGATCGGGCAGGGCATCGAGTTCGACTACTGTTGCGTGCAGGCGGCGTTCGCGGCCGATGAGCTGGGCTACGAATCGGTGATGGTCAACTCCAATCCCGAAACGGTCAGCACCGACTACGACACCAGCGATCTGTTGTTCTTCGAGCCGCTGACGCTGGAGGATGTGCTGAACATCTGTGAACGGCTGCACGGCGCGCCGCTGGGCGAAGCGGGCAACCTGCTCGGGGTGATCGTGCAGTTCGGCGGGCAGACGCCGCTGAACCTGGCGCACGGCCTGGAGAAAGCGGGCGTCCCGATCATCGGCACTTCCGTCGATTCGATCGACCTGGCCGAAGACCGCGAGCGGTTCCAGAAGCTGCTCAACGACCTGGACCTCAAACAGCCGAACAACGGCATCGCCTTTTCACTCGAACAGGCGGTCGACATCGCCAACCGCATCGGCTACCCGGTGCTGGTGCGGCCGAGTTACGTGCTCGGCGGGCGCGGGATGGAAACCTGCTTCACCGAAGATCAGTTGCTGTTCTACATGACCAGCGCGGTGAATGTTTCGGATCTGGCCGACGCGCCGGTCCTGATCGACAAGTTTCTGGCGGAAGCGATCGAGGTGGACGTGGACGTGGTCGGCGATTACGCCCCGGGTCGGGTCGGGTCGGCCGAGGGGCGCGCCCTGATCTGCGGTGTGATGGAACACATCGAGGAAGCCGGCGTTCATTCGGGCGATTCGGCCTGCGCGATTCCGCCCTACTCGCTGCCGCCGGATGTGATCGATCGCCTGGTCGAGCAGTCCAAACGCACGGCCGAGGCGCTCGGCGTGCGGGGGTTGATGAACATCCAGTACGCCATCACCCGGCCGCACCACGAAGACGAGCAGTACGAGATTTACGTGCTGGAGGTGAACCCGCGGGCGTCGCGCACGGTCCCGTTTGTTTCCAAGGCGACGGGAGTAAGCTGGGCCCGCGTGGCGGCGAAGGTGATGGCCGGCTGCCGGTTGGCCGATCTCGACGTGGCGGAGAACTACCTGCCCGCCCACACGTCGGTCAAGGAGTCGGTCTTCCCGTTCAGCAAGTTCCCCGGTGTGGACGTGATCCTCGGCCCCGAAATGCGTTCGACCGGCGAAGTGATGGGCGTTGATACACACTTTCCGCTGGCGTTCGCCAAAAGCCAGATGGCCGCGCTGTGCCCCCTGCCGACCGAGGGCAACGTGTTCTTCAGCCTGCGCGATTCGGACAAGCGCGATCACATGGCCGCGATCGCCCGAGCCATCGTCGACGCCGGCCTGACGCTCTGCGCCACGCCCGGCACCCATCGCTGGCTGGCCGACCACGGCGTCGAGGCCCGGCGGCTGAGCAAGATTTCCGAAGCCCGGCCCAACGCGATCGACCTGATCAAGAATCACGAGTTGGGCCTGATTATCAACACGCCCACCCGCAAAGGCATGAACACCGATGAAGGCAAGCTGCGGTCGATGGCGGTGCGGTACGGCGTGACCATGATCACCACCACCACCGGCGCCGCGGCCGCCACGCAGGCCATCGCCGCCCTCCGCCACGATGACTGGTCGGTCAAAACCATCCAGGATTACTACCCCAACTACAACACGGGCCAACTCAAATCCAAGCCCTCCGACTGACCGCAAGGAGAACCAGGTACATGGCCAAGACGCGCTACGAGAAGTTCGACCTGCCGCACCACTGCCGGATGGCCGAGAATTACCTGACCTCCATGGTGGACGAAGATTTTGACTACCTGCCCTATTGGCTGATCGCCGCACACGAGAATCCCGCGTTCGTCGAGCATTGCCGCGTCGACGATGCCGAACTGGTTGCCAGTTGGTACGAAGCCGCCGTCGCCACGCGGCAGGTGCTGGGTGAAAAGTCCGGCAAGCTGAAGGAAGTCGAGGACGCGTTCTGGCGGCACATGATGAAAAGCTGGGGCGAGCACGGTCTGCGCTTCCACGAGGACTATCCGTGGACGCATACCAATCACAGCTCGTTCCACGAAATGGCTTACATCCTCAGCGCCCTGAACCGCCGTCTGGCCAACCGGCCCGATGACAAGGAAGCGGAGAAGCGGGCCCGTAACCTGGTCCGCGGCATGCGGAAGCTGGTGATCGAACGCAAGACACGAACGTTCTGGTCCGGCGATTCGCCGGTCAATCCCCAGCCGTGCTACGAATTCCCGAACGATGTGTACCTGCGGGACGGCGGATTCGACATGACCTGCTGCACCGGGCGCGGCGAAGAACCGATCCGCAACGGCATGATGCTGCACGCGCTGGTCGTGCGGTACGATCAGGCCGGCGACAGGGCCGCGTTCGACCTGGCCCGGGGCATCGCCAATCACCTGCTCACGCTCAGCCGCTACTTCAACGTGCGCATGGAATTCTTCGGCCACATCCACTCGGCGATGTGGGTCGCGTCCGGCCTGGTGCGCCTCGGCCGACTCGACAAGTGCGACTGGTACATCGAGAAGGGCAAGGCGATCTACGACTATGTGCGGTCGCTGAGCAGTTCGTTCGGCTGGGTGCCGGAGTTCGCGCAGTGGCGCCCGGCGGACGGCGAGTTCTGCGAGACGTGCTGCATCAAGGACATGATCCAGTGCGCCACCGAACTGATCGACGCCGGCTTCGATGAATATTGGTCCGATGTGAACCTGTTCGGACGGAACCAACTGGTCGAGAACCAGATCCGGGACGGCTGCTTCGTGGCGACCGACAACTCGATGCCCGATACCGTCGAGCGTTCGTACAAGGACATCGACAAGCGGATCGTCGGCGGGTGGTCGGGCGGGTCGGAACCGAATTCGATCTCGCTGAAGAAGTTCCGTTCGATCGCCGGCTGCTGCGTGGGCACCGCCCCGCAGGCGCTGCAGATCGTGTGGGACCGGGTCTGCCGCCTGCAGCGCGGCCGACTGACCGTCAACATGCCCATCGAGAAGGACGATCGCCACGCTGCGATCGAGGTCGGATACCCGAACGAGGGATTCATCCTCGTTACGCCGAAGCGGGACTGTGAACTGGCGATTCGCATTCATCCGTGGATGCCGAAGAAGCTGACCGCCGCCGTCGCAGGCCGCGCCCGGAAGATCAGGATCGAAGACGGCCTGGCGATTCTCGGCAAGGTCAAGAGGGGGCAGACCGCGGAGTTGAAGCACCCCTTGCGGCTGCGTGTGGCGAAAGAGCATTGCCGCGCCCGCACATGGACGGTCACGTGGAGCGGGCCGGACGTGGTCGATATCTCGCCCAAGGGCGCGCCGTTGCGGCTGTACCAGCGGGTCGAAGGCAAGAAGAAGGTCTACCCCAAACCGGCCCGCCAGCGCACCACCGGCACGGGCTTCGCCGAGAAGGGCCCGACGAACATGAAACGGTAGCTGGAAAACAGCAGAGCAGGAAAGCACCAGAACAGGAAATCAGGAAAGCAGCGCCGCGTGACGGGAGATCGCATCCTCTCTCATTGGCTGCTTTGCTGCTCTTCCTCAAGGCCAGAACGCGGCGACGGCGATGATGAGCCAGATCGCGCAACCCAGCAGGAACTTGCTGATGACGCCGGTGATGTGTCCGAGCGCGGCGCCCTGGCCGACCTTGAAGGCGTGATCGCGTTTACGGCCGATCATCAGCTCGACGATCGCCGATCCGCCGAACGCGCCGATCACCGCGCCGAGGATGGTGGAAATGGGCGGCGGGACGGCCACCGCGCCGAACACGATCGTCCCCACGATGGCCCCGGCGATGCCGCCCACCGTCGCCGCCAGCGAACCCCACACGCTTCCGCCGGCCTGGCGCGAGCCGAGCGCCCCGGCCAGGAATTCAATCAACTCGCCGATCAACGCCAGCACCACGACCGCGATCAACGTGGCCGGGTGAAACATCTGCTCGCCCCACGGCGCGCCGGGCTTCCACTGCCACCACGTCAACGCCACCGCCCCGCCGATCATCAGCCAGTTCCCCGGCAACCCCAGCGCGGTCACCACCAGCCAGACCAGGTTCATCAGCACCAGAATGGAGGCATAGACATAGAGCATGTGGACGTTGGGCTTTGGACCATCCGGGCCAGACGCTGCGGACTTGCAGGAAGTCCGAAGTCCAACGTCGGTGGTCCAAAGCCGATGTCTATTCAGGCCGTGGGGGGACCACGAGCTTCATCCCGGCGCGGACGACGTTGGGATCGCTGATTCTGTCGCGGTTGGCGTTGTAGATCATCCGCCATTTCATCCCGTCGCCGTACTCGCGCAGGGCGATGTCCCACAGACCTTCGCCCGGCTGGACGATCACGGTGCGGGCGTCGCCGCCGAGGCCCAGGGCCAACGGATCGGCGCCGGTCGGTTCGGGCCGCGGCCGGCCGGTGACCACCGGTTCAGGTTCGGTCCGCGGGGGCAGGTCGGGCAGCAGCAGCGTGCTGCCGATCTTGAGGTTATCCGGATCGGCATCGGGGTTGGCCTGCTGGATGAGCTTGTGCTTCATGCCGTCGCCGTACTGGTCGCGGGCGATGGTCCAGAGGCTGTCGCCGAGCTTGACGGTATACCGCCGCGGGCCGGTCGTGGTGGTGGTCGTCGTGCTTGTGGAGTCGCTGGCGGCGTGTTCGGTGTCGGTGGGGTCAAGGTCGTCGGTGGTCGAGTGCTTCGAGCCCAGGCGGGAGAAGCTGGGGCTGCTCGGACGATAGCCGGGTTGGTAGCTCGGACGATAGCTGGGCGCCTGGTCTTCGGTGTCGGTCGCCGTGTCGTCTGGGGTCGCGTCGTCGGCCGCATCGCCGGTTGCATCGGTGTCGACTTCGGTGGTGGTGTCGGCGGTGCGGGTCGATTCAGCCTCGCCCGCCTCGTCGGCCAGTTGCGTTTCGGGCACGCGGCTGAGCACGTCTTCGACTGACGATTGACTGTCGCCGGTGGTGCCTGTCGTCGATCGTTCGGTGATGGTGGCGCGACCGGCGGGCGTCATGCCGGGATCGTGCGAGCTGGGTCCGTTCGTACCGGGGGTGTCGTCGGTTTGACCGGCGATTTCGTCTTCGGTGATGGAGATGTTGGGTTCGGGCGGCGCGTCGTCGTGCCTGACGAACAGGGAATATCCGAGTACGGCAAGGATGAGAATCACCACGGCCGCGATGCCGACTTTTCTTCCGGTGGCCATCTCACGCTCCTTCGTGTGATTGCATGAGCGCCGGCCATTGTACCGCAGCCGACGGCGGAATGTGGGACCGGATGGGCACCGCCGCACCGCCAGCACCCTCGGTCCGGCGCCTGACGTGCCGCCAGGCCTGTTATTCGGCGGTCTTGTCGGCCGGTGCCTGCCCCCGCTTGACGTCGTAGCCGAGGGTGAGAACAGGCGCGGCGACGGCCACCGAGGAATACGTGCCCACGCCCACGCCGATCACCAGGGCGAAGGCGAACTCGCGCACGCCCTCGCCACCAAACACATACAGCATGATCACCGCCAGCAACGTCGTGCCCGAGGTCAGCAGGGTGCGACTGATGGTCTGGTTGATTGAATCGTTGATCACGCCGGCGGTGGCCACGGCCAGCTTGCCGCGATTTTCGCGGATGCGGTCGAACACCACGATCGTATCGTTGAGCGAATAGCCGACGATCGTCAGCAGCGCCGCGATCAGCGCGAGGTTGATTTTGTACGGCTCGATGAGCAGGAAATTATCCGGCCCAAGCGCTTCGTAGATCATCGTGCTGGCGGCGATGAACCCCATGGCGATGGTCACGTCGTGGACCAGGGCAATGGTCGCGGCCAGGCCGAAGCGGAAACTGCCGAACCGGAACCAGATGTAGGCGATGATGGCGATGAAGCTGAGCAACAGCGCCACGATCGCCTGTTGCTGGATGGTTCGGGCGACGGTGGGCGTGAAGTTGGACACGCTGGCCAGCGACGTGTCGCGTTGCAGGGCGTCGCGCACCAGCGACCATTCGCTGTCGGCCACGGCTTCCCAGGTCTCGGGCGAGTCGAAGTAGTCAATGTTCGGATCACGGCTGACCACCGCCACCGACGTATAGCGCGCGCGGCTGTCGGGATCGCGCGCCAGACCGACCACCTTGAAGTCGCGGTACTGGATGTGTTCGTAATCGGGCTGAAGCCGCATGTCCTGAATACGCTGGCGAATGTCGTCAATGGTGGTGGACGGATCGAGATCGGACAGCACGATCGCCACGCCGCCGAGATAATCGGACACGTCCTGATCGCGCTGATCGGGCACCGGCTGGTTGATGACCTGGCCGAGTTGGGTCTTGGTCACGGGAAATACGAGGTTGGGCGCGTTGGCGGCGCGGGTGATCTCCTCGCCGCGGAACGCCAGGCTGCTGGTGGTGTCGAGTTTCTCGGTGAACAGCAGCTTGACCACGCTGGCCACGGTGCGAGAGTCGCTGACGGTGGTGGCCACGCGGAACGACGAACCTGCAAACCCTTCGCTGCGCTCGCCGGCGAAGATGACCGTCGCATCGGCCATCTGCACCAGATCGGTCGCCTCGGCGGCCCGGCGGGCGGCTTCGGCGCGAAGCGGCTCGAGATGCTGGTCGCGCTGCGCTTCGGGCATCGCGTCCAGTTCCGCGGCGGACTCGGTTTCGAGCTTGGTCAGGTGCTCGGCGGTCAGTTCATCGCGCCGCTCTTCGACGCGCTCGACCAGATGCTGGTACAACTCCAGATCCTGCTCATCGAGCGTCGACGGGTCGAAGCCCTCGGCGAACCAGTCGCCCACTTCGGTCACGCGCTGGCGAACGGTTCCCAGTTCCAGTGTCATCGGTTCGCCGCTGGCCGGGTCGTCGGCCAGGTCGAAGGTAACCTGCGTGCCGCCGCGGAACTCGATGTCAAGCATGTCCTCGCCGCGCTGAAAGCACAGGAAGAGGCTGGCGGCGATGGCCAGGGCACTGATGCCGAAGAACACCGACCGGGCGCTCACCCATCGCACGTTCGGATTGAGCAGGCGGTTCAGCGGTGGGACGATCATCGGCAGCATTCTCATGCGGCGGATGTGGAACAGCCACGCCCACACGTCAAAGATCACCCGCGTCATGAACAGCGAGGTGAACAGGGTGGCGGCAATGCCGATGCCCAGGGTCACCGCGAAGCCGCGCACCTCGGCGCTGGCGGTGTGGTAGAGGATCACGCAGACGATGAGGTTGGTGATGTTGCCGTCGATGATGGCGCTCAGGGCCCGGCTGTAGCCTAATCGCATGGCGGTGGCCATGTCCTGTCCGCGGTCAAGCTCTTCGCGGAGGCGCTCGAACACCAGTACGTTGGCGTCAACGCACATGCCGATGGTCAGCACCACGCCGGCGATGCCGGGCAGCGTGAACGCGGCCTGCCGCAGGGCCATGATGCCCAGGATGATGACGATGTTGGCGATCAGGGCGGCGTCGGCCACGGCGCCGGCGAAGAAGAAGTAGACCATCATGAAGAGGGCCACGACGATCAGCGCATCGCGGGCGGCGGTGAGTCCGCGCTGGAGGTTGTCTTCGCCGTACTGCGAGCCGATCTTCGTGATGCTGATCGGTTCTTCGCTCAGCCGGGCGTCCAGTGAGCCGGCCTGGAGTGTGCGGATGAGGTATTCCTGCTCGGCCTGGGCGAACCCGCCGCGACCACCGCTGACCATCACCTGGCCGGCCAGCTTCGACTGAATCTGCGGCGCGCTGATCACCCGCCCGTCGAGCACGATCGCCATCTGCCGGCCGACGTGCGGTCCGGTCATCTCCGACATGAGCTTGGCGCCCATGGGGTTGAGGTTGAACGACACCGCGGGGAAGTAGTTCTGGTCGACGGTGGGCCCGACGCTGCGCAGCCCCCAGCCTTCCTGCGAAGGCCGCTTGGCCATCGACTTGTCCGTCGTGTTCCACAGCAGAATGTACGGGTCGCCACCGTATTCGGCCCCGATCAGCCCGCGCCCGGCCAGGTAGGCGACCGGGTTCTCGGCCAGTTCACGGCGCTGGGCGCCGGTTTCAGCGAAGCGACGCGGATCGTCGATCGGAAGCCAGGTCATCTCGTCGCCCGCGCCCGCACGGGGACCTCGCTCGGCCAGACGCTCGCGCAGGTCGTCCACCCGAGGCGCCTCGTCCGGCGTGACGGTGATGCGGAACTCCAACACCCCCGCCCCCTTCAACAGGCGAATCAGGTCTTCGTGATCCTCCAGGGGGCCCTTGACCTGCTGGTAGGCGTCGTACGCCTCGACCAGCCGCTCGATTTCATCGGTCCGGGGGTTGTCGGCCTTCAGCCGCGTCAGCGCCTCTTCGCGGGGGCTGGGCAGCGTGATCTTCTCACCGGTCGCGTCGTCGGTTTCGACCTTGCCCTTGGTCGACATCTCCACGATGCGCTGCATGCGCGACAGGTTGATGTTGGTCGCCAGCACGGCTTCGACAGCCTGGTCGAACGAGCGCTCGGCGGCGGCCACTTCGAGAGCCCGTTCGGCCCGGCGATCCTCGCGTTCGGCCGCCTGGAACCTCGCCCGGGCCTGCTCGAGTACATCATGCGCCTCGGCCGCGGCGGCCAGCAGAGCCTTGCGCTCGGCCACGCCCCGCACCAGCTTGTTCCGTTCGCCGGGCTGTTCAGTCGGCGGACGGGAAACGGCGAAAAGGATCTCGCTGCGCTGCACGTTGGTCGCGGCGATCTGCTGGCGCACCGCCTCGAACGCCTCGCGGCGCTCGGTCACCTCGGCGCTGGGCCGGGGCATCTGGATTTCGATTCGGCCGGCCTGATCGATCCGCCAGGAAATATCGCGGTTGCCGTCGGGGTCCACGCGGCGGCTGAGCACTTCGACGGTCTGCTTCAGCGCCCGCGGGCGGTCCTGGCCCTCGGGCACGGTCACGTCGTACAGCAGGCTCGTGCCGCCCCGCAGATCCAGACCCAGGTGAAGCTGCTTATCCGGCGGGTACAGCATCGCCCCGCACGAAACCAGCACCGCGACCACCAGCGCCGCCCGGCAAAACAGCCAGCGCGACTGGACCAGGCCCACGATCAACGCCAGCAGGAACACCGCCCACGCCGCGAAAGCGCCCAGCGGAAGCAGAACATTCAGGGACAGGATGTTTTCCATGACCGTTTCAAATCCACGTCACCAGAGGGATCGGGGGTCAGCGGCGGGCGAGAGGCCGGGCGCCGGTTACGGGTTCGTCTCCTCGGAGACCACGCCCTGGATGGCGTTGCGGCTGAAGCGCATGCGGGTGTTCGATGATTCGTCCACCTTCAGTACCACTTCGTTGTCCTTGATCTCGACCACCGTGCCGATGACCCCGCCGATGGTCACCACCCGGTCGTTCTTCGACAGGCCGGCCAGCATCTGCTTCTTCTTTTTTTTCTCGCGGCGGGGGCCGGAGAAAATGAACACCCAGAAAACCAGCAAACCGAGAATCAGGAACATGAACATCGGGTCGCTGAACAGCGAACCGGGCGAATCCTTCTTCTTGTCGGGCGTCTTCCCGCCGCTGGCGTCTTCGAGTTCACCGGTCTGCTCGGTGGTGGTTTCGCGGGTTGTCGCGCCGCCGGCGTCGCCCGTCAGGTCGGCTGGCGCCGGATCGGGCGCGGGGGCGGCGGTGTCGCCATCGCCTCCGGCCGCGGCCTGGGCCAGCGTGAGCGTGAGGTTGAGATTCTCGAACATGGCAGCTCCTTAGCCGATTGCCGTTTCACGATTGCCTGTTGGCGAATGCTGGCTGGCCGTTGTCTGATCGACGGCCCCGCAGGGCTTGCCTGAACCGACGATCGGCAATCCTCAGTCGGCAATGCCCGCAGCCGGCCACCGCTGGGCCAGCGAAGACCACGCATCATCCCGGATTGCCTGCCGGATGTCCAGCATGAGGCGCTGGAAGTGGCGGATGTTATGCAGGGAAACGAGGATGGGCCCGAGCATCTCATCAGACATGAACAAATGGCGGACATAGGCCCGGCTGAACCGGCGGCAGACGGGGCAGTCGCAGGCCGGGTCGATGGGTTCGTCGGCCTCGGCCCAGGCCGCATTGCGCAGCCGAACCTGGCCGGCGGCGGTGAAGGCGTTGGCATTGCGGCCGTTGCGGGTGGGCAGGACGCAATCGAACATGTCGACCCCGGCCCGGACGGCGGCGATGATGTCCCGCTCGTATCCCACGCCCATCAGATAACGAGGCCGATCCTCCGGCAACCGCGGCGCGGTGTGACGGACCACTTGCAGCATCTTTTCGGGCCCTTCGCCCACCGCCACGCCGCCGATCGCGTAGCCGGGCAGATCGGCTTCGGTCACCCGCCGGGCGCACAAGGAGCGCTGGTGCAGATCCGTGCCGCCTTGCACGATGCCGAACAGCGCCTGATCGTCGGGCCGGGCGTGGGCGGCAATGCACCGGTCCAGCCAGCGCTGCGTGCGGTCGATGGCGGCCTGATTTCGCTCAGCATATTCGCCGGGCGCCCCGGGCCCGGCGCCATCTTCTTCCGGGGGCGGCGGGCAATCGTCGAGCGCCATGATGATGTCCGCGCCAAGCTGGTTCTGTACCGCCATCGACCGTTCGGGCGTCAGGCGAACCCGGGCGCCGTCGATGTGGCTTCGGAAAGTCACCCCGTCGTCGTCCATTTCGCTGATGTGGGCCAGGCTGAACACCTGGAACCCGCCGGAGTCGGTGAGCACCGGCCCGTCCCAGCCCATGAACCGCTGCACGCCGCCGAGTCGGTCGATCCGTTCGCTGCCCGGCCGCAGCATCAGGTGATAGGTGTTATTGAGGATGATCTGCGTGCCCGTATCCGCCACCGCCCCCGGAAGCAGGCCCTTCACCGTGGCCTTGGTTCCCACGGGCATGAACGCCGGCGTGTCGAACGCCCCATGCGGCGTGGTCACCCGCCCCACCCGCGCGGCGCAGCACCTGCTGCGGGCCGAGATGTCGAACGTGATCGCGGCCACGCGAACGATCATAGCGACGGAAAAGGCAAACTCGAAATCCGAAACGCGAAACCCCAATCGCATGCCTCCCCCGACGACTTCATTTAGGGTGCGGATGTCGAGCTTCGACCTGCCGCGCTAGCGGCGATGGTGTTCGGTGGCTTTGCGGAGGAGGCGTTTTTCCTTGTCGCTCAGGCTGCCCAGGCCTTCGCGGTGGACCTTCTCGAGGATGCGGTCGACCTGTTCGGCCTGCTGGCGCTGGTGATCGGATCGGCGCTTGCGGCCGGCTTCCCGCAAGCCGCCCAGAACGCCCTTGCCCCCGCCGAACCCGGCCAGCTTCGGCCGCTTGCCGAACCACCGGTCGGCCCAGTTGAGCAGGTCCGGCCGACGAATCAGCAGGAAACCCAGCCCCGCCCCGCCCAGGTGCGCCGCTTCGCCCCCGGCATTCGCCCCCGGCTGGTCGCCCTGAAGCAGCACCGTCAGCGCCGCCACCGCCACCGCGAACCAGGCCATGGTCCGCAGCCGCATCGGAATGATGAAAAACAGCAACACCCGCGCGTTCGGCGCCACCAGGGCCGCGGCGATCAGGATCCCGAACACCCCCGCCGACGCCCCGATCAGCGGCACGCCCGGACCGGTGACCAGGAAACCGGTCAGCCAGAAGAAAATGTACGCCACCGGCCCCGCCGCCCCGCACAGCAGGTAGAACGCCAGAAACCGCCGCGAGCCGAGGTACGTCTCGATCAGCCTCCCGAAGAAGAACAGAAACAGCATGTTGAACACGAGGTGGCTGAGCACCATCGGATCGTGCAGGAACTGGAACGTGATGAATCGCCAGATCTGGCCGCCCAGGATCGCCGTGTCCGCCGAGAAGTAGCCGAACGCCAGCAGCGGCATCTGCCCGGTCGCCCGGCCGATGATCTGGTCGATGACGAACACCGCCACGTTGATCACGATCAGCCACACCCACACCGACCAGCCGGAGATACGGCCGAACGGCGAAGGACCACGCGCCCCCGTCGGAGGCGGCGGCTGGTGGTACCACTGGCGATCGTAATAGGCCATGGGTCAGGTGTCCGGGTGCACGAATCGGGCGTAGTAGAGGATCGTCGCGATGGTCTTGGCGTCTTCAATCTCGCCGCGCTCGATCTTCGCCAGGACATCGCCGAGCGCCATCGGTTCGACTTCGATGTACTCGGTCTGTTCGAGTTGCTGGCCCACGTGTTCGAGCCCCGTGGCGGCGAAGGCGTGCATCCGCTCGGTGCAGATGCCCGGCGTGGCGTAGAAGGCGGTCAGGGGTTTGAGCTCGGCGGCGCGGTAGCCGGTTTCCTCGGCCAGTTCGCGCGCGGCGCAGGCGGCCGGTTCCTCATCTTCCTCCAGTGTGCCGGCCGGCAGTTCCAGCAACTGACGGCCCACCGCGAATCGCTGATTGCGAATCAGCAAGATTTTCCCAGCCTCGGTCACCGGCAGGATCACCACCGCCCCGGGATGGACCACGACTTCGCGCACCACCTCGTTGCCGTCGTGGGCGATGATCCGAAGACGGTCGACATTGAACTTCACGCCGTGGAACAGGCGGTTGCCGGGCGAATGGGCATCGGTCTGGCTCATGGCCATTCAGTGTACGGCGCACCGGCCCTACGATCCATCGGCGCTCGACGCGCGCGGGGCGAATGTCTATCCTCATGGCCGGCGCCGGCATCTTCTGCCTTTAACGCAGAGGGGTTTCGCGCTCGGTCTTAAGGACGACGACATGGCCATTCCCCTCGTGGACGTCAAACAGCAGAACGCGGCGGTGCGGGACGAAATGCTGCGGGCGATCGAGCAGGTGATCGACTCCGGCGCATTCGTGCTGGGCCCGGCGCTGAGCGAATTCGAACAGGCCGCGGCCGCGTTCTGCGGCTGCGAACACGCGGTCGGCGTCAGCAGCGGGACCGACGCCCTGCTGGTGTCGCTGATGGCCCTGGGCATCGGGGCGGGCGATGAGGTGATCGTACCCACCTTCACCTTCTTCGCCACCGCCGGCGGCGTCTGGCGCACCGGGGCCCGGCCGCGGTTTGTCGACATCGACCCTGAAACGTTCAATATCGATCCGGCGTCGGCCGAGGCGGCGATGACCGATCGCACCCGCGCGATTGTCCCGGTGCACCTGTTCGGCCAGTGCGCCGACATGCAGGCCCTGACCGAGATCGCCCGCCGACACCATCTGCGCCTCGTCGAAGATGCGGCCCAGGCGCTGGGCGCCAAGGACCATGACCGCCACGCCGGGACGATCGGCGACATGGGATGCCTCAGCTTTTACCCCTCCAAGACGCTGGGCGCCTGCGGCGAGGGCGGCATGTGCCTGACCAATGACGCGGAACTGGCCCAGCGCCTCCGACAGCTTCGCCATCACGGGCAGAGCGGCACGTACGAGCACGCGATGGTGGGCGGAAACTTTCGGCTCGAATCGCTCCAGGCGGCGGCGTTGAACGTGAAGCTGAAGACGATGCGCCAGGCGATCGAACAGCGCCGCGCCGCGGCTTGCCGGTACGCCGAGCTGCTGGCCGACCTGCCCGTCGAACCGCAGGTGGTGCGCGAAGGTCAGTACCACGGATACAACTACTACACCATCCGCGCCCCGAAGCGCGACGCGCTGCGCGAGCACCTGACCGGACGCGGGATCGCCGCGCCGGTGTTCTATCCCCTGCCCCTGCACCTTCAACCGTGCTTCGCCGAACTCGGCCACCGCGAGGGCGATTTCCCCGTCGCCGAGCAGGCCTGCCGCGAAGTGCTCACGCTGCCGATGTACCCCGAACTGACCGAAGCGCAGCAGCGGGAAATCGCGAACGCCATCGGCGAGTTCTATCACGGGTGACGGTTCGCAAGCGTGCGCGGGGTTCCGGGTCGTCGGCGATTCATGAAACGCGATAAACCGATCATTTCGCTGGCGGGCGTGAGCAAGTCGTTCGGTTCCCTCGTGGTGCTGGACGCGGTGAGCATCGACTTCGCCTCCGGGCGCACCACGGTGGTCATCGGTCCGTCGGGCGTGGGCAAGAGCGTGATGCTTAAACTGATCGTCGGGCTGCTGCGGCCCGATGCTGGAAGCGTGCATTTCGAGGGCCGGCGGATCGACATCATGTCCGAGCACGAACTGGCCCAGGTGCGCACCCACATCGGCTTCCTGTTCCAGATGGGCGCGTTGTTCGATTCGATGACCGTGGGCGAGAACGTCATGTTCCCACTGGTCGAACATGCGAAGATGACCGAGCGCCAGCGCCGCCAGCGGTGCGGCGAGGTGCTGGACCTGGTGGATATGACCGGGGCGGCATCGAAGATGCCCGCCGAGCTTTCCGGCGGTCAGCGCAAGCGGGTGGCCCTGGCGCGGGCGATCGCGCTGCGGCCTCGGGCGATCCTCTACGACGAACCGACGACCGGCCTGGACCCGGTGCGCTCGGATGAAATCAATGGGCTGATCGCCAAGCTGCAGCGAGAGCTGAATGTGACCAGCGTGGTGGTGACCCACGACATGGCCAGCGCTGAAACGATTGCCGACCGGATCATCATGCTATACGATGGCCGACTGATCGCCGACGGCGACCGCTCGACGCTCGCCGGGCACGACAGCGCGGTGGTGCGACAGTTTGTCCGCCGTCGGGACGCCGAGCCTGCCGAGAGTTGATCGCACCGTTCACCGGGCCGGACCGCCGCCATGACTTCACGCACCCGCAACATCCTCTCCGGCGCCACGGCGTTGGTGGGACTGATCGGTTTGTGCTGGATGGTGTTCATTTTCGGCGAGATTCCCACCTGGGTCGAGCGGATGGACCGGCTGTACGTGGACATGCCCGACGCCGGCGGCCTGGCCTCGGGCAGTCGCGTCACCTTCAACGGCATCGACTGCGGATACGTCGAAGCGGTGCGCCACCACGAGGATCCGCGCCGGGGCGTGGAGATCGCCTGTCGCATCGAGCCGGACACGCGCATTGCCACCACCGCCACCGCGCGGGTGGAAAGCGGCGTGCTCGGCGGCAGCGCGGTGCTGGCGATCGAAATCGACCGCACCGCCGATAAGCAGAAGCTGGAGTCCTTTTCACCGGGCGACCGGATCAAGGGTACCTCCTCGACACTGGCCTCGCGGCTGGAAGAGCGGCTGGACGAGGGACTGAGGCGTTTCGACGAGCTTTCGGTCCGGATCGGCAGGCTGGCCGATGAATACGTGGCGGTGGGCCGGAAGGTGAACGATCTGCTGGCCGAGCGCCGCGTGGCGGACGTGGACGCCGGCCGGGCCGCGCCGAACCTGCGGACGATGATCGCCCGGGCCGACGCCGACCTGGCCGAGCTGCGCAAGACGATCGATCACCTCAACGCCATCGTGGGCGACCCGCAGTTCCGCGAAGACGTCGCCGCCACCGTTCACAACGCCCGGCAGCTAACCGACGAAGCCCGCGCGAGCCTCGATCGCCTGACCACGCGCTACGTTGCGGTGGCCGATGAGCTGACAAAGACATTGCAGCGGATGAACGGGCTGCTCGTCGCGGTGCGCGAGGGCGAGGGGACGATGGGCAAGATGGTCAACGATCCGGCGCTGTACAATTCGCTCCAGGACGCGGCGGACCGGTTGAACGATGCGCTGAAGGAATTCCAGTTGTTGATCCGCAAGTGGAAGGCCGAGGGCGTGCCGGTGCGGTTCTGACCTTCGGCGATACAGCCACGGGTGGAGGCGCTTATGACGGGGCATCGGCCAGACTATCGGAGGATGCGATCGGCGGCGGCCGCGGTCGGGTGGCTTTGCCTGTCTGCCGCTTCGGGGTTCGGCCAGTCCCACGCGCCCGACCGACCTGACGTGTTGCTGCTCAACTCCTACCACCACGGCTACATCTGGAGCGATCGCATCGTCGAGGGGGTGCGCGACGAGTTGCCCCCAAACGCGAACGCCCACATGGAGTACATGGATGCCAAGCGCCATTTCTCCCCGGCCTACTTCGAGCAGTTCCGGCAAATGCTCGCCGCCAAGTACCCCCCCGGACACTTCGAGGCGATCGTGTGCAACGACGATACGGCGTTCGATTTCCTGCGCCAACATCACGAGGCGCTGTTTCCCGGCACGCCGGTGGTGTTCTGCGGTGTGGGCGGGCTGGACGAGCCGGCGATTGAAGCCGACCCCTTGTACACCGGCATCCACGAACGCGTCCACCTGGCCGACACGTTAACCCTGGCGCTGGCACTGCATCCGCAAGCCCGGCGCATCGTGGTCATCAGCGATCAGACGCGCACCTCCCGGGGCCTGCGCCAGCGCCTGGAGAAGTTGGAGGCCGAATCCGCGTTCAACGTGCCGATGACATTTCTGGACACCGGCGGCGGCATGACCGTCGACGAACTGACCGAAGCGGTAGGCTCGACCCCGGCTGACAGCGTGGTTTTTTACGTCGGCTTCTACGTGGAGCGCACGGGACGAGTCATCGACTACCAGAGCGTCCTGCGACGGTTGTCCCGGGCGTGCCCGGCACCGATCTACAGCCACGCGGACATCTACCTGGACTGCGGCATCGTGGGGGGAAGACTGAAAAGCGCGTATTATCTCGGGCATGCGACCGGTCGCCTGGCGCGGCTGGTGCTGTCGGGCCGGTCCCCGCGCGACATCCCGATCCAACACGGCGGGGCCAGCCGATACATGTTCGACCACGAGCAGTTGGTCCGGTGGGGCCTTTCACGTCGCGATCTGCCGACCGGCAGCATCATCGTCAACGAACCGGACAGCTTCTACTACCGCCACCGCACCGCGATCGTTCTGATCATGCTGCTGTCGATCGGCCAGACGGCGATCATCGTGGGACTGGTGTGGAACATCGCGCGGTGTCGGCGGAGTGAGCAGGCCCGACGAGCCAGCGAAGCGACGCTCGGCAGCATTTTCCGCGCCGCCCCGGCGGGCATGGGCCTGACCGTCAACCGCCTGCTCAAGCGCGTCAACGACCGCATGTGCGAGATGACCGGCTACCGGCGCGACGAACTGGTCGGTCAGGATGCCCGGATGCTTTATCCCAGCGACGAGGAGTATGAATTTGTCGGGCGCGAGAAGTACCGGCAGATCGATGCGTCCGGCGTGGGCACGGTGGAAACGCACTGGCGTCGGCGGGACGGAACGGTCATCGACGTGCTGCTGAGTTCGGCGCGGATCGATTCGCGCGATCCGGCCGTCGGGGTCACCTTTACCGCTTTCGACATCAGCGACCGCAAACACACCGAGCGGGCCCTGCGCGATCGCCACGCCGAACTGCAAAGCGTCTTCGCCGCCGTGCCCGAAGCGGTGATCTACGTCGACACCGACCGGCGGGTGCAGTACGTCAACCCGGCGTTCACGAAAATCTTCGGTTACGCGCCCGAGGAAATGCTCGGGCAATCCGGTCGGCTGATCTACGTCAGTGACGAAGCCTTCGAGGAGCAGGGCCGCCTGCACTACAACACCGACACCTGCGAGGTGTTCGAGCCCTACGAAATCGACTACCGGCGCAAGGGCGGCTGCGTATTCCCGGCCGAAACCAGGGGCACGCCGGTGCGCGACGGCGATGGCCGGCCGATCGGGTTCGTCGCGCTGGTGCGGGACATCACCGACCGCAAGCACGCCGAGGCCGAGATCAGGCGCCTGGCCCGATTCCCGGCGGAAAACCCCAGCCCCGTGCTCCGCGTCGACCGCGAAGGCAGTGTTTACTACGCCAACGATCCGGCGGTGTGGTTGCTCAATCAACTGAGGGGCGGACCCGAACATGGCGTCCCGGACGACTGGCGGACCACGATCGCCCGGGCGCTGGATGAAGGTGCCAGCCAGCAGATTGACGTATCCAGCGATGGCCGAACGTTCACGTTGACCCTGGCCCCAATCGCCGACAGCGGTTACGTGAATATCTACGGCATGGACATCACCGATCGACTGGAGGCCGAAAAGCGTCAGCAATTGATCATGCGCGAGCTGGACCACCGGGTGAAGAACAACCTGGCGGCGGTGCAGAGCCTGGCCGAGCAATCGCTGATGCGGGCGGGGTCGATGCGGCAGTTCCGCGATGCGTTTATCGGGCGGTTGCAGGCGATGGCCCGCACGCACGAGGCCCTGGCCCAGGCGCGATGGCGTGATGTCGACCTGCGCGAGGCGGCCCTGCTCGTGCTCGGACCTTACCTGCAATCCGGCGTCGAACGGCTCGAACTGGAAGGCGAGCACCTGCGCCTGCCCGCCCGCGCCGCGCTGCCGATCGGATTGACCCTGCACGAACTGGCCACCAATGCCATGAAGTACGGCGCGCTGTCCGTCGCGCACGGCCGCGTCTCGGTGAGCTGGCGCAAACAGCCCGACGACGGCATCGAGCTTCACTGGCGCGAACACGACGGACCGCCCGTCACCCCGCCCGACGCCGAGGGCACCGGCAGCACGCTCATTCGCGGTTTGGTAGGCTATGAGTTGCAGGGCAGCATCGAACTGGATTACTCCCCCCAGGGCGTGATGTGCCGAATTGTCATCCCGCCGGAAGGTTTCAGGCGTCGCCCCCGGACAGCCGATACCCATTCCAGCCAGCCCCAGCCATCGGAGGACGCCCGTCAATGATCGCACCCGCCTACGAGCACGGCCCTCTGTCCGGCCTGCGCATTCTTGTGGTTGAAGACAACTACCTGGTCGCTTCGGCCTTGCAGCAACACCTCGAGGAACTCGACTGCACCGTGGTCGGCCCCGTGCCTTCGCTCGAAGAAGGCATGAACATCGTCCAGACGCAGGACATTGCCGGGGCGATCCTCGATATCAACATCATCGGCGGCACCAGCGCGCCCATCGCGCACCGCCTTCGCGAAAAGAACATCCCCTTCTTCTTCATCACCGGCTACACCAGCCCCCGCCTGCTGCCCGATTCGCTGACCGACTGCTGCCGGCTGATGAAGCCGATCGACGAGGAAGTGCTCGAGCGTGCCGTGCGCCGCGAGATCGCCGCCGACATCGCATGACCGGTCCCATCACGGCCGCCGGACGCGGCGTCGTGAACCCGCCGAAGCTGTCGTGTTCACCATGCTTCGCAGGATGTTGATTCTCGCGGCGGTGCTGTGGTGGGGTTGCCGCGTCCGCGCTGCGGACTGGCCGCAATGGCACGACGACCGAAACGGCCGGACGGGCCGAGGCGTGGCCGCCGAACAGGCTGTGGGACGCCGATGTGGGCGTCGGATGTACTTCGCCGGTGATCGCGGCCGGTTGGTCATTTTCGATCTGCCGCGCTGAGTTCTAACTTGACTGATCGGCCCGGCGGTCCATGACTGGCTCAGACGCGCGGAAGAGGCGGGAGCCGGTTTCCGTGCGTCGTTTCGACCGGGCGGGGTCTCGGGCAAGAGAGTCGGTCAGGGTCACGGGTTCCGGGCCTTTCGCAGACAATCCCCTGCCGTGGAGCGCTGATCAACGCACGGAGACCGCATCGCGTGATGCGGCGAGTGGTCATGGTGTGCCGGTTCCGTTCCGGCGCCGTAAGAAAGGAGCAACGAAAAAGGCGGGCAAATGGACAGTCGTTCTGGCGGTCATGGTGGCGCTGACCGCGGGCGTAGGGGCGCTTCAGGCCGCCTGGAGCGAAGGTGATCCGGCGTTGTACGTTCAGCCGCCCGATCCGAATGGCTGGGAGGTGGATCCGAATCCGATCAATCGCACGTTGGCCGACGACATTCCCAGCGTCACGGCCACCGGCGACGATGGGGTTGCTGGCCGTGGGCGTGATGGGCGTGGGGGGTCAGAAGTACCCGCCGCGGTCGCTGATTTCCTCGGCGCTCAAGCCGGCGTCGACCCATTCCTTGATCTCGCCTTCGTTGCGCTCGATCTGCTCGGCCCGTTCGAGCGCGGCGACCGCGATCTTGCGCGGGATCACCAGCGCCCCGTCGATGTCGGCGAACACCAGGTCGCCCGGCTTGATGATGACGCCGCCGACGGTGATCGGCACCTGGTAGCCGGTCATTTTCGTGTGGCTCAGTGCGCCGGTGCTGGTCCGGTAGCGGTACCAGAGGTTGTACTTCTGGGCGAGGATGTCTTTCGTATCGCGGATGCCGCCGTCGATGATCGCCCCGCGGCAACCGCGCTTCATCGAGGCCCGGGTCATGACCCCGCCCCAGTGCGACGGGCCGTCCGGACCGTTGGCGTTCCACACGCACACGTGGTGCGGCCTGATCTCGTCCAGCATCTTCACGCGATGGTCCAACTCACCGCTGAGGGTCGGGTCGGTGGTCGAGCGGATCGTGAACGCCTCCCCGCAGACGACCATCTCGTCGCGCAACGGATGAATCTCAGGCGGCAAAGCCTGACTGGGCAGGCACATCTCGCGCAGCACATCGTTGATCGCGCCGCTGTACAACTTCTCGTACCGCCGGATCAAGTCTTCAATGGGCACGGCCAGATCGAAATCGTTCGGCGCTTCGCGCATCGCGGCGAGTGTGTCGGTCTTCATCAGGTCGCTCATGGTTCGTCTTTCGGTTGAGAATCACGCGGGTGCGGCCAGTGTCACGGTGTCGCCCACATCGCCTTGCCAGGTGCGC
>CAYNCM010000012.1:21472-49531 GCA_964395825.1 uncultured Planctomycetaceae bacterium
CGCGACGTGCACAGCGGATTGACGCAGTGCGCCTTGTCAAACACGCATGACGGTTCCGCCAGCCGGTTGAGATTCGGCATCTTCAGAGGGTCATTGCCGTAGCACCGCAACGTGTCGCGGCGTTGTTCATCGGTGAAGATCAACAGCAAATCGGGTCGGCGGGATCGGTTCACAGGCTCATCCCTCCGTCGACATAAATATCCGCGCCGGTGATGTAGCTGCCCGCTTCGGCGCACAGCAGCACCACCATCGGGGCGCACTCGATCGGCCGACCCCAGCGTCCGAGGGGAATCTTCTTGTTCACGCCCTTCCTGTATGCCTGTCGCGCGGCGGCTTCGGCGTTCCGGTCGGTCTGAATCACGCCGGGAGCGACGTTGTTCACCGTCACTCCGCTCGGGCCGAGCTGTTTGGCCAGGTTCCTCACGATGCTCGCCATGCCGCATTTGCCCGCGGCGTAGACCGCCATCCGGCTGTGCGGGCGCACCTGCTGCACACTGCCGATGCTGACGATGCGGCCCCAGCCACGCTCGGCCATCGGCGGCCCGGCCAACTGCATCAGTCGGAACCCCGAGCGCAAATTCGTGGCGATCTGGTGATCGAATTCGGCCGGAGGTATCTCATGCCAGTCGCGCTGAATCTGGATTGACACGTTGTGCACGAGAATGTCAATCCGTCCCAAGGCGCCGACCGCTTCGCGAAACACACGATCGGGCGCATCGGGTTCACCGAGGTCGCCCTGGACGATCGGCGCCTTGACGCTGAACGTTTGGCACTCGCTCGCGGCGGATTCGGCTTTGTCCCGGGCGCCGACGTAATGAATCGCCACGTCCGCGCCATACTCGGCCAACCCCAGCGCAATCGCCCGGCCGATCCCCCGGCTCGAACCGGTCACCAGGGCCTTGCGCCCGGTCAGATCGAACATGGCTTTCAGTGATTCCATGGTGTTGACTCTGTCATGTGCTCGGGGGGTGTGCCGGTCGAGTACGCCAACGTGGGTGGCCTATCTCCGTGATCCGGTCGGTGTCGGTCGCAATGCTCCCAACCCATGCGCCGGCCGGTGCGCCAGGGCCGGTTGAACCCTACGGGTCCGCGGAACGGATCGGCGAACCCGACCGGTTGCCCGCCGCCCGTCGCCTTGCACGCTTCGGTAAATTTCATGCCGTGCTTGCCGCATCGGATGATCGCGGCCCTGATCGTCATGATAATCGCTCCATGAACGCAGTTTGCCGATCAGTTCGCATCGCCGTCGGGCGATTCGCTGGAGCGTCGTGCACCTGGCGCGTGGTGGCGCGTGGCGCATCTTCCGTGCGGGGCGTGGCCGGTCCGGCCATCATCGGTTCTTTCGTCCGTACCACAGTTTCATCACCTCAGCGGCGGGCTTGCCATAGAGGGCGAAGCCCTTGTCGCCGCGCGGGTCGTCTCGGAGCCACGGCCGGTTGTTGTGTTCCTGCCACTTCCACCAGTACAGTCCCATCCACCAGGGTTCGTTCCAGAATGTTTCGAGCACCGCGTCGAGATAGTGGGCCTGCTCCTGGCCATCGTATCCGCCGGGATTGTCCCAGCCGCTGGGATGGGCGGCGGCTCCGGCCGTTGAACAGCAACCGCACTCGGCGAAGTAGAACGGTTTGCCGTATTTCCAGGCGATGGCGCGATAGTGGTCCCGCCAGTGGGCCAACCGCTCAAGCATCTGTTGCTTGGTCGCGCCCGGGACCTCGGCCGCCCGGTGGTAGAAGCTGGCCCCGAGAGAGTCCAGGTCGTAAAACCAGTGATCGTTGTTGTCCAGTTCAGCCAGGAAGTCCACGCGCCCGGTGTGGCCGCTGGTCAGATGACCGTCGAAGGCGCTTCGGGCCGCGGCGACAACCTGCTTCCAGTGATCGTTGAAAGAAACGATGCGATCAAGTTCGCTGTCCAGGCCGTAGGCTTCGCACCCGGCGCGCTGCGCCAGCCGGGCGTAGTGCAGTGTGCGCTGCGTCATGCTCTCGAACCATGGCCCGGCGTAGCGGATCGGCTTGCCGGGAATGATGGTTTGGTCGGTCGGGAACGTCACGTGCACCCGCTGCGTCCCATCCCAGCACTCGAGCATGGGCCGTAGCTGCACCTTCATCCCTCTTGCGTGGAGGCAGTCGATGATGTCGCGCAGCTCGTCGTCGGCCGGCGTCATCTCGAAATCACGGTACTGCCGGGTGCTTGTGAAGGTGTCCTGCAGCACGATCACCACCACGCACACCCATTCGATGTTCAGCTCGGTCATGCGGTCGACCTCAACCCGGGCCTCGGGCGAGCCGTAGTACCCGTTCCGGGCGTAGTAGCCGAACGTCATGCCGCGATGAATGGGGCAAAGCTGATTCTGCTGTGGAGCCATGGTTAATCACGTGCCTCCAACGATCGGGTGCCAATCGGGTCGGCGGGGATCCTGATGGAATCGGGCATAGTAGTCGCCGTGGTTTTGGAAGTACTTCTCGTAGCGGGCCATCTTCTCTTCGTCCAACGCCACGCCAAGCCCCGGGCCGTCGGGCACGCGGATGCAGCCGTCTTCGTATTTCATCAGGCCGCCGCCGATGATGTCATCGGTGAGATAGTGGTAGTGCGCATCGCCGGCGTGGGTCATTTCGGGCATGGTTGAGGCGGTATGCAGCATGGCGGCCAATTCGACGCCGAACTCCGCTCCCGAGTGCATCGCCGTACCCAGGCCGAACGTTCGGCAGACGGCGCACAGATCCTTCACGCCGCGCGGTCCTTCCCAGTAGTGCAGATCAGTGAGAATGATGTCCACCGCGTTCATGCGCACCGCCGGTCCGAGGTCGTCGAACTTGTTGGGGTACATATTGGTCGCGATGCCGATGCGCACATCGCGCCGGACCGCGGCGTTGCCTTCCAGTCCCCACGCGGGGTCCTCGAAGTATTCCAGGCCAAGCGGCTCGAGCCGTCGGCCGATACGCACCGCGGTGGCAATCGACCACGTGCCGTTGGGATCGATCCGCAGGCCGAACCCATCGCCCAACCTCTCGCGGCACAATTCCATCGCCCGCGCTTCTTCGTCCGGGGGCATGACGCCGGCCTTCAGTTTCATGGCGGCAACGCCGAGCTCTTCGCGCAACTGCTGGCACAAATCGGCCATGTCTTCGGCCCGTTCGTCATCGCCACTTCCCGGCGTGAAAGGCTTGCCGAATGCTGCGGGCTTGCCTGTCCCGGGGCGGTCGTAGCGCCAGAACAGGTAGGCGATCATCGGAATCCGGTCGCGCACCGCTCCGCCGATCAGGTCACTCATCGGTCGGCCCAGCGCCTTGCCCATGATGTCCAGACAGGCGATCTCAATCGCGCCGTACAGCCGGGCGTTCGACAGGTAGTAGATGCTTCGCAGCACCTTCAGCTTGATCGTTTCCAACGCGAAGGGGTCGAGACCGATGATGCGCGGCTTGAGCTTCAGCAACGCCGCGCGTTGATCGCCCCCGCCGACTTCGCCCAGGCCGGTGATCCCCTCGTCGGTCATCAGTTCGAGGATCGTGCGCATCATGTAACCCGGGTGCACGCCGGTGTTGTGACGAAGCTGGCAGTTCATCGGGATCGCCACGGTGCGCACACGCATGTCGATGATCTTCATGAGGATGCTCTTGAAGGTTCGGCCGCCACGGGCAGACCGGCCACGCGCTGTTGACACTGCTCCATGGTCTGGCGAAGGTGCTTGCGGATCTGCGGGGCGGCTTTGCGATCCAGGTCCCCGCGCAACCCCATCACGGTCACCGCCGCCAGCACGCCGCCTTTCGCCCCGCGCAGCGGTGCGCTGATCGTGTCGATGCCCTGGGGGTGCACGCCGATGCTGCTGCACAGACCGGTTCGGCGACATTGCCTGATTCGCCGCCAGACTTCTGCGGCCGGCTGTTCCCGCCAGACCGAATCGTCGGCCGCGTCGATCATCGAGCGGATGTGTTCATCGCCGCGATCGACCAGCAACGCCGCCCCCGACGAACCGGTCAGCACGCTGAACCGTGCCCCGATGCGCCCCGTGACCGCAAAGCGCCGGGGCGACTCGGCGCGGTGAATCACCAACTGCGCGTGGGCCTGGCGGATCGACAGCTTGACCGACAGTTCCGTTTCCCGGGCAAGCTGGGCGAGCGGTTCGCACAGGGCGTCGGCCAGCCGATGCACGCCCACCAGCGGCTCTACCAGCGGCAACAGCCCCAGCGACAACTCGAATCCACCCCCTTCGCGCGGGCGAATCCAGTCGGCGTTCTGAAGGGTTCTGAGGATGCGAAAGCAGGTGGCCGGGGCGATGTCCAGCCGCCGCGCCAAGCTGTTCATCGAGCCGGCGCCCGCGCCCTCGGCCAGCGCGCGCAGCAGCCGCACGGCCTTCGCGAGCACCGGGATGTGAGCTTGCTCGGTCATTTCATATCTGAAATACTGTGTTTCGGATATGAATTAAGGTACTGCGTCGGGATGGTGTGTCAAGTGGAACCGCGTTGACGGTGGCCCAATGGGGCGGGCGTGACGACGACTGAAGCAGGAGAGGCCGCGCCCGATCAACCCAATATCGTTGTCGTCCGGTCGGACGATCACGCCCGACAGGGCGCAGGCGCTTACGGCCATCGCGCGATTCACTCGCCGGCCATGGACGGCCCGGGGCGAACCGGCGCCCGCATGGCCAATGGTTTCACGACGCCGATCGGCCGGTTTTCGGTGTCGTCGGTCCCATCGCCACGCACTTGCCCCGCGATCATCATCCGCCGTGGCTCGTGGGCAGTACGATCAGGCCGACTTCGCTGACCTGGCGGTTCGGTCGTCAGGCCCTTAGGCGGGATCGTCGCATTCGTCGGGTCGAGCGGGTAACCTGTTGTCGGACGAGTCGCCGTTCCCGGGGCGTGGTCCGAAGGATGTGGATATGTCGCGGTCCGATGCCGAGGTCAAGCCGTTTCGGTTCAACGCTCGTCCTGGTCGCAAGGTGGCCCGGTCGCTGTTGTGGGCGGCGAGGCCGGCGCTGGAACGCGCCCTGGCTTTCCCCTCACTGAACGCCATCTACGCCCAGATTCAGGCCACCGACGACGAACGGCACTTCGCCGACAAGGTGCTCGATGCGCTGGACGTCGAATGCGTGGTGCCCGAGGCCCAGTGGCAGCGCGTGCCGACGACCGGGCCGCTGGTGGTGGTGGCGAATCATCCGTTCGGCGGGATCGAGGGGGTGATCCTGCTGTCTCTGCTGCGACGGGTGCGGTCGGACGTGCGGGTGCTGGCCAACTACATGCTTTCGATGATTCCTGATCTGCGGGAGTCATTCATTTTCGTCGATCCGTTTGGCCGATCGGATTCGACCGCGAAGAACCTTGGAGCGATGCGCAGCGCGATCGACTGGGTGCGGCAGGGCCACGTGCTCGGCGTGTTTCCGTCGGGCGCGGTGTCGCACCTGCACCTGCGCAAGCGGGCGGTGCTCGACCCGGCGTGGAGCCCGACGGTCGCCCGCATCATTCGGCGCAGCGAAGCGACGGTGTTGCCGGTTTTTTTCGACGGTCGCAACAGCAACCTGTTCCAGTTGGCCGGGTTCATTCATCCGCGTCTGCGCACGGCGATGCTGCCGCGCGAGATGCTGCGCCGCCGCTCGGGCAAGGTTCGCGCGTTCATCGGTCAAACGATTCCCGCTGGTCGGCTCAACCGACTGGAAGACCCTGAAGAACTGATCGCTTACCTGCGGGTGCGCACCTACATCCTCAAACCGCGCAAGGACCGCAAGCTTCCCTTCTGGCGCAAGGCCGACGCCGCCCGAGACGACCAGGCGATTGTCGATCCGGTCGACGGCGAAATCATGCTGGCGGAGATTGAACGCCTCTCGGTGCACCAGCAACTGCAGGTCAGCGGCAATCTGGAAGTGTTTTACGCCCGGGCCCGGCAAATTCCCTGGGTGCTGCGCGAAATCGGGCGGCTGCGCGAGGTCAGCTTCCGCCAGGTCGGCGAAGGCACGGGCCGGTCGATTGACCTCGACCGTTTCGACCAGCATTACCTTCACCTGTTCATCTGGGACCGTGAGGCCGGGCGCATCGCCGGGGCTTACCGCATCGGCCCGACCGACCGCATTCTCCGACGTTATGGCAAGCGCGGGCTGTACACCACCACGCTGTTCCACATCAAGGCCCGCCTGCTGCACCAGATCGGCCCGGCGCTGGAACTGGGCCGATCGTTCGTCAGCCCCGACTACCAGCGGAGCTACGCCCCGCTCCTGCTGTTGTGGCAGGGCATCGGGCAATACATCGCCGCCAACCCGCGCTACCGGATGCTGTTCGGGCCGGTGAGCATCAGCGCGATGTACTCGTCGATGACCAAGCAACTGCTGGTGCGGTTTCTGCGGTTGAACAAATCGCTGCCGCAACTCGGCCGGCTGGTGCGCGCGAAGAACCCGCCGCGCCTGCCCGGTGCTCCGCACGTCGACGATGCACAGCTTTCCACCGTCGTGCACAGCCTTGACGAAGTCAATCAACTGGTCAGCGAACTGGAAGCCGACGGCAAGTCCATGCCCGTGCTGCTGCGGCAGTACATGAAGCTCAACGCGAAGCTGCTGGGCTTCAATCTCGATCCGGAATTCGGCGATGTGGTCGATGGGTTGATGCTGATCGACTTGATCGACATGGACGATCGGGTGCGCAATCGTTACATGGGCAGGGAGGCGGCGGCCAAGTTCATGGCCTACCACGGCCACCAGACGCGGGAGTCTTCGGTTTGGCGTGCTTGATTCGGCGGACCGTGCGGTTTCGTGACGCCACCGGTTCACGTATCGCGCGAGATGCGTCGGGCGACGGGGCGTGGCGGCGGCTGTTCGGCAGCACTGGAACCGGTCGGCGAGTAAGTGACGAAGTGCATGCCGTGCTTGCCGCGGCGCTTGCGTTGGTACATGGCCTGGTCGGCGGTGCTCATCAGGTCATCGGCGGTGACCTCGTCGTCGGCCTGCTGGGCGAACACCACGCCCAGGCTCAGGGCCAGTTGCAGATCGAGTTCGGGGGCGACCCGCACAGTGGTTTGCTCGATGATGCGCAGGATGTGCCGGGCGGCGGCCTGGGCCCCGAGTTTGTCCACGCCGACCATCATCACGGCGAACTCATCCCCGCCCAGTCGGGCGAGCAGGTCGCCTTTGCGCACGGCGCGTCGAAGCAGCTTACCCAGCGCCCGCAACACCTGGTCGCCGATTTCGTGGCCGTGCGTGTCGTTGACCTGCTTGAAGTCATCGAGGTCGCTGAGCATGCAGCAGATTGATTCGCCCCCGGCGATGGCCTCGCGCAGCCGACGCTCGGCCAGGACGCTGAACCCGCGGCGGTTGAGGACCTTCGTTAATGGATCGGTGAACGCTTCCTCGCGAAGCTGAGTCAGACCCTCGCGCTCGCGCGAGAAGGTGTTTTCCATGGTGCTCAGTTGGCTGACCGCGTCGACCGCTTCGGTGGAGACCTCGCCCACCAGGCGCTGGATCAGTTCGTGTTCGGTCACGTCATCCATCGGCTGATCGTTGCCTGCGATCTGGCGGCTTTCCGTGATGACCTGCTTCATGAAGGCCTGGGGAGTGGCGAAACAATCGGCGAGGAACTTCGCGTGGACGGCGTTGATCCACTCGTGCTGTTGGGGGTCGGGTTCCTCGTGCCAGTGGGGTCCGAGGCCGGCGAAGAACGAAGCGAGGGCGAGCACCTCATCACCGGCCCCGCTTTGGAACTTGGCCGGCGGGACGTGATGTCGCATCACCGCTTCCTGGAGGGCCTGGGGCGCCTGCCAGTCGGCCAACAGGCGTCGGCCGATCTCCGCGTGGTCGATGCCGAAGTACTCGCGTTCCTTCGCCGACCAGTGCCCGGGCTGGGTCTGGGCGACCATGTGATGGCGGTAGAAGTCGAAATCGACGGCCATGAGCATGGGCAGGCCGATGTCCTGAATCAGCCCGAGGGCGTAGGCTTCCTCGGCCGGCGCGGACGAAGCACACAGGCAGAACAGCTTGGCCGCGCAGCCCTTGGTCAGGCTGTTGGCCCACAGCACGTCGCACACGCGCCGCGGCAGGCCGACGGCCTCGTTGATGATGTGCAACCCGTGGGCGAGGGCGAGGGTGCGGGCCCGGCTGGAGCCCAGTAGATTCACCGCTCGTTGCACGCTGCTGATCCGTCGGGGGATGCCGAACGCCGCGGAGTTGATCACGCTGATCACCCGGCCACTGAGGCCCGGGCATCGTCGAATGGCCGAGACGATGGCATCGGCGTCGGACGGGTCGGTCCGCAGAAGGTCGAACAGCGGCGCCGACCGCACGAGCGACGGTCCGAGATTCTCCAGGGCGTGGCGCACCCGCTGGTCCCGGATGTCCGCCCCCGCGTTGCTGGTGGTGCCGGTTGGACTCACGTGCCTCGTGCCTCTGCGGCAGGTCGGTGGAATCGCGGCCGGTGGCGACAATCCACCGGCGCGGCCGCCGCGCCCCCGGCATGCCATCCGATGCGGTCAGCCAGAAGCTACGTCGGCCGTTTGACCGGCCCGGTTCAGGCGGCAGATCGAAGAAAGTTGGGAATTCGGCGTTGTGATCGGATGGGCGTCATCGCGCCGGACTGGATCGCCTATCATCGCGTCGGAATTGCTCGGCGTGTCGACCGTGGCGCTGCCGGCCGCTGCGTTGCACGAAGGCGCATAATTCGGCGATGTGCGGATCGTCGCCGTGCGCCTGCTCCAGAGCCTCCAGGCCGGTCTGGCAATTGCCGCGGCGACCCCAGAGCAAGCGATACGCGGCCTTGAGCTTATCCACCGAGGTCGCGTCGAACCGGTGGCGGGCCAGGCCGATCAGATTCGCCCCCCGCACCTGCGCCGGGTGGCCGTCGGTGACCATGAAGGGCGGGCAGTCGTGCACCACGCCGCTCAACCCCCCGACATAGGCGTACCGGCCGACGGTGACGTACTGCGTGATCGCCGCGCTGCCTCCGATCACCGCGTAATCTTCCACCACGATGTGCCCGGCCAGCAGCACGTTATTGGACAGCACGCACCGGTCGCCGACGTGCGAATCATGGGCGATGTGAGATCCGACCATGAACAGATTATGCGAGCCGACCGTCGTCGAGCCGCCGCCGTTTTCCGTGCCCACGTGAATGGTGACGTTCTCACGGATGTCGTTGTGATCGCCGATGACCAGCGTGGTCTTCTCACCTCGATACTTCAGGTCCTGCGGCTCGCAGCCGACCAGTGCGTGGTGGAACACGCGGTTGTGTCGGCCGAGGATGGTGCAGCCTTCGATCACGGTGCCGCTGCCGATGCGTGTGCCTTCGCCGAGGGTCACGTTCGGGCCGATCACGCTGTGCGGACCGACGACCACATCGTCGGCGAGGTCCGCGCCGGGATCGACAACGGCGGTCGGATGAATATCAGGCATGATGGTAATCGCAGCCCGCCGCGCCATGGGCGCGGATCGACGCCGCGTTACTCCTCTTGCTCGGAATCGACGAGCATGAACCGAATCTGCGCCTCGGCCGCCAGGTGCGGTCCCACGTAAGCCCTGCATTCGGTATGTCCGGTGCGACTGCGCACCCGCACGGCCTTCGCCTCGAGGACCAGTTGATCGCCCGGCGTCACCGGACGGCGAAGCTTGACCCGGTCCATCGACAGCAACACCGCCAGCTTGCCCGTGTGTTCCAGCTTGCGGCTGAGCAGCAGCCCCGAAATCTGCGCCATCGCCTCCACGATCAGCACGCCCGGCATGATCGGCGTGCCGGGGTAGTGGCCCTGAAAAAACGGCTCGTTCATCGTCACGTTCTTCACGCCCACCGCCCGGCGATCGCCGTCCACTTCCAGCACCCGGTCGACCAGCAACATCGGATAACGGTGAGGCAGCACACGCTGGATGCGGCGGATGTCGATCAACCCGTCGCCCCGAAGCAGTTCCGAATGCTCCTGCGCCCGCATGAGCTTGCTGAGCTGCCGCGCCAGGCGATGATTCAACGCGTGGCCGCTGCGATACGCGACGATCCGCCCCTTGATCGCACAGCCCAGCAACGACAGATCGCCGATCAGGTCCAGCACCTTGTGTCGTACCAATTCATCGGGGAAGCGGAATGCGTTGCCGCCGAGCGGTTCGCCGTCTTCCCCGATCACCAGCAGCATTTCGGGCGTCAGGTGTTTGCCCAGTCCCGCGGCCTGGAGCGCTTTTGCCTCGGCTTCCAGAACGAAAGTACGGGCGGGCGCAATGTCCGCGGCGTAGTGGTTACTGTTCAGGTCGAAGGCATGAAGCTGCGAACGGATCGGTCCGTCGTGGCCGTAGTCCAGGTCGTAAATCACCTGCATGCCCGCGCGGTCGGCCGGCAGGGCGGCGATCATCGCTTCGCCGTCTTCCACGGTCGCCGGTTCGGTGATCTCCAACACGCGGCGCGGCTCGTCCAGTTCCTTGATCCCCGCCTCGCCCAGCGCCTCGACATACGGCGCCGCCGATCCATCGCCCGCCGGCATCTCCGGACCGGCCACTTCCACCACCACGTTGTCCACGCCCAGACCGGCCAGGGCGCTGAGGCAGTGTTCGCAGGTTTCGACCGACACTTCGCCACGGCGCAACGTGGTCCGGCGGTCGCGCCGCGTGACGTTAGCCACCAGCGCCGCAATGCGCACCGGTTCCCCGCCGGCGGTGATGTCCGTGCGGCAGAACATCACGCCATGGTTTGCCGGCGCCGGGCGAAAGGTCACCTCCGCGGGCTGGCCCATGAACAACCCCCGACCCTCGACGGTCGCGGCGGCGGCAATCGTGTTCTGGTTGGTTCCGATCATGATCGTCACCGGCGAAGCGCCCGGCTCCGCGCCCGCGAAAACGCGTTTCCGACAAGCCTGTTAGTTTAACCATGCCCCCCGTCGAAGCAATCGACGATAGGACTATCCGAAGATCAAAACATACCCGATCACGAAGATCGGCACGTCCACAATCGCATGGCTGATGTAGCCCGGCCAGATCGACCGGTAACGCAGATAGCACCCACTCCAGACCGCCCCGCCCGCACACACCCCCGCCGATGCCAGCAGGGCGACGGGCAAGTCGAACTGCCCCAGCAACGCGATCACGTGATGCAACGTAAACCCCATCGCCGAAACGGCCACGGCCGCCGGGCCGCCGACCAAGGCCTCGGCCTTACGGAACACGAACCAGCGCCAGACGTATTCTTCGGCCAGCGAGTTCAGCGCGATCCAGTACACCGCTGCCCCGAGGTACAACGCGCGGCTATCCAGCCCGCTCGAAGCCGCCATGTCCCTGACCATTGGCGAATCGATCAACCCCATCGCTCCGGCGGCGAAATACGCCCCCACGATCGCCGCCGTGATCGCCAGGCCCAGCAACGCCCCGACGCCCAGGCCACCTTTCTTCGGCTTCGACCAGCTCCACTTCCCCTTGTCCACGAGCAACCACCACCACGCCGGCAACACCACCATCCACACCTTCGCCCCCGCGAAGATCACCTTCCCCGCCGTCGTGTCCGGCCACCACCACATCGCCGCCAGCACCCCGATCGACGGCGCCGGAACCAGAAGCAACAGCGCTGACGCACTTCGCATTCGCATGTGGACGTTGTATCGCATCACCGATGATCCTGAAAACCCGCGCCGCAGCGCCGCGACGCTCCGGATCGTCACCGCCGACGGCGCACCATCCGGCGCAGCGATTCGAGGTTTACCGCATCCCACGGCCGACCCTCGGGGGCGTCCGCCTTCGGCGTTTCCAGAATCTTCGGGATGCGCTTGAGCTTGGGGTGATTGACCAATGCCCGGAAGGCCGTCTTCGCTACGTGGCCGTGACCGATGTGGGCGTGGCGGTCCACACGGGAGCCGCGCGGGGTCTTTGAATCGTTGATGTGCACGACCTTCAGACGCTCAAGACCGAGCACGGCGTCAAATTCGCCCAGCGTCCGTCGCATGCCGGGGGCACTGGTCAGATCGTATCCCGCTTCGAGCGCATGGGCGGTGTCGAAGCAGACGGCCAGACGGTCCGGCTCAGCCGTCATGTCAATGATGCGCCGGAGATGTTCGAACCGATACCCCAGGCCCGAGCCTTGCCCCGCGGTGATTTCCAGACACGTGACGGTGCGGTAGCCGGCCAGCCGCTTGTGCACGCGGTCCAGCGCCCCGGCCACCCGCCGCAGGCCCTTCGCTTCGCCCACACCCAGGTGCGCCCCCGGGTGCGCGACCAGCCACGCGATGTCCAGCACCTCGCAGCGCTCGAGTTCATCCATGAACAGGCGAATCGACTTCTCGCGCACGTCGCGCTTCGGTGAAGCGAGATTGATCAGGTAGCTGTCATGGCTGACCACTTCGGTGATCCCGGTCCGCCGCTGATGCTGCTTCCATTGGTTGACCGCTTCCGCGGGCAGCGGTGGGCTGTTCCACTGGCGCTGGTTCTTCGTGAACACCTGCACGCAGTCCATGCCGAGCCGCTTCGCCTCGACCAGGGCATGGTGCAAGCCACCGGCGACCGATAGATGCGAACCGAACATGCCCCAATGGTAGCGATTCGCCCGCGGCGGGTCATGGGCGCCGGCCCACCGGCAGGGCGGACCACTCCCCGAGGTACAACTCCGCCAGGGCCAGCCAACCGGCCGGCTCGACGTCGAGGGTCTCGGCCGGATCCCGTCGGTCGACCCGCAGGCGCTCGACCAGCGCATGAAGTGTGCCGGCGCGGATGCCCGCGACCAGAGCGTCGGCAAAATCGTGATGGCGCATCAGCGACCCGATCAGCACCAGCCGGTGAGGCCGAACGAAATTCACCGCGTTGGCGATGCCCGTGGCCAACAGCTCGACCACCCGTGCCAGCGCCGTGTCGGTTTCGGTGAACTCGGCGGCGCGCCGCGCGAGCGTGCCGTGACGCCGTCGGTCGAGCCGACGCAGGAACTTCGTGCTGCAGATCCGCTCCAGGCAACCGCTGTGCCCGCAGTAGCAGCGTTCAGTTTCAACCGGAAGTCGCGTGTGGCCCAGTTCGTTCGAGCCCCAGATACTCCCGCGGTTTGGTCGGCCGTGCACGATCATCGCCGCGCCCAGTTCGCCGTCTTCGACCCGCACCAGCAGCGTGTCCTGCTCGACCGGCAGCCGCCGGGCGGTCAGCCACTGGGCCGCCAGCGCATGCATGTCGTTCTGGGCCACCAGTGGCAGATCGCCCGCCGCATCGATCAGGGGTCGCAAGTCCAGCGGCTCAGCGCCCGGGACCGCGGAACTGAGCAGCAGTCGCCGACTATCGGCGTCGATCAGTCCCGGCACACTCAGGCCCACGGCGATCACCCCGTCGCTCGTGCCGCGCGCGATCGCCGAACGGGCCGCCCGGACAAGACCGTTCGACTTGTCGATCCGCTTGTCGTTCACCTTGCCCACCGGATGACCGCACAGATCCACCTGCGCCGATTGCACCCGGCCGGGCGTAATCGTCACCGCCAGCACGCGCTTGGCCGGGGCGTTCAGGTGCAGCGGTATCGGGGGGCGCCCGCGCCCCGCCGCCGCCGCCGGGCGACCCTCGCGCACCAATTCCCGCGCGATCAGTTCACCCGCGATCCGGCCCACCTCGTTATGGGCCAACCCCGTCGCCGCCGCCAGGCCCGACCGGCTCGAAGGTCCGGCTTCCCACAGGTGGCGCATGATCTGTCGATGGAGCGATTCGAGCATTATTCACCATTGCGGGTATAATTTCGTCCCCCGGTTCATCCATTATACGACAATCGGGATTGACACCGTCGGAGGTCGGGGGGATAATTATTTCTAAGTTGTAAAAAAATGGAGCCGATATGTCCGAGTCCCTGTTCCGCCGGATCGAGCGAGCGCCCGTGGAGGTCTATGCCGACGCGACCGAGATCGGCTTCGCCGTGGCCGACGAAATCACCGCCCTGATCCAGCGCAAGGCCGAGGAGGGGCAGATGTGCGTGCTCGGCCTGCCCACCGGGTCCACGCCCACCGGCGTGTACAACGAACTGGTGCGTCGCCACCGCGACGAGGGCCTGTCGTTCGCCAACGTCGTCTCGTTCAATCTCGACGAGTACTACCCGATGCAGCCGGACGAATTGCAGAGCTACGTCCGCTTCATGCGCGAGCATCTGTTCGACCGCGTCGACATCGATCCGGCCAATGTGCACCTTCCCGACGGCACGCTGGACGTCAATGACGTGTCGACATTCTGCGCCGAGTACGAACGGAAGATCGAAGCCTGCGGCGGGATCGATCTGCAACTGCTCGGCATCGGCCGCACCGGCCACATCGGATTCAACGAGCCCGGCTCGGCCCG
Organism: uncultured Planctomycetaceae bacterium; assembly: GCA_964395825.1. GTDB lineage: Bacteria > Planctomycetota > Phycisphaerae > Phycisphaerales > Zrk34 > JANQFT01. Next base: position 35,697 of record CAYNCM010000012.1, read on the forward strand.
GGTCAGCCGAACCCGCATGATCTGGCTGGACCCGATCACCCGGCGCGATGCGGCCAGCGACTTCTTCGGCATCGACAACGTGCCGCGGCGCGGCATCACCATGGGCGTGGGTACGATCATGGACGCCCGGCGGGTGATCCTCATTGCCTTCGGCGAAGGCAAGGCCGACACCATCGCCCGCGCTGTCGAAGGGCCGGTCACCCAGTCGATCGCCGCCAGTTACCTGCAGGAACATCCCCACGCCACGTTCATGCTGGACGAATCGGCCGCGGCCGAGCTGACCCGCTACCGCTGCCCGTGGACCGTGGCTCCGGTCCACTGGGACGAAACCCTGATCCGTAAAGCGGTGATCTGGCTGGCCGGCGAAGTCGATGAACCGGTCCTCAAACTCACCGACGAAGATTACAACAACCATCACCTGCAGGATCTGCTGGCGACGCATGGCCCGGCGTATGCGATCAACCTCCGCGTCTTCCGCAATCTGCAGCGCCGCATCACCGGCTGGCCCGGAGGCAAACCCGCCGACCAGCACCAGCCCGGCGACATCGCCCGGTCCACCGACGACATCTTCCCCAAGCGCGTGCTCGTGTTCAGCCCGCACCCGGACGATGATGTGATCTCCATGGGCGGCACGCTCATCCGCCTGGTTGACCAGGGGCACGAGGTCCACGTCGCCTACCAGACGTCCGGCAACATCGCCGTGTTCGATCACGATGCGATCCGCTTCGCCGACTTCGCCGCCGATTTCAACCGGGCTTTCGGCATCGACCACGAACGCTCGGTCGAGCTGGAAGAACACATCGAGCGGTTCCTCAAGAACAAGAAGCCGGGCCAGGTCGACAGCGAGCAGATTCAACGGATCAAGACGATGATCCGCCGGGGCGAGGCGAAAGCGGCGGGACGGTACTGCGGCGTGGCCGAGGAACACCTGCATTTTCTGGATATGCCGTTCTACGAAACCGGCCGCGTGGTGAAGAAGCCGCTCAGCGAGCGCGACATCGAAATCATCGAGCAGTTGCTGGGCGGGATTCAACCGCACCAGATTTACGCCGCGGGCGATCTGTCCGACCCGCACGGCACGCACCGGGTCTGTCTGGCCGCCATCGAAAAGGCGATCGAACGCCTCGGTGGAGAAGCGTGGTTCAGCCAGTGCGAGGTGTGGCTGTACCGCGGGGCGTGGCAGGAATGGGCCCCGCACCAGATCGACATGGCGGTGCCGCTTTCGCCGGAGGAACTGGTCCGCAAGCGCACCGCGGTCTTCAAGCACGAATCGCAGAAGGACAAGGCGCTGTTCCCGGGCATCGATGAGCGCGAGTTCTGGCAGCGGGCGGAGGATCGTAACCGGCAGACGGCTCGTCGGTACGACGCGCTGGGCCTGGCGGAATACGAGGCGGTGGAGGGGTTCGTGCGCCGACAGCCGAACGGGGGCGATGGTGAATGAACGTGCAGCCGCCTGTCGACAAGCTGTTGGTTCTGGCCGCGGCGGGGCTGGGTCGGCGCATGCGCCGGGCGGATGCGGCCGCGACGATCAACGATGCGGGTGCTGCGCGAGGCGGCCGAGGCGGGGCTGCAGCGTGTGTGCCTGGTCATCGCCCCCGATCACGAGCAAGTACGGCAGTACGACCGCAGCATCCCGGCCGAGCGGCTGACCTTCGACTTCGCCGTGCCCGAACGAATCACAGGTTGGGATCGTTCAGTTCCTTCAAGCGAAGCAGTTCGGTGCGATAGGGTTCGCCGCCGAGATCGGGCGCTTTACGCTGCAGGTTCGAGATGCCGGTGTAGATTTTGAGATCTTTCTTGTCATCGGCGCGGTGGCGCATGGTGTAGAGGCGCACCTGGGCCTGCCAGAAGGTGTCGGTCCGCGTGCCTTTGCGCTGTTCGTATTCGATGAGCTTGTTGTACAACTTTGCCGAGCGCGCGTCCTGTTCGAGGTGGAACAGCGCATCGGCCAGCCCTGCCATCACCAGGGCGTTGCGCTGGCCGGCGGGGGTCTGATAGAGCCGGTCGAAATGCTTGGCCGCTTCCTCGTAGCGCCCGGCGGCGGCGAGGGCTTGGGCCTGCATCAGTTCGAACGCCAGCATCTTCTCCTCGTCGCCGGCGAACGGGTCCTGGGTTTTCGCCCAGTCGACCAGCATGTTCGACAGCGTGACCGCAATCGAGGCCAGTTGATTGATCCGGTCGGTCTGGTTCGCTTCGCGGGCGCCGGCGATCTCGGCGTTGAGGCTCTTGAGCATGCCGAGCACGAGCGGCCCGGCGAGGTTCGGCTCTTCGGTCATCAGCGTGCGGATGAGCGTCTGGGCCTTGGCGAATTCGCCCTGCCGCTGGTAGGCCCGCACCCGGATGCGCATCACATCGCTCTTCAGTCCCGCCCACAGATCGGGGTATTTCTCGTCGAGGCCTTCGAGCAACTCGAGCGCCCGATCGGGCTGGTCCATCGATTCGGTCAGCACGTCGGCGCGGGTCACGGTGGTCAGGGCCTGGTAGCGTTGGATGCGGTCGTGGCGATCGCTCGATCGGGCCACGCCGGCCGCGGCGGTGAGAAACTTCTCGGCCCCGGCGAGCACCTGCCGGCCCAACGCCTCGCGCCGGGCGCCGGTGGCCTGGTCCCACGTGGAACTGACGCACACCAGCTTCTCGTAAAGCGACTCGACGTAGAATCGATGGTTTGGGGGCACATTGTCGTACGCCTCGACGGCGTCGGCCCAGCGCTGGCGCTCGCGGAGCAGGGCTGCCAGGGCGTAAGTGTTCGTCCGGGCGAGGTCGATCGCCGGATACCGGGCCATCAGCACGTTGAGCGCGGTTTCGTAAAGCTCCGCCGCAGGCCCGACCTGTTCGGGATTGCTCTTGAGCTTGGCGTACAGGTCGCTGCCGATCTGGATGGCGATGCGGATGGCCCGCTCGCCCAGCGGATTGTCCGGGTGCTGATCGGCGAGTTCGGTAAAGGTGTTCACGGCGTAGCCGGCCTTGCCACTGAAGAACTGGGCGATGCCCATGTGATACAGCGCGCGGGCCTGGTCGGCCTTGGACAGTTCCCCGCCGCCGATCAGCGGTTCGAGCACGGAGATGGCCCGCTCGAACAGTCGGCCGGCTTCCCGTGAAGCCCCGCGGTTTCGCGCCGCCTGGCCGTTCCGCACCGACTGCAAGCCCACCGCCAGCCGCACCATCAACGGGCGGTCGGAAAGATCCTCCACCCCCGCCACATTGTCGGCGAATCGCGCGAACAGGAACGATTCGAGCGCATCGCGCCACGGCGCCACGTCGGGATGATTCAACACCCGCTGGTACGGCTCGTACGACTGGTTGATGAGTGCGGAGCGGGTTTCGGCGTCGGCGGCCTTTTCCGCTTCGGCACGGGTCAACAGGGCCAGCCGATCGGCGGCGAGAATCATCAGCAACGGGTTCTGCGACGCGATCGGCCGATCGAACAGCGATTCGGCCAACTGGCGGGCATCGTCGGCCCGACCGGCGCGCTGCGACGCCTTCGCCCGCGCCAGATCGGTAACGAACGCTTCGGAAGTATTGTCAGTTTCCAGGCCGGCCGCCTGGTCGTAATCGCCCAGCGCCTGTTCGGTCGCCCCGTTCATGGTGCGCAGGTTCCCGCGCAGGCGGAACATCTTGGCCCGGGTGATGTTCGCGGCGCCTTGTCCGGCTTCGATGGCCCGGGTGATTTCATTGAGCGAAGCGCCGATCACCGCCTGCCGCGCGGCGGCCGGGTCGGCGTCATCGGGCAGGTCGGCGAAGTACGGCCCGTCATCGCGTTGCGTGGCCACATAGAACCCGGCGCGGGCGGTGAACAGCGGCAATTGCAGGCGGCTGTAATCCTGAAGGTCCGCCCACTGACCGGTGTTCACATAATCGGTGACGAAGTTTTCCTGCCGCGGCAGCATCCGCTGCATGGTGGCCCACTCGCTCGAAGCGGTGCGCAGGCGCTTGAGCGATTCACCGGCGACCATCGCAGCGGCGGTGCGCTGATCGGGCGTGGGCAGGCCGTACGCGACGAACAGGTCGGCCTGCTGGCGGTTGGGCAGGACGCTGAACAGCAGGCCCTGCGTGTAGTCGCCGGCCCACAGCACGCGGTTGGGATGGCAGGGCGGCAGCGATTCGAGTGATTCGGCGAAGAATTGCGTTGTGCGCTCGAAAGCGGCGGTCCAGTGGTCGAAGTCGGCGGTGGCGGTGAGGTATTCGCGGCTGAGGCCCTTGAGCAGGCGTCCGCGGGCTTCCATGGCCTCGGGCGGATGATCGATCATGTGCTCGACCAGGTCGTGCAGGCCGAACTTCGCCAGGCCGGCGATGAACTGGCCGTCGTCGAGGTCCTGCAATGGCGCCTGGCCCGGGGCGACGGCGAGGGTGGTCACGCTCAACAGGCCGGCGACCGCGGCGCGGGCGAAGCGGCGGCCGAATCGATGGGCGGGTCGGTGCGGATCGCGCTGGACGGGATCGGGCATGGTCGGCTCCAAAACAAAACGAGCACGGCGGGGCGAACCGGCCTCGTCAACCGGCGGTGCGCAGGGCCTCGGCGAAGCTGACGTTCTCGTACTTCGCCCTCACACACTGGTTGAAGGCATTGACCACGTGCTTCCACCGCACCCGCGACTTGGGGCGGATGACGATGGGATTGTCAGGCGGGTAAATGCCGCTGGGATTCTCATCGCTCAGCCGCCAGCCGCGCAACCGCTCGAACAATTCCTGGAAGTTTCCGCGGATCGGCGGTGTGCCGGGAATGTCGATCACCACGTCATCGCCGGCCGACTGCAGGAAGATAATCACCGGGTCGAGCGGGACTTCGATGTCCTCGGTCTTCTCGGCCTGCCCGCGGGGCAGGTCGGCGGGGATGATGCCTTCGTTGATGACGAATTGCGCGGTGAGCACGAAGAAGATGAGCAACTGGAACACCACGTCCATCATGGAGGTGAGGTTCAACTGGCCGACCTTGGCCGGGTCGCGCTTGCGTCGTTCGGCGGAACCGATGTGGTGGACGCGGTCGCCTTTCTGGATGGACGCCGGGTCGAGGGCGATATCGGTCTGGGGAGTCGGTTTGGCCATCGGTCGAATCTCCCGTTAATCGCTGGAACGGATGGCGACGAGGTTGATGCGGCTGATGCCGGCCTCGGTGATGGCCTTCATCAGCGGCTGGACCTGTTCGAAATACAGCATCCCGTCGGCGCGGATGTAGACTTCCACGTCCTCGTCCAGCTTCTTCGCCCCGGCCAGAAGGCCGATGACGGTGGCATAGTCGTTCCGCGGGTACTTGTTGCCGTAAATGACCAGGTGGCTGGCCTCGCCGGAGTCGCCGGCGGGCACGATGTTGATCTGCACCCGGTTGATGTCGGGCATTTCGCGGGCGGTGGAAGCGGTGGGATCAGGCGGATCAAGTTTCGGCAGGTCCGCCGCCGCGAAGTTGGTAATCAGGATGAAGAAGATGATCAACTGGAACACCACGTCCATCATGGAAGTGAGGTTCAGTTGGGTCGGCGGTTTGGGTCGGTGTTTCTTCGCCATGACCTGCTCCGTGGTGCAGAGGGCTTGGGAACCGCGCGGCTCAGCCTTCGGTCTTGGGTTTGGGGCTGGCCGATCCGCCGCCGCTCGATGAAGGTGTGGACGACTTCTTCGAGGCGCCGGGGCGGAAGCGGCCGACCAGTTCCTCGGCTTCAACGATGGCCTCGGCGACGAGGGCATCGACGCGGTTGCGGATCAGCGAGTACGCCGCCACCGCCGGAATACCGACCACCAGACCCCAGAACGTGGTGACCAGGGCGGTGGAGATGCCGGACGCCAGGTCCTGCGGGTTCACGTTCGAGCCCTTGCTGGCCAGGGTCTGGAAGGCGTCGATCATGCCGTACACCGTGCCGAACAGCCCGAGCATGGGCCCGACCGCACCGAGCACGTTCAGGTATTCCAGCGGGCGCGTGCGTCGGGTCAGGGCGAGGTCGCCGGTTTCCTCGATCGCCCGTTCCATCGCCCCGAACCCGTTCGACGCTTCGGACAGCGACGCGTGAATCAACTGGCCGAAGACGCTCTCATCGTCGGCGGTCAGTTCGATCGCATCCTTGAACTTGCGTTCGTCGAGCAGGGCCTCCACGCCGTCGACCGATTCGTCGGGCATGATGGTGGCCTTGCGGTTCTGGATGAGGTAGTGGATCAGCAGGGCGATCACGACCACCGACATGAGCAGCAGGAACCAGGTGATCGCCACGCCGAAAATGCCGCCGGGCCAGAAGAAGGCCATGGCGAAGCTGATGGCGCTGAGGCCGGATTCCGCGGCTTGCTCACCGTTCTCGCCGTTCTGCGCCAGCAGGGGCGAGGCGTAAGCCAGCAGGCTGATCGCGGTGATGCCGATACCCCACAACCACTTCGATGAGTTAACCAGACGCATGCGATCTCCTTTGTCAATCTCGAGGGATTGTCGCTTGTTCCTGACGCCGGCGACCCCACGTGGCGAGCCGGCGAGGGTTCGGTTTATCCGCCGACCGTCTCGAGCAGCCGGGCAATCTGCCGCCGGGCCGCCTGGTCATCGGTGCGTTCGGCGGCCGCGCGCCAGACGTTTCTGGCCTGTTCGGTTTTGCCGGTGCTGGCGAGCATCCGGCCGGCCTGGATCATCGCGGGCACGGCCAGCGGGCTGTCGGCGAAGTGCACCGGCACCCGCATGAACGCCAGGGCCGCGTCCAACGGCTGGTTCAATCCCGCCAACGCCATGCCCTCGGCGTAAAACAGTTCGGCCAGCGGCGCGTTGCGGCGAGGCTTGAGAATCCGCACCGAACGCAGGGCCGCCTGGTAGTCGCCGTTTTCCAGGTCGCGGTGAATCCGGGCCAACTCGCGCGAGCCTGTCCCCACTTCGATCGGCTCGACCCCCGGCGCCGCGGGCGCGGGGGTGGAGGCGTCGCCGTCGGCCTGATCATCGGCGGGGTCCGCGGCGGCGGGCGGTTCGGGGGAGTCTTCGGCCTCCAGCGAGGTCCGCAGTTTCTCCAGCACCGGCCGGGCGGCGGGCTTGACCGCGTCCATCGCCCCGGCGATCCGCCGGGTCGCACGACGGCGCACCGCCTGGTCTTCAGGCAGGTTTTTCGGCGAGGCGGTGATGAAGAATTCGTGCGATTGCTCGCGCACCAACTCCAGATATTTCGCCAGGGCCTCGAGGAACTGACCGGCCCGGTCATGCGCTTCGACCAGCCTCCGCTGAACCAGCGGGCGCAGGTACGCCTGGCGCCGGCCGAGATCGCCGGCCATCTGGTTCAACAGCCTGATCGCCGTGTCGAATTTTTCGCGTTCGATGGCCTGGTCGGCTTGTTGCCATTCGGTGTGGGCGTCGAGGCGCAGGCCGTTGACTTCGCCGAGGGCGACGTCGCGCGCCGCGCCGCGGACGTTGTACAACAGCCGCCCGTCGCGCAGCCCGACCACCCGCACGTTGCGATACCACAATTGGTCGATCTGCACGTCGTCGGCCTCGGCCGTCGCGCCCAGCATGGTTGCCAGCAGGCACGCCCCCAGACAGTACGTGAACCGGTGGTGCATTACTTGAGCCCTACGACGGATTCATCGACGAATTTATATACGCCGCCGTTGCGGTCGGCAATCATCTTCAGGGTGCCCAGCGGATCGGGGTACAGGAACTGGATGGTGTTGATCTTCGTGCGGCTGGCCCCGCGGGTGCGTTTGGTGTTGTCGATCGTTCCCAGCAGTTCCTTCTGGTCGATCGCGTACCGCCCCTTGCCGGTGATGTTGTCCGAGAGGATGTAGATCAGGTCCGGCCGATAACTCAGCGCGAGGGTGATGGCCTTGACGGGGTTGGACGAGCCTCGCGGGACGATGTTGTTTGCTTCGAGGCTGATCCAGTCGGCGACTTTTCGGACGTTTTCGTCGGTGGCCGGCGTCAGGCCGCGCGGCGGCACTTCGATGGCCGTGTCGCGCTGGAAGAAGATGATGGTGAATCGCTGCTTGGAGCCGTCGAGTTTTCGGATCGAGTCTTTCAGTTCGTTGATGACGAACGGCAGGGCGTCGAGCAGCGAGCCGGAGGCGTCGACCACGTAGCAGATGGTGCGGGCGCTGCCGCCGCCTCCGCCGCCGGGCCCGACCCCGAAGAAGTCCGTGCCGATCTTCGCGCCGAACGGCAGGGCCTTGTCGCCCTCCAGGCCGATCAGCGCCAGGTCGGTGCTGGTTTCGGTGTTCATCGCGCCCAGCGGATCGGTCTTCTGCAGCGGCTGCTGGGTTTCGACTTCGCGCACCACCTCGCTTTCGTGGTCGAGGTTGACGTCGGGTGTGTCGGTGAGCACTTCGTCGGGTACGACTTGCTCCACCTGCGCCGTGGGCACCACCGCGTCTTCGGGCAGTGTGGTCTGGTAGGCCCAGGTGACGAAGAAGGCCAGCAGAATCAACCCGAGATGCAGCAGAACGGAAATCGCCCACGGCAGCAGCAGCAGCAGCATGTGATTGACTTCATCGCTGACGGTGGGCACTTCATCGACGGGCGGCTGGGGCTGGGCCGGGGGCTGGGGCGGGGCGCCGGGCTGGGGGCGCGGAGGCATCGGCGAGGGCGTCGACGAATCGTCATCAGCCAGGTGCATCAGCCACATATCAAACACCTCCAACGGGATAGGGAACGAAACTCCATATTGGTATTGACGCGGACGCGTGGAGTCAGGTTCACCGGCGGGGGCGGGAGCAAGGCCTGCCGCCCGGATAGTTTACACAAAACTTCCCCGTCGAGACACCCCCTCGCAATCCGCAAACGATCGCCGTGGCGGTAAGCGGCCTCCGCGGGGCGATGGTGATGCCGCCGGCCCCCGGCCCTGGCCCCGTGTGAAAGGCCACGGCTCACACTGCGGCGGCGAGGGCGGGCGGGGGGAAGTTGAACGGGCTGACGTTCTGGCCGTCGGCCTGAACGATGCTCAGCTCCGGCTCCTGCCGCAGGTCGATCATGTTGACCTTGCCCTTGGCCAGGTCGGCTTCGCTGGTGAACAACTGCACGGCGGGTCGGCAGGGGTCTTCGGGCGAATGGTCGATCGTGCCGCCGGTCATGCCGTTGCTCAGGGTGACCTGCGTGCCGGGCGGATAGGCGGGGGTGACTTTGAGGAAGGTGTTGAGTACGACCGGATCGAACCAGTCGCCCCGCTCGGTGGCGAGCATCTGGTGCATGGCCACGACCGGCGGCACGCGCTTGCCCGGCTGGGGATACTGCAGGCGGTCGAAGGTGTCGGCGACGGTGGTGATGCGGGCGAAGATGTGGATCTGCATGCCCGACTGCGCCCGCACGCTGCCGTCGGCCTGCTCGCGCACGGGGAACCCGCTGCCGTCGAAGTGCTGGTGATGATGCAGCGCCACCGCGCGGGCCGACGGATCGAGATTCTCCTTGAGCAGGTCGTAGCCGAGCTGCACGTGTCGCTGCCAGACCAGGTCGCTCTGGTTGTGGGTCTGGTCGTACTGTTCGGCGACGCCGTCGGGCAGGCGGGTGTAGCCGATGTCGTGCAGCATCGCGCCCAGGCCCAGATTGGTCACCTGCTGGGCGTGCCAGGCATCCAGGCGCTTGCGCTGTTGGATGAGGTAGGCATCGAGCTTCATGCCCATGAGCACGACCAGGTAGGCCACGCGCATCGAATGGTCCATCAGGGGCTGATCGGTCTGGGCCAGGTCGTCCAGGTAGAGCATGGAGGCCGGATGCTCGAGCATCTGGACGATCATGTCGCTGAGCTTGCGGGTGTAGGCGTCGAAGTCGAGTTTGGGCGTGGTCTGGCCGGCCGCCGTGGTGAACGCATCGCGGATGCTCTGGGCGACGATGGCCCGCTGGCGCAGCAGCTTCGCATCGACATACTGCATCACTGCGTCCATGCCCGGGTGTTTGACCCACAGGTCGCGGATTTGCAGTTCGTTAAGCCGATCGATGAGTTCGCTGGTCAGCTCGAAGTCCGGCCTCAGCAGCGGCTGTCCCGGTGCGGTGGGGTTGTACAGCGGCAGCGCCAGTCTCATGCCCGGTCGAACCTGCTTGATGGGCACCCGCAACATCGCCGACTCCTCGCAGTGCCCCGCCCCAGGCCGCCCTCTGAGAACCTTCGCCGGTCGGCCTGATGCTTACAGACCGAACTCCACGGACCTTTCATCGGGTAAATCCGTAGAAAGATCAATCATTCGTCGCCCCGAAATTCGATAGTTGAAGTTAGGAATCCTAACAAGGAGGTCTGACATGACCTGCCAGCGTCGTTCGCGTGACCAGCGCGGCAAGCCGCCGATCCGCCGCTGACCCGCCCGCGTCACCGCTGTTCCCGACGCCTGCGCCGGTTTTCCAATCGGCCGGTGCAGATCAATCGCGCTGCATCTGAGCCTTGTCCCGCGCCCGCCGCCGCATCTTCCGCCGCAGGTAACCCCCGCTCACCAGCCCCGCGGGGAGGACCACCATCGCCTCGGCCGCACGATCCACCATCGCGGCGGTCAGGCCCAGTTCCAGTCCGCCTTGCACATCCCCGCCGAAGAACCCGCTCGCCGCGATCAGCCCATAAAACCATTCCCGCAAGCCCAGCCCGTTCGGCGTCAGGCCGACCAGTGTGATGAACATTCCGCAACTGGCCAGCACGATCGCTTCGCGCATGTCGATGCGATGTCCGATCACCGCGAACACCAGCCACAGCCGCCCCGCCGTGGCGCACAGTTCGCCCGCCCGCGGGATCACCGCCGTCGCCGCGCTTTCCACCACGCCCGCCCGCGCCCGCTGATGCACGATCCGCATCCCCAGCATCACAATCACCGCCACGCCCGCCGGGACCGCCGAGGCGAAGAACACGTGGGCGATCAACAGCCGGCCCGCCGCGGTGATGTCGTACAACGCCACCATGCACCCCAGCGCGTACACGGCGGTGCTGACGCCCATCACGATCGCCAGGATGATGGCCGAGTTGCGATAGCCGATGCCGTGCTGATGTTTGAGGTAGGCCGCTCGTCCCACCAGCCCCGCACGCATCGGCAGGTAGTTCAGCAGCGTGCTCGCGGCGATCAGGCCCTGCATCTCCATCCCGCCGACCGGTGAGCCGGCCTGCTCAAACGGCCGGGTCACCAGGCTGAACACGCGGCCGGTCAACACCAGATTCACGGCCACCAGCCCCAGCAGCCCGATCACCAGGTGCCGCGGCGCCTCGGCCAGCGCCGACCAGTCCCCCCCGCGCACCGCCGGCACGAGGCCCGCGATCAGCAGCCCCGCCCCGATCAGGTAACCAGCCCACCGCCGCACCGTGCGCGCCGCGGGCTGAAGTTCTCCCCCGCCGGGGGAGGGGGTCGCGCAGCGACCGGTGGGGGTGTCCCGGCCGCCCTGGGGCTGTTCGTTATGGGTTGAGTCCGCGGTCATCGTACGTCCCCCTCTGGCCTGCTTGGCTGTTGGGCTACGCAGTCCATCTTGCCCGCCGGGGGGAGGTTGTCTTCCCCTTGCCCGCCGGGGGGAGGTTCACACACCCAGATCGGTCTTGGTGAACAGGGCTTCGAACGTGTAGCCGGCCGACTCGATGTTTTCCCTTGCGCCTTCTTCGCGGTCGATGGTGCCGACGATCTTCTGGACCTTTGCGCCGGTGGCTTCGATGACCTTCGCCGCTTCGAGCACCTGCCCGCCGGTGGTGCACACGTCTTCGACGAGCATGACCACGTCGCCCTGGCCGAGCTTGCCTTCGAGCCGCCTGGCGGTGCCGTAGTCCTTCTTCTGGTTGCGGATGAACACGCATGGCAGTCCGCTGGCGAGGCTGGCGGCGGTGACCAGCGGGATGCCGCCCAGTTCCGCCCCGGCGAGCTTGTTCACCGGGCCGGTGATGCGCCTGGCGAACATGCGGCCGAGTTCGGTGAGAATGTCGGGCTGGGTGCTGAACAGGTACTTGTCGAGATAGTAGTGACTCGTGCGACCGCTGCGGAGGGTGAATTCCCCGGTGAGCAGGGCGACGTCGGCGATGCGTCGGGCCAGTGGGTCATTGGTCATGGCGACAAGGATACCCGCCCGTCGCCCGGCCGCAACATCGTCGCCTTCACGCCACAGGCCGATGCCGCCATGTGGTGCCCACGCAACAACCGGCGAAACCCGATCCGCCCCCGCCCGCCCCGCGTCATCCCGCAACCCCCGCCCAGCAAAAGCCTTATGCCAAACCGCCCGGCGCGGCACGGCCTTTGCCTATCTTCCTGGCACGGTCGCCCGGAGAGAGAATCAGCGAGACCGGCCCCACCCGACGGGGCCACGCCCAACGGGGCGGAGATGTGGAGAAAAGGTCGAACGGAGACTCGACCACCCAAGTCGCCCGGAGCGAGAGACAGACCCGACGCCCCGCCGTCGCCCGGAGAGAGAAGCCGAACCCGTCGCCCGGACCGTGAGAAAGCGCCAGACCGTTTCGAGAAAGGGAAGCTTCGATGAATCGCCTCAGCCGACTGATGATCGCCGCCGCCTTGCTCGTCGCCGCCCCTGTGGCCTTCGCCCAGGATGTGCCCTACGAGCAGGCCCACCGCGTCGGCGGCATGATGAATCAGGGCGGTGCCCGGCTCATCTTTCCCGCCCGGCTGCATCGCGAAGTGGAAGTGTCCCGATCCCTCGCCGCCCAGCCTGTCCATCCGCACCTGGCTTACATCCAGATCGGCGGGGGCAGCGAAGACCTCACCGCACCCCGTGGCGGCGGCGCCCTGACCACCTACATCGATCCCATGCGGCAACTCGACGGCGATGAAGGCCTCGAAGAGAACCATTCGTTCATCAAAGCCCAGCGCCTGCATCGTTCGCTCAGCGGCGTGACCACCGAGCAACTCGCCGCGCTGACCAGCGCCGCGCTGGCCGCCCAGCCCCGTGGCGTCGGGTCCAACCGCGCCCGGCTCATCGCCAACCCCCACGCCCATGGCTTCAAGCCTATTGACCGGATCCAACATCAACCGGTGTTCATCCTGCCGGCGCCCGGTGGCGACGCCCGGCCCAAGGCGCCCCGGCCCCGGGCCGACGACCGGCTGCTCGCCGGCGACACCGACTGACCCGAACCTACCCTCTTACCCCCTGATCGGCGAGGTCTGACTTAACCGTCGGCCTCGCTTTTCCATGGCCCCAGAGGCCGCGGGCGCCCCGGCGACGGATTCCATTGCCGCCGGCGGCGCGCCGTGCTATCCTCGCCAGCCCATGTCCGACCTGCCCAACATCGTTTACATCCTCGCCGACGATTGGGGTTACGGCGATCTGACCTGCCTCAATCCCGAGTCGAAGATCCCCACGCCCCGCACCGATGCCTTCGCCGAGCAGGGCGTTACCTTCACCGATGCCCATGCCAACTCCGCCGTGTGCACCCCCACGCGCTACGGCGTGCTGACCGGCCGGTACTGCTTCCGCAGCCGCCTGAAGTGCGGGGTGCTCGGTGGGTATGCCGACCTGCTCATCGAGCCCGGCCGCATGACCGTGGCTTCCATGCTCAAGCAGCGCGGCTATGCCACCGCGTGCATTGGCAAGTGGCACCTTGGCCTTGGCTGGCAGCGCCGCGACAACGCCCCGCCGCTCGAAGATGGCTGGGCCAACGATCCCCACGTCGACTTCAGCGCCCCGCTCGATGCCGGGCCCCACACGGTGGGTTTCGACAACTCGTTCATTATCCCCTCTTCGCTCGATATCCCGCCGTACTGCTTCGTCGAGGATGGCCGGCCGATCGATCCGCCCATGCAACACGAACCCGACTCGCCGCGACCAGCCTTCTGGCGAGCCGGGCCGCGCGGCAACGGCCAATCGCTCGAGACCGCCCTGCTCGAGTTCACGGTCCGCGCGGAGGGGTTCATCCATCATCACGCCAAGACCAACCCCGATCAGCCATTCTTCCTCTACTTTCCCACCCCCAGCCCCCACACCCCCCACCCGCCCCCCC
>CAYNCM010000013.1:0-47184 GCA_964395825.1 uncultured Planctomycetaceae bacterium
GCACAACCCGCTTCAGCTTCGGCCCATTCCTGCACACGCAGGACATCAAGTACGCCGCCGACGCCCTCGGCCAGATCTGCCACCGCCGCGCCGATCGCGCACAATCGGCGCGACCCGGTTAAGCGGGCCCCGCCGGCGCCCGGGCCGGGGCTGGACCGCGAGGCGGGTGGGGCTTAATCTGCGGCGATGTTCGATGGACCGACCATCGCGGCGATCGCGGCAACGGGCCTGGTGGCGGGGATGCTGGGGGGGATGCTGGGCGTCGGCGGCAGCGTCATCATGATCCCGGCGATGGTGTTGCTGTTCGGCCAACAGCAGCACGAGGGATTCAATCAACATCTTTACCAGGCGGCGGCGATGCTGGTGAACGTGGCGGTGGTGGTGCCGGCGCTGTACCGTCACAACCGGGCCGGGGCGGTGGTGTTCCGGGCGTTGAAGTGGATGCTGCCGGCGGCGCTGGTGTGCGTGATCTTCGGGGTGTGGCTGAGCAACCGGCCGGCGTTCACCGGGGCCGACGGGCCGGTGTGGCTGGGGCGGGTGATGGCGTGTTTCCTGGTGTACGTGATCGGGGTGAACGTGCGACGGCTGGTCAGTCGCAAACGCGAGCGGGCGCTGGGCGCGTCGAGCCGCATCACCGCGGCCCGGGGCGCGGGAACCGGAGCGGCGATGGGCGCGGCGGCGGGGCTGCTGGGCATCGGGGGCGGGGCGATCGCGGTGCCCCTGCAACAGGTGCTGATGCACCTTCCGCTGCGTCATGCGATCAGCAACAGTTGCGCGATCATCTGCATCACCGCGGTGGTGGGCGGGATTTACAAGAACGCCACACTCGCCACACACGGCCTGGCGTGGACGGACAGCCTGATGATCGCGGCGATGCTGGCGCCCACGGCGATCCTCGGCGGGTTCGTCGGCGGGCAACTGACGCACGTGCTGCCACTGCGCCTGGTGCGGGCGGCGTTCGTGGTGCTGATGACGGTGGCGGCCTGGAAGATGGCGGGTCTGGGGGCATAGCGCGATCGGCCCCGGGAGCGGCCCGCCGGGTGGCTGATCTGACAGGCCGCGGGGCCGGTGGTGCCACATTGACAGACGGCCGTCGGAACGGGCGGGGCCACGGCGCGGCGACGTCTTCCATAACACCCTGTTTTTGACGTCACTTACAACTGCACATTCCGCGCGCCGCATTCCGTCTTCCCGGCACGGGCGTTGCCTGCGGCCATGGGTCGCCGCTTACTTTTGCGGCTATCGGTGCAATCGGAGATTCGCAAAACCAACCCTATCGGAGGTAGTCGAACATGGCCACCAAAAACCTGGCCTTTGACTCAGACGCACGACAGGCCCTGTTGAAGGGGGTGGGCAAACTGACCGACGCGGTCCGCAGCACGCTGGGGCCGCGCGGCCGGGCCGCCGTACTCGACAAAAGTTGGGGCGGACCGAACGTGACCAAGGACGGCGTGACCGTCGCCGAGGAAATCGAACTTCGCGACAAGAACGAAAACATGGGGGCGAAGCTGGTCAAGGAAGCGGCCAGCCAGACGTCGGACAAGGCGGGCGACGGGACGACCACGTCGACGATTCTGGCCGAGGCGTTGTTCCGCGAGGGCCTCAAGCAGGTGACCGCCGGCAGCGACGCGATGGCGCTGGTGCGCGGGATGAAACAGGCCGTGCAGACCACCGTCGATCAGATCGCCAAACAGAGCAAACCGATCGACGTGACCAGCAAGACCGACATCGCCAACGTGGCGGCGATCAGCGCGAACAACGATTCCGAAATCGGCAAGATCATGGCCGATGCGTTCATGAAGGTCGGCAAGGACGGGGTGATTACGGTCGAGGAAGGCAAGAGCCTGGAAACCTACGTGGACGTGGTCGAAGGCATGCAGTTCGACCGCGGCTACCTGTCGGCGAATTTCGTGACCGACGCGGACAACATGACGGTCGAGTTCGAAAAGGCGCTGGTTCTGGTTCACGAGGACAAGATTTCGAACGTTCAGAAGCTGGTGCCGCTGCTGGAGAAGATTCAGAAGGCCGGCCGGCCGATCCTCATCATCGCCGAGGATGTGGAGGGCGAAGCGCTGGCGGCGCTGGTGATCAACAAGCTGCGGGGCGTGGTGCAGGTCTGTGCGGTCAAGGCGCCGGGCTACGGCGACCGACGCAAGGCCATGCTTCAGGACATCGCCATTCTCACCGGCGCCGAGCCCATCATGAAGGATCTGGGCGTCGAGTTGGACAAGATCGAACTCGGCCAGCTCGGCATGGCGAAGAAGGTGACCGTCGACGCGGACAACACGACGATCGTCGAAGGCGCCGGCGAGTCGAAGGAAATCCAGGGCCGCATCGAGCAGATCCGCAAGGAAATCGAATCGACCACTTCCGATTACGACCGCGAGAAGTTGCAGGAACGCCTGGCAAAGCTGGCCGGCGGCGTGGCGGAGATCTTCGTCGGGGCGGCGAGCGAAGCGGAAATGAAGGAGAAAAAGGCCCGCGTGGAAGACGCCCTGCACGCGACGCGGGCGGCGGTCGAGGAAGGCATCGTGCCCGGCGGCGGGGTGAGCTTCGTGCGTGCGATCGACGCGGTGGAGAAGCTGGCCCAAACGCTCAAGGGCGATCAGGCCGCCGGGGCCGCCATCGTCGCCCGCGCCCTGGCTGTGCCCACCCGGGCGATCGCCGACAACGCCGGGGCCAAGGGAACCGTCGTGGTCAACAAGGTGCGCGCGGACAAGGGGGCGTTCGGCTTCGACGCGCTGAAGATGGAATACGGCGACATGGTCGAAAAAGGCATCATCACCCCCGCCAAGGTCGACCGCACGGCGTTGGAAAACGCCTCGTCCGTGGCCACGCTGCTGCTGACGACCAACTGCATCGTCACCGAAAAGCCCAAGGACAAGGATGAAGCCGGCGGCGCGCCGGGCGGTATGCCTCCGGGCGGCGGCATGGGTGGCATGGGTGGCATGGGCGGTATGGGCGGCATGGGCGGCATGGGCGGCATGCCGGGGATGATGTAAGAACCGGCTGCAGGTTGAAGGTTCAAAGCGGTTGGGCCTTCGCCATCGCCTGCAACCCGGACAACTTTGAACTTCAGACTTCAACTTTGAACTACCCACGGAGACTCAATCACCATGGCAGTCAAACCTCTGGACGATCGGATTCTGGTCAAGCCTCTGGAACCTGAGACGAAGACTTCATCGGGCATCTACCTGCCCGACAGCGCCCAGGAAAAGCCCACGCAGGGCAAGGTCATCGCCGTCGGACCGGGCAAGATCAACGATGATGGTGAACGCACGAAGGTCGAAGTCAAAAAGGGCGACACGGTCATCTACGGCAAGTACTCCGGCATGGAGATCGACGTGGACGGCGAAACCCACGTGATCCTGCGCGAAAGCGAACTGCTGGCGAAGCTGGACAAGTGAATCTGTTCCCTCTCCCTTCAAGGCAGAGGGTCAGGGTGAGGGTCTGACCGGACGACTGTGAACGCTCAACCCCCTCACCCAACCTCTCCCCCACTCGGGGGCGAGGGGGTCAGAGCCAACGAATACGAGGAGCCGATTATGGCAAGCAAACAGATGATGTTCGACGCGGCCGCGGCGGTGGAGATGAAGAAGGGCCTGGAACAACTGGCCCGGACCGTCGCGGTGACCCTCGGTCCCACCGGCCGCCACGTGGTGATCGACAAGAGCTACGGCGGTCCGACCGTGACCAAGGACGGGGTGTCGGTGTCGAAGGAAATCGAACTGAAAAGCCCGTTCGAGAACATGGGCGCGAAGATGGTCAACGAGGTGGCCAAGAAGACCGGCGACAAGGCCGGCGACGGCACCACCACCGCGACCGTGCTGGCCCGGGAAATCTTCACGCAGGGCCTGAAGCACGTGACGGCGGGTGTGAACCCGACGCTGCTGCAGCGCGGCATTCTCTCGGCCGCCGACACCGCCTGCGACGCCATCACCGCCCAGGCCAGCAAGTGCAAGGGCAAGGAAGATCTCAAGAAGGTCGCCACCGTCTCGGCGAACAACGATCCGGAGATCGGCGAAATCATCGCCCAGGCCATCGACAAGGTCGGCCACGAAGGCGTGGTCGAAGTCGAAGAGGGCCAGGCCGCCGAAACCCATCTCGACTACGTCGAAGGCATGGCGTTCGACAAGGGGTATCTGTCGCCCTACTTCATGACCGACCCGAACAGCCAGGAATGCGTGCTGGAAGACTGCCTGGTGCTGATTCACGAGAAGAAGATCAGCAATCTGCCGGACCTGCTGCCGCTGCTGAACAAGGTGGCATCGTCGGGTCAGCCGCTGATGATTATCGCCGAGGACGTGGAGAACGAAGCGCTGGCGGCGCTGGTGGTCAACCGGCTGCGCGGGGCGCTGAAGGTCTGTGCGGTCAAGGCGCCGGGGTTCGGCGATCGGCGCAAGGCGATTCTCGGTGACATCGCGGTGCTGACCGGAGGCCAGTTCATCAGCGAGGATCTCGGCCTGAAGCTGGAGAACCTCGAACTCAACCAGCTCGGCAAGGCGAAGAAGGTCGTGGTCGACAAGGACAACACGACAATCATCGAAGGCGCGGGCAAGAAGAAAGACATCACCGCCCGGGCGGACCAGATTCGCTCCCAAATCGAATCGACCACCAGCGACTACGACCGCGAGAAGCTTCAGGAGCGTCTGGCGAAACTGACCGGCGGCGTGGCGATCATCAACGTGGGCGCCGCGACCGAAATGGAAATGAAGGAGCGCAAGGACCTGGTCGACGACGCCCTGCACGCCACGCGGGCCGCAGCCGAGGAAGGCTACGTGGCCGGCGGCGGGGTCGCGCTGATCCGCGCCATCGAGGCCGTCGACAAGGCCCGCGACAAGGCCCGCGGCGACGAGAAGCTCGCCTTCGATATCGTCTCGGCCTCCCTCGAGGCCCCGCTTCGCCAGATCGTCGAAAACGCCGGTGAAGACGGCGACGTGGTCGTCGAAACCGTCAAGGACCACCAGGGCCACTACGGCTACAACGCCGCGACCGGCCAGTACGTCGACATGGTCAAGGCCGGTATCATCGACCCGGCGCTCGTGGCCAAGACCGCTCTGCTCAACGCCGCTTCCGTCGCTGGACTCATGCTTACCACCAACGTGCTGGTCAGCGAGCTGGACGACGAGGAAGACGCCGTCGAAGGCGCCGTGGCGTAGTCCCAAGCCCGACTGCGAACGTCTGAAAACAAGCCCAGGGCCTCGCCACCCCTGGGCTTTTTCGGGAAACGATAGAACCGCCGACGCCGAGGCGCAGAGAAAATTCAAAGTGGACTGGATCAAGAGGACGCTCAGCCTTGCATCGTTCCTGATATCCGGTTCATCCTGACAACTGCCCTGCGCTGCGCGGCTCTGCGGTGAGAATCATGCCCACGAAGCGCGACTATTATGAAGTGCTCGGCGTGGAGAAGGCCGCCTCGGTCGATCAGATCAAGCGCGCTTACCGCCGGTGCGCGATGAAGTCTCATCCCGACCGCAACCCCGGCGACGCCGAGGCCGAGGCGAAGTTCAAGGAATGCGCCGAGGCCTTCGAGGTGCTCAGCGACCCCGAAAAACGCCAGCGCTACGACCAGTTCGGCCACGAGGGCCTGCGCGGCGCGGGGATGCACGACTTCGGCCACATGAACGCCGGCGACATCTTCTCCATGTTCGAAGACATCTTCGGCGACATGGGCGGGCTCTTCGGCGGCGGGCGGCGCTCGTCCAACCGACCCCGGCGCGGGTACAGCCTCGAAACCGAAGTGGAAATCTCACTCAACGACGTGGTCGCCGGCACGACCACCGACGTCGAATTTACCCGCCAGGATCTGTGCGAAACGTGCGGCGGATCGGGGGCCAAGCCCGGCACCTCGCCCCAGACCTGTTCGACCTGCGGCGGACGCGGGCAGGTCGCCATGCGACAGGGCTTCTTCCAGATGGTCCGCACCTGCCCCAACTGCGAAGGGGCCGGCACCATCATCGCCGAGTCCTGTCCCGACTGCCGCGGCACCGGCCGGCGCCCCAGGAAACGCGCCATCGAAGTCCGTATCCCCCCGGGCATTCACGACGGCCAGGTCATCCGCGTGTCCGGCGAAGGCGAACCGGGCGCGCTCGGCGGACCCCGCGGCGACCTGCACGTGATCGTCCGCGTCAAGCCACACGAAATCTTCCGACGCAACGACGACGACCTCATCCTCGCCATGCCCATCAGCTTCACCCAGGCCGCCCTCGGCGCTACGGTCGAAGTGCCCACGCTCAACGGCACGGAGGAACTGACCATCCCCCGATCCACCCAGCACGGCCAGACATTCACCATCCACGGCCAGGGCACCCCGAACCTGCGCACCGGCCGGCGCGGCGACCTGATCGTCCAATGCTTCATCGAAATCCCCAAGCGACTCAGCGAGCGGCAGGAAGAGCTGCTCCTCGAATTCGCCGAAACCGAAGACCGAAACGTCATGCCCCAGAGCCGCGGCTTCTGGGATCGCATCAAGGAGTACATCGCCGGACAGTGAAAACCATCGCGGCGGCACACAGACCCACAGAAGCATGGACGGGATCAACAGGATTGACTGAAGGGTTCAGAACACAGATCCTGTTCGTCCTGTCAGACCCGTCGACTGTGAACCGAAAGGGCCTGTTCCAGGCCTTCGCACCTCAGTGCCCTCCGCGACAGCAAACCGCAACCGGACGGATCAGCCATGCCGGACTACAAGGACAACAGCGACCAACTGTATCGGGACGATGACGACCAGGCCGAACAGCCGCCCGAGTCGACCGGCGCGGGCCATGCGCCCGACGACCCGTCCCGGGCCGAACTCCAGGCCGAACGCGACCAGTTGTACCAGCGGCTCCAGCGCGTCAGCGCCGATTACGCCAACGCCCTCAAGCGCCACCAGCAGCAACTGACCGGCCAGGTTGAGCTGGCCAAGGGCGATCTGCTCAAGTCATTCATTCCCGTACTGGATCATTTCGACAACGCCCTGGCCACGGAGCCGACCGACGACGAGGCCCGATCGCTGCACCATGGCCTGGCGATCGTGCGCGATGAACTGCTCAAGGTACTCCAGCGGGAAGGCGTGGAACAGATTGAAGTGGAAGTCGGCTCGCCCTTCGACCCCGGCCGCCACGAGGCCATGTTCCCCCAGTCCGCCGAAGGCGTCGAACCCAACCACGTGACCCAGATCCTCCAGCCCGGCTATGTCTACGGCAACCGCATCCTGCGCGCCGCCAAAGTCGCCGTCGCGCCGGGGGATTGAGACCCCCCCTCTCCCCCGTCGGGGCAGAGGCCGGGGGAGGGCGTGGATCCACTGGATGCCGCCGTATCATGGAACTTCACCCTCACCCCAACCCGCTGCCTGAGAGGGACCCGGACAACAAGGAGCCACCCATGCCCACCTATGAATACCGTTGTGCCGCGTGCGATCACCAGTTCGACCAGTTCCAGTCCATCACCGCCAACCCGTTGCGGAAGTGTCCAGCGTGCGGAAAGATGAAGCTCCATCGCCTCATCGGCACCGGCGCCGGCGTCATCTTCAAGGGCTCGGGGTTCTACGAAACCGACTACAACCGTTCATCGGATTACCAGTCCAAAGCCAAGGAAGAATCCGGCGAAGGCAAAACCGACAAAGCCGACAAGCAATCCGACACCGCCCGGTCGCAGGCAAAAAGCGATTCCAAATCCGCGACGAAGTCCACGAAGAAGTCCGACGACAAAGCCGCGTGAAGAGGCTTATCCTCGGCCCTCCCGGCGGAAGAGGCCTGGCGACCCTGCTCCCGCCCGGTGCTTCCCTTGGCGGCGCGTGATCTCTCAGTCGAGTGCGTCGAGTAGTTCGTGCATCGGTCGATTCAGTTGCGGGTGCACCACGTCCGGGGCGATGTCGCACAACGGCTTCAACACAAACCAACGTTCGTGCATCCGGGGGTGCGGGATGGCCAGGTCAGGCGCGGCGATGACCCGGTCGCCGTAGAGCAGGATGTCCAGATCGAGCGGGCGCTCGCCCCACTTTTCGCGGCGCTGCCGGCCGTGTTGTTTCTCGATGTCGCGCAGGGCGTCGAGCAGTTGCTCAGGGGACAGGGAAGTTTCCAGTCGCACCACCGCGTTGAGATAGTCGCCCTGTCCGGGCGCGCTGCCGGGCGCGGGGGCGGTTTCGTAGACCGGGGATTCAGCGGTCACGCGGGTGTCGGACAGGGCGATGATCTTGGCCACCGCCCCGCGCAGGTGGCCGCGACGGTCGTCGAGGTTGGACCCGAGGGCAATGAAGGCAGTGGGCATGAAATCAGGATACCGCAGCCGGGTGATGCGGCCCAGCCTCGGCACGGCGTTGCTGAATGTTCAACAGGGACGAGCCTAGTCCTCTTCCTGTTCGAACTCCTTGGGGCGGTTGGACATCTGGGCCTTGAGCCGGGCAAGGATGGACGAATGCATCTGGCTGACGCGCGATTCGGACAGGTCGAGCGTCTGGCCGATTTCCTTCATCGTCATTTCCTCGTAGTAGTAGAGGATGAGGATGAGCCGCTCGGCGCGGGTCAGCCCGCGGGTGAGCAGGTCTTTGAGGTCTCGCTTCTGGACCTGGCTGAACGGGTTGGCCTGGCGGGCGTCTTCGAGCACGTCGATTTCGCGCACGTCCTTGTTCGAGTCGGTCTCGAACCACTTGCGGTTGAGCGACACCACGCCGACCGCGCCGGAGTCCTTGGCGATCTTGTTGAACTCGTCTATGGGCAGGTCGAGGTGATCGGCGACTTCCTCGTCGGTGGGCTGGCGGCCGAACTGCATGGCCAGTCGTTTGCGGGCGCCTTCGACCTTGCTGGTGCGAGCGCGCACGAGGCGCGGAACCCAGTCCATGGAACGCAGCTCGTCGAGAATCGCCCCGCGGATGCGCGGCGCGCAGTAGGTTTCAAACTTCACCCCCCGATCCAGGTCGAACGCATCGACCGCGTCCATCAGCCCGAAGATGCCCGCGGACATCAGGTCTTCGATATCCACCTCGCCAGGCAGCTTCGCGTGGACGCGATCGGCGTTGTACTTGACCAGCGGCAGGTACTTGGTGAGGAAGAAATTGCGGATGTCCTCGGACTCGGTTTTCTGATACTCGGCCCACAATTCCTCGATGGGCCGTTCTTCGAGGGGCACGTCCCGGACGGCCGACTTGCGCTTGGGCATGGTCTGCTCCTTGACCGTGAGATCATCCTTGCGAACCCCCAAATCCGAGGGGGAGCAAAGCGCTGTTTCCAAGGCCCGCTCCATCGGGCCACGTGTGTGCGATCACCGAAGGGCCGCCTGGCGCGTCAAGCCGCGTCGGCCGCCGTTGCGTTCTCCCGGGCCTCCGGCTCGGCGGAAGTCCGGTTCGACAAGTCCGCTTCCTCGACCGCTTCGCCTTCTGTATCCTCGTCGTGCACGGGGTTTTCCCGCTTGTACCGCTCGACGTGATCCTGAATGGCGTGCCGGCCCACCGTGCCGAGGACAAACCCCGCGGCATAGCAGACCAACAGGGCCACCAGCGCGCGGGAGATGATGGTGCCGGCGGGATTGCCCGCGGCCATGCCACAGATCAGCGCCGTGGCGAAACCCACGAAGGCGAAGCTGGATGCGATGATGCGAACAGGCATGGCTCAAGCGTTCCATCGCTCGGTCGTCATGTCGTCGGCCCGAAGGGCGCCGATCCGTCGGCGCCGGGCCCTGCGAGGCACGAACCATTCTACCCGGCCAGCCACGACGCCACACGCTGAAAGAACCCGCTTTCGCGAGGTTCGGCGGCGTGGCGGTCGAGCTTGTGGGCGAGCTGCGTCATGCACAGGCCGGCCGGACAATCCGCATACTCCAGCGCAAACAGCCGACGACGGCGCACCGCCAGGCCCACGTGCGGATCGGCCACCACGTAACCGGCACTGGCCAGCGACAGGCCCAGAAACCGCCGGCACACCAGGTTCATCCGATCGAAAACGCGGCGGGCTTCGTCGCGGTCCCTGGCCAGGTTCACCAGCAGGCTGACTTTCGCTGCTTCGCTGCGCCGGCTGATCGCCTTGATCATCGCATAGGCGTCGGTGATCGAGGTCGGCTCGGGCGTGGTGACCACGAGAATTTCATCGGCGGCCAGGACGAAACTCAACACGTTCGGGCTGATCCCGGCGCCGGTGTCGATGATGACCAGATCGTGCTCGGTCTCGATGCGATGGAGCATCTGCAACAGGCGGGCGCGTTCGAATTCACTCAGGGCCGCCATCTGCGCAAGACCCGAGGCGCCGGGGATCAGCGAGAAGCCGCCCGGCGCATCGACCATCACGTCTTCCAGGGACCGGCGACCAGTAACCACATGGGCCAGGTTGCCGGTGGAACCGAGGTTGCACAGCACGTCGGCGTTGGCCAGGCCGAGGTCAGCGTCGAGCACGATGACACGGCGGGTCATGCGGGCGAGGCGTGCGGCGAGGTTGACCGCCACGTTGGTCTTACCCACGCCGCCCTTGCCGCTGGTGACCGCGACCACGCGCGCCGCGCGTCGGGGCGCCTCGCCCGCCGCCGCCCGCGCCCCGGCGACCATCCTGCGCAATTCCGTGGCCTGGTCGGTGGTGGTCATGCTACAGCCCCTCTCCGACAAGCAGGCCGGCCAGACGCTCGCCGCGATACGGTTCGATGTGGTGCGGCACGTCCTGGCCGGTCGTGACGTAACTCAGTTGCTTGTTCACCTGGCGGATCACGTTGAGCACCACGCCGAAGCTCACCGCCTCGTCGAGTTTGGTGAGGATGATGCGGTCGGCGCGGATGGCGCTGAACCGCTCGATCGCCTGCATCATCACCGGCTGGGAATAAGTGCTCGACAGGACCAGGTGCACCTCGTGCGGATCGGCGGCGTCAATGAACGCGCGGAGCTGATCGAGCTTTTCGGTATCGCGCTGGCTGCGGCCGGCCGTGTCGATCAACACCACATCGGCGTCGGCGCAGTCGGCGATGGCCTGTTTCATCTCGATCGGCGTGAGCACCACGTGCACCGGCAGGCCGATGATGTTGGCATAGGTGCGTAGCTGATCGACCGCCGCGATGCGGTAGGTGTCGATGGTGATCAGGGCGACATTGAGCTTGTGGCGGAGTTTGAAGGTCGCCGCGAGCTTGGCGACCGTGGTCGTTTTGCCCACGCCGGTCGGGCCGATCAGCGCAATGGTGCGCGGCCGGGCGTCTGCGGCCCGCTCGACCGGCGACGCGTCGGCGTCGGAAGGAATGAACTTGGCGATGGCCTTGCGGATCGCCTCCCGCACCCGCGGCGGATCGTGCAGGTCGTCCTCGTTGAGCATCTGACGCACCAGGTGCACCACCTCGTCGGCCAGTTCCTCGGCCACCTCCTGTTCCAGCAGTTTGAGGTACTGCTCGAACAGCGCCTCGGGCACGTCAGCCTTCGATGGATCGGCCGCCTGCTTGTCCATCATCCGCCGAACCATGCGGCGAATCTGCGCGATCTCATCGGCCAGTTGCGGGTCGGGAGGTGCGGGGGTTGGAAAGGATGACGATTCGGCCTGCGCCGCCACGGCGACCGGCTCACGCTGGCGCGGCGCGGCAGCAGAGGCGCTTTGTCCGTAGGTTTGCTGAAGCAGTTTGCGGGCGGCGGCTTTGTCGAACTTCGGTTCTTCCGGCGGCGCGGGTCTGCGACGGCGGCGCGGCGGGACTTTCACATCCGTCGACGCGGTGACTTCCACCACCGGCCTGGCCCCGATGCCGAACAGCCCCCCGCGCCGGAAGCTGCGCGTGTGCAGAATCACCGCGCCGGCGCCCAGGTCGCGCTTGACCTGTTGCAGCGCTTCGGGCATCGACTTGGCCTGATAGGTTTTCAGGTTCAACGCGGCGCCCCTTCGTATTCGCCTTCCACGTTCGCCCCGGCTGCGTCCGGTTGCTCATCGTACTGCACCAGCCCCATCGACTCCACCTCCACGCCCTTGCTCACTTCGTTGTACGCCAGCACCGCCACGTTGGGCAGATGCGGCTCGAGCAACTGCCGCACCTGCGCGCGGACCTGCGGCGACGTCAGGGCCAGCGGATGATGCCCCGCACCGATCAACTTCTGCATCTCCCGCAGAACGGCGGCGGTGATGCGGTTGGCCACCTGCGGCGGAATGCTCATCGTCGTGCCCTGGCCGGTGCGCTCGATGTAGCCGTTGACCAGATCCTCCAGCGCCGGATCGAGCGTCACGCAATACAACCGCCCCGCGCCGGTTTCCGGATCGGTTTCGATGTATTGCGAGCAGATCGTCCGGCGAAGTGCGTTGCGAACGTATTCGGTCAACACCTCCAGGTCCTTGGTGCGCGGGGCCCAGTCGCTGAGCGTTTCGACGATCGTTTCCATGTCGCGGATGGGCACGCGCTCGCGCAGCAGTGCCTGCAACACCTTCTGAAGTTCGCCCGGCTTGATCTGGTCGGGAATCACCTCGCCGGCCAGCTTCGGGGCGTCGGTCTTGAGTTGCTCGATGAGGTTGTTCGTCTCCTCGCGGCTGAGCAGTTCGTCGGCGTGGGTCTTGATGACTTCGGTCAGATGCGTGGCCAGCACGCTGGACGCATCGACCACGGTGTAGTTGAGCGTCTCGGCCCGCTGCTTCTGACCGGGGTCGATCCACCAGGCGTCCAGCCCGAAGGCCGGCTCCTTGGTCTGCTGGCCCTGGATGGGGCCGCTGGCGATGCCGCTGTCCATCGCCAGGTACTGACCCGGATAGACCGCGCCTTTCGACACGGCGTTGCCGCGGAGCTTGATCTCGTATTCGTGCGGCTGAAGCTGCATGTTGTCGCGGATGCGCACCGGCGGGACGATCAGGCCCAACTCGGCAGCTAACTGGCGACGCAGCATGGAGATACGGTCGAGCAGGTCTCCGCCCTGGCTCGTGTCGACCAGCCGCACCAGTCCGTAGCCGACCTCCAGTTCCAGCGTGTCGACGCTCAACAGCTTCTCCACCGGCGGCGGAGCGCTGCTTTGCTTCTGCTGCTCGGCCTGGGCGGCGGCCTTCTCGGCGCCGGCCCGGCGACGGGTGGTCCGATGCATCAGCCACGCCCCCGTGCCGATCGCCCCGCCGATCGCCAGCAGCGGCAGCGCCGGCAGCCCCGTGAACGCCATCGCCCCCAGGAACGCGGCGGTGATCGCCAGCGCCACCGGCCGGGCGGTCAGTTGCCCGCTCAACTCCGTGCCCAGGTCCGTCTTTGACGAACTGCGGGTGACGATCAGGCCCGCCGCGATCGAAATCACGAACGCGGGAATCTGCGAGACCAGCCCGTCGCCGATCGTCAGCTTCGTGAACGCCCCGAGCGTCTCGCCCGCGCTCCAGCCTTTCTGCATGACACCCACCGCGAAACCGCCGGCGATGTTGATCAGTGTGATAATCACCCCGGCGATCGCGTCGCCCCGCACGAACTTCGACGCACCGTCCATCGCGCCGTAGAAGTCGGCTTCGCGGGTGATGTCCTCCCGTCGCTGGCGGGCCTGGTTCTCGTCGATCACGCCCGCGTTCAGGTCCGCGTCGATCGCCATCTGCTTACCCGGCATCCCGTCGAGCGTGAACCGCGCGGCCACTTCCGATATGCGCGTCGCGCCTTTGGTAATCACCACGAACTGCACGATGATCAGAATCACGAAGATGATCAGCCCGACGATGACCGACCCTTCGGTGACGAAATGCCCGAAGCCCTGGATGACCTTGCCCGCCACCCCGACCACCGCGTCGGGCGAAGCGGCGTCGGCCGAGAGAATCAACCGCGTCGATGCGACGTTGAGCACCAGCCGAAACAGCGTCGTGGCCAGCAACAACGAAGGAAAGACGCTGAACTCCAGCGGGCGCGACACGTACACGGTGGTCAGCAGCGTAATCGCGGCCAGGGACAGGTTGACCACGATCAACAGGTCCATCGCCACCGGCGGCAGCGGCACGATGATGACCCCGAGCAGCGACACCAGGCCGATCGGCACGACCAGCGTCGAGTATTGGTGGAACCTTTGCGCCCATCGCGGCGCGGCAATCTGTGAGGTGCTTCCAGCCATCCGTGGCCAACGTCCTCAAGCGGCGATCCGTCGCGTGAATTGACGGATGTAATCTATCACATCGCGTTGCGCTTGCCTACTGTTTGTCGGTGGATTTAACGATGTTTTGCTTTCAAACGATTCGCCGCCTCCCGCTTCAAGGCCGAGGTGGCTTCAACGATTTCTAGGCGCTCATGCGGCCGCTGAGCCGGTAGACGTAAGCGAGAATCTCGGCGACGGCGGCGTAGTGCTCGGGCGGGATTTCCTGTCCGACGTCCACGCCGCGATACAGCGCCCGGGCCAGTTCCTTCCGCTCGACCAGCGGCACGGCGTTGGCCGCGGCCAGTTGGCGGATTCGCATGGCCAGGAAGTCGGCGCCCTTGGCGATCAGTTTGGGCGCGTGCATCGTTTGGCCGTCGTATTTCAGCGCCACCGCGAAGTGGGTGGGGTTGGTGACCACGACATCGGCGGTGGGCACGGCGGCGGAGAGGCGCTGCATGGCCAACTGCCGCGCAACTCTTGCGCGTCGCTGCTTGACCAGCGGGTCGCCTTCCATGCGCTTGAACTCCTCCTTGACTTCCTGCTTGGTCATGCGGAGATCCTGCTCGTGCTGCCATTTCTGGTAGGCATAATCGAGCAGGGCGAGGATGAGCAGAACCAGGGCGATGCGCATGGCCAGCCAGTAGACCAGCCCGGCGCTGGCGGCGAGGGCCGGGGCGGGGTCGAGTTGAATCAGGGCCATCACACGGGGCAGGTCGAAGTAGATGCTCAAACCGGCCACCACGGCGACCACGGCCACCTTGCCCAGGCTCATCACCAGCCTCATGGCCGACCGCATCGAGAAAAGCTGCTGAATCCCGCGCAGCGGAGACAATTTACTCAGCTTCGGGGTCAGCGGCTTGATCGACACCAGAAAACCGACCTGCACGATGCTCGCCAGCACCGCCAGGCCCACCACGCCCAGGGCGATCGGGGCGCCGATGTGCGCGCCGATGGACATCATCGACGCCCAGCGCTGACCGATGTCGCCCGCGACCGACACATCGGCCGACCAGCCTCCGCCCAGCGCCGCTTCGACCATCGTCTTCATCCCCCCGAGCATGTGCCGCCCGAACCAGCCCAGCAGCACCACCGCGCCCAGCAGCATGACCGCGGCGCTCAGGTCCTGGCTGCGGGCCACGTTGCCTTCCTCGCGCGTTTCCTGTCGCCGACGCGGGGTGGGCGCTTCAGTTTTTTCGCCGGTGTCCGGCATGAAAGTCGCTCAGCTCCGAATCAGAAAGACAGGCAACCAGCCCGCCGTCCAGAAATGATTTCATTTTCTGTTTTCATGATGTCCTGATTGCTAAAACGCGAACATACGAAAGACGGTTTCGAGCATCTGGGTGACGAAGTCGCGGAGCTGGCCATACATCGGCCCCACCATGGCCACCAGCAGGAACACGCCGAGGATGATGCGCAGCGGGAAGCCGAGGCTCAGGATGTTGATCTGCGGCACGGTGCGGGCGATGAAGCCCAGCGCCACGGTCTCCAGAAAGATCAGGCACAGCAGCGGCGCCGAGACGCGCACCGCCAGTTCGAGCATCGACGTGAGCAGCCCCAGCAGCACGTCGAGCACTTGGCCGTCGGGCGTGTAGGCGCCCAGGGGGATGTTGCCGAAGCTGCGGGCGACCGAAGCGACCAGCACGTGATGGCCGTCCAGCAGCAGAAACACCGCCAACGCCATGAAGAACATCAGTTGGCTGAGGACTTCGGTTTCCTCGTTGGAATCGGGATTGAACACTCTGGCCAGGCCCAGGCCGAGTTGATGACCGATCATCACGCCGCCGACCTGCATCCCGACCAGCGGCAGCGAGGCCCCGTAGCCGATGGCCATGCCGATGAAGATTTCCGCCGCCACCGCCAGCGACATCGTCCACAGGCCCAGCTCGATCGGCACTTGCGCCGGAACCAGCGGATAGACGCAGAACGCCAGCAGCAGCGCCAGAAACACCCGCACGCGCACCGGCACCACGGGCGAACCGAAAATCGGCGCGAAAATGAATAGCCCGCCCAGGCGAAACATCACCAGCAAAAACGCGGGAATGTGCGGCAGGATGGGTTGCAGCGCATCGGGCATTCATCGTTTCCGATCTCACCACAGGGGCACAGGCAAGCGCGTCGACAGGATCGACAGGACCAACCGGACTCTGTTTCTGGAATCAATCCCGTTCATTCTGTCGTTCCTGTCCACTCTCGAACGCAAGGGTCTCCGTGCCCGCGTACCTTTGTGGTTTTCATCTATGGATTGAACATCCGTTCGGCGAATTCGAGCAGTCTGGTTCCGACCCACGGAACGATCGCGATCGCGGTGATGGCCATGGCCACGATCTTCGGCACGAAGCTGAGCGTCTGTTCCTGAATCTGCGTCACCGCCTGGAAGATGCTCACCGTCAGACCGATCAACAGCCCCACGGCGAGGATCGGCGCGCTGACCATCAACGCCACCGTCAACGCATCGCGGACAACCGTAATGGCCTGATCGAAAGTCATGGAAAACTCCGAACGCGGAACGCGCAGCGCCGCACGATCTGACCGGCGGGCGGCGCTACGTGAAGCCCGTGACGGCGAAGCTGTCGAGCAGGTTGCCCACCACCAGGCGCCAGCCGTCGACCATCACGAACAGCAGCAGCTTGAAGGGCAGACTGATCAGCACCGGCGGCAGCATCAACATCCCCATGGAAATCAGCAGGCTGGAGATCACCATGTCGATCACCAGGAACGGCAGGTAGATGCGGAAGCCGATGAGAAACGCGGTTTTCAGTTCGCTGAGGATGAACGCGGGGATGAGGGTAATCATGTCCACGTCGGCCCGGGTCATTTCGTCCGGGCGTGACGTGTCGATGCCCCGGTAGTTCATCACCATGTACACGTCCTCCCAGTTGTCGGTGCGGTCGATCTGGTCGAACATGAAATTGCGAAGCGGCTGCTTGGCCCGGCTCCACGCGGTGATCTGATCGATCTGGCCGTGGTTCAGCGGCACCAGGGCGTCGGCGTGAATCTGCCGCATGGTCGGCGTCATGACCAGGATGGTCAGGAACACCGCCAGGCCCACGATCACCTGGCTCGGCGGCAGGGCCTGCGTGCCCAGGGCCTGGCGCAGCAGGGACAGCACGATCACCATACGGATGAAGCTGGTGCACAGGATGATGATCGCCGGGGCGATCGACAGCACGGTGAGCAGGATGAGGATATTGAGCGTGGCGCTCAAGCCCCCTTCAAACCCGATCGCATCCCCGGCGCTTTCGACCACGCCCAGCGGATTGTCGATGTCGACCGGTTGAATGAGACCCGGACCTTGACTTCGTTCCGATTCGGCCTGGTCGTTGCCCGAGGGGGTCTGGGCGGCGGCGGGCATGGCGATGAGCAACGCGGCCACCAGCCAGTGCACATGACGGCGAACGCGCGCCGGGGCGCGGTTCGGTGTGCGGGCGTCGGGCTGTTGGGCGCGGCGGGTCACGGGTTGTTGTCTCCATCGTTGCGCGAGCGAGCGCCCATGCCGCGGATGCGCGTGACCAGGCTGGTCAGTTGATCGCGGGTGCGGTCGAAGAACTGTTCGTCGTCATCACCGCCTTCGTCATCGACGAAGGGCCGGTCGTCGTAACCGGCGTCGGCGCGCTGGAGCAGTTTGCGAAAGCCGGAGGTAATGCTGGCCGGCTGGGCGGCGGAGACCTGGGCGAGAATGCGGGCGACGTCTTCGGGGTCGTCGAGGGTGGTGAGGGTGTCGATGCCGGTCGGCCCCTGGGCGGCGACGACGATGCGATCGTTGATTTTCAGGAACAGGACGCAGGTTTTCGGGGCGATGGACGTTCGGGCGAGCACCTCGACCAGCCCGCCGCGCGACGAGGGGGCGTTGGGACCGGCCAATCGCTTGAGCACCGCGCGCAACAGGAAGATCAGCGCCAGCACGATGCCCAGGGCCATCAGCGTCTGCAACACCCACGATCCGCTGTGGGTGTTGGGGGCATTGGTATCGCGGTCGGCGTCAGAACCATCGGCTGCCGAACCGAGTCGCAGGTGTTCGAGATTGGGCGCGACGGGCGAGGCGGCGTCGGGCTGGTCGGTCGGTTCATCGGTCGGCGCGGCAATATCGTCGGCCTTCGCCGGCGGGTCATTCGACGCGGCCGGCTCGGGCGCGCTTTCGACGGCCACGGGGCTGTTGGGTCGGGCGGACGGCGCATCGCTCCACGCCGGGGGCATCCATGCCGCCAGCGCGATCGCCGCGATCATCCATCGGCCAAGTGCGATTCGCATCTGCCATCCCTGGCAAGTTTTCGCAGCGGTCTCCGCCGCCGCGTCGCTCAGCGCTCCGCGCCGAGCGGTCGGTCACTTCTTATCAGGCTCGCCGGTGTCGTTGGCCTTGTCGCCGGCGTTGTTCTCGGCCTTCTCCGCTTCGGCGGCGGTCTGATCGGAAGACACCGTATCCGCGGGAGCGGCTTCGCTGGCCACGGCCTCCTCGTCCTCGCCGGCGTCTTCCTGGTCGGCCTCGGAAAGGATCTCGCTGACCCGCACGCAGAAGCAGTCGTTGAGCACCAGCACCTCGCCGCGAGCGACCAGCCGCTCGTTCACCCAGATATCCACCGGATCGCCGGCCAGCTTGTCCAGTTCGACCACGCTGCCCTCCGACAGCCGCAGCACGTCTTCGACCACCATGTTCGCCCGGCCAAGCTCGACCTTCACGTTCAACTCCACGTCGTGCAGCAGATGGATGCCGGTCGACTCGACGTCGGCGAGCACCTGCTGGAAGTTCGGCAGGTCGATGTTGTTGCCGCTGAGTTCACCGGCCTCGGCGGTCGGATCGCCACCGGACGATTGGCCCTCGGCCTGATCGGTCTTGTCGGAAGCGACTTCGTCGCTGATCGAATCGACGGCATCGGCGGCGTCGGCGAGGGCCTGTTCGGCCATCTGCCCGGCGTCGGCGGATTGCCTGGTCGATTCGGCTCGATCGGGCGCGGGGGACGGGTCGGTTTGCGCCTGATCTTTCGATGGGTCTTTGTCGGCCATCCGTAGCCTCGCGTCTCATGGGGCGGCGTGGCGCAGGCCCTGCCGCGTGTTTCGTTTGCCGCCTTGGCCGTCATCCCTCCGCGCGGTAGCCGATGCACTTAAGGATCAACACGTCCTGCACGATCGGCTCGCCGGTGTCGTCCTTGCCGAACCGCTTGTCGAGCACAGCCTTGATCTGCCGGCTGAGCGTGGCGTAGGTCGGCTCCTGAAAGACGGCCGGCTCGGCCCGACGGAACACCGCGCCGAGGTCGACGGTGATACCCGCGCGGTTATTCTCGATCGCCTGCTTCATCTGCTCCGCGTTGGCCTGCCGCGTGGTGATGTAGACTTCCGTGTCGTACAGGTACGGCACGCCGGCCATGCGGTTGTCGAACTTGTGTTCGAGCACGAGCAGTTCGACCGGCTTGTCGGCCTGCGCCTTGGCGGGATCGATGTCGCCGCCCTGGGCCTCGGCCGGGCCACCGGTGAAGTACATGGTACCGATTATCGCCGCGCCTTCAATCACCATCACGACGATCACGATCAGTATCGTCTTCAGTCCGCCGCCGCGCGACTTGCCCGTTTCGTGGTTTGATTCATTCGCCATGGCTGTCCACCTGATCCGTGACGGCTGACAGGGCACGATCGCCCGTGTCGGCCTGGAATTCCTGCACCAGTGATTCGGTCACGATGACCTCCACGCGCCGATTCACTGCGGCTTTTGTTTCGTCGTACACCCGTTCCTTCAGCGGTTCGGCGTCGCCGCAGCCGACGATACGGATGCGGTCGGGCTGAATGCCTTGGGGGCCGGCGGTCAGGAACCGCATCACCGCTTTCGCCCGGGCGCTGGACAAATCCCACAGGTCCATCTCCGTCGCCCGCTGGTCTGAGCCGACGCTGTGCCCACGGATTTCGATCTTGTTGTTCTTGCCGCGGATGCGTTCGGCGAGCTTGGCCAACTGCTCCCGGGCCTGCGGCTTGAGTGCGACCGAGCCGGGCTCGAACGTGATCCACCCGCCCACGGTGAAGATCCAGCCTTCACGAATCTTGCGGACGGTGGTTTCCTTGCCGTACACGCCGGGATCATCGGCCTTGGAGATCTCGCGGAACTGCTTGTCGTGAAGGCGCACCTCGTCCAGGCGGGGCACGACGGACGTGGTCGGCAACGAGTCGCTGGGGATGCGCCCGGTGCCCTGGATGTATCCGCCGAACGCATCCCGCAGGCTTTCCAGGGCCTGCTGAACCTTTTCGGTCTTCAACTCGCTGAACGCCGCCAGCAGCACGAAGAAGCACAGCAACAGCGACATCATGTCCCCGTAAGTGACCATCCACTCGGGGGCGCCTTCGGCTTTGGCTTGCTTGTTCTTCGCCATGGCGAACCTTCACACAAACAACTTACGCGGCCTCGGTATCCAGTTCGTCTTCATCGCTCCGCGCCGACGGCGGGAGGAACGTTCTCAGTTTCTGTTCGACGATGCGCGGGTTGTCGCCGCTCTGGATCGACATCACGCCCTTGATGATGATCGTCTTGAGCAGCACTTCCTCGCCGGAGCGCTTGTTGAGTTTTTCAGCCAGGGGCAGGAACAGGCTGTTGGCCAGAATCGCCCCGTACAGCGTGGTCAGCAGCGCGACCGCCATGCCCTCGCCGATCGATGAGGGATCCTGCATGTTCACCAGCATCGTGACCAACCCGACCAGCGTCCCGATCATCCCGAACGCCGGGGCGAACTTGCCGAGGGTTTCGAACATGCTGCGGCCCTGTTCGTGGCGCTCCATCAGGTTGTCCAGTTCCGTGGTCATGATCTGTTCGATCAGTTCCGGGTCGGTGCCGTCAACGGCCATCTGGATGCCGCGGACGATGAACGGATCTTCGATTTCCTTGGTCATCGACTCGAGCGACAGGATGCCGTCGCGCCGGGCGACCTCGGCGTAGGAGACCATATCGGAGATGAGCTTCTCGGGGGACTGCGGTTTGTAGACCATCGCCTTGCGGGCGACGGAGAAGGCCTTTTTCAGCCGGCCCAGCGGAAAGGCGACCATCGTGGCGCTGATCGCCCCGCCGATCACGATCGCGACCGACGAGATGCTGATGAACGCTTCACCGCTGCCGCCGGAGACAATCGCCCAGCCGATGAGGGCGAAGCCCATGATGATGCCGAGTATCGTCGCCAGATCCATCGAACACTCCTCGGACCCACTGCGCACGTCGAGCCGGGCTGCTTGAACACTTATCGGCCAAGCCCGCGAGGCACTTGACCGGGGCCGGAAGGGGTGAACTTCCGGTCCGCGAGCTTCCGCTCGCGGCTGATCCCTCTTCGCGCCGGGCCAGCTACGTCGGCTCGATCAGCCGGCGCAGCGATCGGCCGTAGTCCACCGCCCTGCCCACTACTTCTTCCATCGTCTCCCGCACCAGGATGCGTTCACCGTTGATCAACGTGATCGTTGTGTCCGGTAACGACTCGATGGTACGGATCAGCTCCGCATTGAGCACGAAAGGCTTACCGTTGAGTCGGGTGACGGTGATCATGTCGGTTTCCGGGGGCTGGGGTTCCCGTGGTGTTATCGGGAGATCGTCATCAGTTGTTGAATCAACTGGTCGGTGGTGGTGATGACCCGGCTGGCGGCGCTGAAGCCGGTGCTGGAGGTAATGAGGTTGACGAACTCGGTGGCCAAGTCGACGTTGCTCAGTTCGAGCGCCCCGCCGATGATGCGGCCGGAGCCGAACTCGCCGGGGGCGTGGACGCGGGGGTCGCCGCTGCCGGGGCCGGTCATGAACCGCCCGCCGCCCTGGTCGATCAGGCCTTGCTCATTGCCGAAGGTGGCGATGGCGATCTGGCCGAGCGTGCGGGTCAGGCCGTTGGTGAACGCCCCGGTGATCGTACCGTTTTCGCCGATGCTGAACTCGTCGAGCGTCCCGATCGGGAAGCCGTCCTGCCGAACCGCGGCCAGCGTGCTGGAAGTGTCGGCCAGCGAGAAGACCGCATCGGTATCGCTGGAAAACTCCATGCTCACGGTCAGCGGCGTCACCGCGCCGTTGTCCCGCTCCAGCGAAAAGGCGTTGTTGGTGACGCTGACGAAGTTGCCGTTGGAATCGAATTCCACCAGCCCCAGGCCCACCACGCGATTGTTTGAATCGGTGTCGGTCGATTCGGCGATGAACTCCCAGGTCGTTCCCCCGCCGGCGGTGACCGACTGTTTGACGAACGTCAGGTCCACGCCCAGCGGCGTGCCCAGCGAGTCGTACACCACGAAGCTGGTGCGGACCGATTCGCCGTCGGCTTCCTGCATCTTGGTCATGACGAACGGCTGGGCGATGCCGTTGACCACGTTGGACGCGACGAAGTCCGCCGTCTGCATGCTCAGGTTCTGCGCGGTGCCTTCGTTGCCGGTGATGACCAGCCGGCCACCGGTGATCGTCGCGCTGCCGCTGAGGTGCTCGCCGGAAATCACCGTCTGGTCCAGCCCGAGCACATCATCCACGAAGTCGGCATAGTCGTTGAGGCTCGTGCCCCAGTCGTCGACGCCCAGGGCGTCGGCCGCGGCCTGCGACCCCACGAAGGCGAAGCTGTGCTGGCCCATGTCCTTGCCGGTCTTCTCCACGCCCGAGATCGTCAAAATCGTGCTCGTGCCGCCTTCGAGGGCCAGGTACGATCCGCCCGCCCCGTCGTCGATGTACAGATCGTTGCCCGCGACGGTCAGATCCTCGGCGCCGGTGGCCACGGTCAGCGGATCAGGCGGGCTGCCCGGACCGCCGGTCAGCCCGGTGTGGAACACGCGGCTCTGGTGGATCGACCCGCCGGTGGACAGCGGCCCGGAAGCGTTCATGTTGCCGGCGAAGTTGATCGTCTGCGTGGCCTCGGCGACGGTCAGTGTGCCCAGGGGAATGTTC
The DNA here is from genome assembly GCA_964395825.1 of uncultured Planctomycetaceae bacterium. Lineage (GTDB taxonomy): Bacteria > Planctomycetota > Phycisphaerae > Phycisphaerales > Zrk34 > JANQFT01. The sequence goes on from CAYNCM010000013.1 coordinate 22,872, forward strand.
ACCGACTCCAGCACGTTGGGAATGATGTTGAAACTGTCATCCACGCCGTAGCCCTTGACCATGCCGCCGCTGAGGTCGACCAGTTGGTTGTCGCGGTTGAGGGTAAAGGCGCCGGCGCGGCTGAACGAGCGGACGCCGTCTTCCTCGACGATGAAGAAGCCCGATCCTTCGAGGGCGAGGTTGGTGGCGATGCCGGTGGTCTGGATCGCGCCGTTGTTGAAGTTTCGCTGGATGCCCTCGAAGCGGGTGCCCAGGCCGATCTGCAGCGGGTTGGCGCCGCCGCTTTCGCCCGTGGGCGGGGTGCCGAAGGTGAGATTGCTGGAAAACTGCGGCGTGAACACCGCGCGGCCGGACTTGTATGCCGACGTGTTGACGTTGGCGATGTTGTTACCGATCACGTCGAGGTTGCGCGAGTTCACGTCGAGCCCGCTGAGCGCCGTGTAGAAAGCCGTGGTCAATGCCATTGTCGATACCTCCGCGTTGTCTCAGCGGCGTCCGTCGATCGGCCGCTGCGGGCTTCCCTTGGACCGAGGCGGTCGGCGGGTCCGGCCCGTGGTTTGGGGTTACTGCCTTGTCGGTTCCGCGGTCGTGTCGGGATCGCGGACCAGTACCGTCGAATCAATCTGCGTCACCACGCCGGTGGTCATGCGCTCTTCGCCGAGCACCGTGACCACCGTGCGATTGGGGATGTTGACGATCATGCCCAGCCGCTGCATGAGCAGCAGCGAATCGTTGGCGCCCTTGGCCGCGGCCTGGCCGGTCGCCTCTTCCAGAGCCGCCAGTTGCGCCTCGGAAAGCTCCACGCCCATCTGCTCCAGCCGCTTGACCGCGTGGGCGCTGAAGCGCAGGGCTTCTTGCGGATCGTTCGCGCCGGCTTCGCGGAGCAACTCATCAAACCCGCGATGTTCGACGGGCGGGCGTGGGGCGGTCGATGGCGCCGGGGCCCCGGTCGGCCGCACGGCCGGTTCGAGCATCCGCAGAAGATCGTGTGAATCGGCCATCGTCGTGCACTCCGGTTACGCCGCCGACTGGGCAAAGCGCGTCACCTGCGAAGCCGGCATCACCTGGCCGGTGTCCAACTCCAGCATGAACTGACCTTCCTCCACGGTAACGCTGGTCACCACGCCGTTGATCTTCTCGCCCGTTTCGTTCGTGCCTTCGACGTGCCGGCCGATCATCGCATTGGTGTCGAGCATCTTCATGCTCGCGGCCAGCGATTGGATCATGGCCGGGTCGATCTCGCCCATGTCGAAGACCTGCATCACGTTGTCGACCGGCATCCGCACGGAACTGACGCCGTCGTTGACCATGAGGACCGGCCGGCCATTTTCGATCCGCAACGACTCGACAATGCCTTCAACCTGGGTGTTGTTTTCGTTGAGGCCGCTGACGAACTTGCCGATCAGCCCGCTGGCCGAGGAAATCTCGTTCTGGGACACCAGGTTTTCCAGCTTCGCTTGCAGGTCCATCTGGCTTTCGATGTTGCGGATGCTGCTGATCTGTTCGAGCATCGCGTTGGTATCGCTGGGGTTGAACGGATCCTGGTTCTGCAGTTCGGTGATGAGAATCTGCAGAAACTCCTCGCTGGTCAGGTCGGACATCCGGTTGACGCCGGTCAGGGCGGAGGCGTCGGTTGCGGTGGCGCTGATCTGCATGTTCAAAACTCCTGCGAAACGTTCAGGCGACCAGGTCGAGCAGTTCGCGGTCGAAAGTGCGCCGGCGGGGCTGGTCGTCGGAACGGTCGCCGGTGTGGTGATCGCCCTGTCCGCCGTCGCGCATCGCGCCGCGGCTGCGCCCGTCGGATGGCGACTGCTGGGCGTCGGACTGGTTCGAGGTCTGCGCGGTGTTCGTCGGCTGCTGGACCTGGACCTGAAGGTTTTCGACGGTCAGGCCGTGGCTCTCCAGGGCTTGGCGCAGCGTGTGAAGGTTCTGGTTGAGCGTGGCGCCGGCGGTCTGGGTCGAGGCGCTGAAGGTGGCCTGGACCATGCCGTTGGCCATGCGGATCTGGATGCGAAGCGTGCCGAGTTCGGGCGGACTGAGTCGCAGGTTTACCGTGCCGCCCTTCTGGCTGATCGCCCCGCGCAGGCCGCTGAGGGTGCGCTGCAAGACCTGTTCGCTGTCGATATCGGGCAGGTTGGCCAGGGGCGCGGCGGGAGCGGCGGCGCGGGCACTGGCGCTGCCGTGCGTCTCAGCGGTCGGCTGAGCCGGCGCGGGCGCTTCGGGCAGGTCGATCCGCACCGGGCCAGCGGCCTGTTCGATACGGGCGGCGGGCTTCTCGGCCTGGGTTTCGTGGTTTCCGGCGAACTGACGACGAACCGCGTCGATGGCCGGCTCGGGGGTCGCCGGCGCGGCCGGCGGAGGAGCCTGCGTTTGCTGAGGGTTCGACTGAACCGGTCGGCTGTCGCGCGGCGAACGCTGCTGCGATGATGGATGGTCATCGGACTGTTGCCGCGATTGCGATGGCGTGTGCGACTGCTCGGACGTGTTCACCGGCATCCGGGGGGCGTCGGCTTGCTGGCCGGATCGCTCGGCGCGCGGCCGGGATGATTCGGATTGCTCCTTCGTCGCCTGCCGACCGGGGGCCTGCGGGTCAACCGCCTGGGTCACCTGCGCCTCGGCCTGGGTCGCCTGACCGGCTTTGGCCTGCGCCGGTTCGATCACCGGTGCTTGCCTGTTCGTCGCCCTGACACCCTTTTGCTGATCGGCGGTCGACTCAGCGGGGGCAGCCTCGGTCTTCTGCACGGGCTTTGCCTGGCCGGCGAGGGGATCGACCTGCTGGGCAGTCTGCGCTTGGGCGCGGGCCTGGGATTCAACCTTGGCCTCGGCGGGCTTGCCCGACGATTCGCGCGGGTCGGTCGAGCGGCGGTCCGTGTTCTGCTGATCGGATTTCGTCTGCCGATCGGCGGCGGCGACGTCTTCGGCGGTCTCTTCGGCATCGGCGGACTTGTCGTTGTCGACGCGGGGCTCGCCTCGCTCACCGGACGAACGGGCGGACGCTTCGCTCACCCGTCGTTTGCCATCGTCTTTCGTCGAGCGCTCGGCGGATTTCGTTTCCCCCGATCGCTGGGCGGACGCCGGTGTCCGGGCGATGTTCAGCGCGTCGGCAAAGCCCTCCCCGATCGCGTCGGACGGCGGCGCGGCGGGCTCGGCCCACTGGGCGGCGGTATGGAGCTTGGCGTTCTGGATGATCACGACCGGGTCTCCAATTGTTCGACGAGGTCGGACCCCCGAGCGCGGAGCCGCTCCATCAGCTCGACCGCCCGGGGGACCTCGTGCACATCTTTGAATTCCCTGAGGACATCGGCTGCCTTCCGTGGCTGCATGGCCTCAAGGAACGCCACAACCTGATCCGTTTCGTGCTGCTGCATGATCGCGAGGAACATCTGCTTGACCTGCTTGGCCGGCAATTGCTCGTACAACTGCACCGCGGTGCGGAAGCCTTCATCATCCAGTTGGGCCTGAATGGCCTCGAAGCGGGCGACAGCCTCGTTACGGGCGGCGAGCAATTGCTGCTTCTCCCGCTCCATGCGACTGCGGGTGAGCTGCAGATTCCGATGCAGGTCTTCGATTTCCCGCCGGGTGCGTTCGAGCTGGCGGAGCATCATCTCATCGCGCTCGCGCTGGGCGGCGAGCTTCTCCGCGGCCGACGCCGGCCCGAGGCCCGACGCCCGGGCCAGTCGTGCCGCTTCGGCGTCCGCCTGTCCGGCTTTCGCTTCGGCCTGCGCCTCGACGGCTTCGGCCTGGTCGATCGTCAACGCGAACAGGCCCATCGCATCGATCAGACGCTCGCGGCTGAGCCGGTTCGTTCCCGCCAGAAAGCCGGCCAATCCCAGCGCACCGACCAGGTGCACCACCGCGACGATCGACATGACCTGCCAGAGCATTTTCATGCCACCGCTCCGAGTGAATCATCACCGCGCGCCATGCGGCGGGCGTAGGTCTGCGTGACCAGTTCGTCGGCGTCGCGCGTTTCGATCCGGCGCTGGGCGTGCTGCCACCGGGCCAGCCGCTTCTGCCGCAGCAGTTCCACCGCCTTGCGCGACTTGGTCGCTTCCAGCAGCCTCGCCCGCGCCTGGTCGAGTTGTTGGGCCAGTTTGAACAACACCAGCGCGATTTCCTGCACCCGCAGGGCCACCCGGTTGCCGTGGGCGCCCTGCTGGCGGATGCGGATCACATCGACCCGTCCCGCCAGCGCTTCACCCATCGCCTGCTTGTCCATCGCCAGCGTGCGCTGGAGGTCGGCGATCTGCGTTTCGAGGATGAGCTTGCGCCGGAGCAGTTGGGCCACGTCGCGCTGGGCCTGCTCTTCGATCATCCGGCGATGTCGCAGCACCGGGTCAAGTTTGAATTCAAACTTCGCCATATCACACTCCAGTCACCATCACGGCTCTACGCCGCCGACGTCTGCGCTGCGGCCGCCCCGGCGCCCGGCCGGCGCTGATTCAACTGTTTGGCCTTCGAGTCGATCCGCAGCGCCAGTTCCAGCAGCCCCTGACGAGTCGCCTCGAACGGCGAACTTTCGTCGGCTGCCTGCTGACAGAACGCATCGACGGCCGACTTCATCTCGATCGCCAGGTCGAACTGCGGATTGGAACCGGCGGCGTAGGCGCCGATGTTCACCAGGTCTTCCACATCCCGGTACGCTGAAAGCAGGCGGATGACCTTGTCGCGTGCGGCCTGCAGTTCGGCATCGGTCACGTCGTTGGCCACGCGGCTGACCGAATCGAGCACGTCGATGGCCGGCCAGTGCGCCCGGTTGGCCAGGTCGCGCGACAACACCACGTGACCATCGAGAATGCTGCGGGCGGCGTCGGAGATCGGCTCAGTCAGGTCGTCACCTTCCACGAGGATGGTGAAGAAGCCGGTGATCGAACCCTCGCGCGTTCGGCCGGACCGTTCGAGCAGCGTGGGCAGCATGGCGAAAACACTGGGCGTGTAGCCCTTGGTGGCCGGCGGTTCGCCGATCGCCAGGCCGACCTGCCGCTGGGCCTGGGCGAAGCGGGTGATCGAATCCATGAAGAACACCACGTCGCGCCCGGCATCGCGGAAGTGCTCGGCGACGGTCAGGGCGTACATCGCCGCGCGAATGCGCATGAGCACCGGCTCGTCGCTCGTGGCCACGATGACCACGCTGCGGGCCAGGCCCTCGGGGCCCAGGCTGTTGTGCAGAAAGTCGTTCACCTCCCGACCACGCTCGCCGATCAGCGCGATCACCGATACGTCGGCATCGGTGTAACGGGCGATCTGGCCGAGCAACGTGCTCTTGCCGATGCCCGGACCGGCGAAAATGCCCAGCCGCTGTCCCCGGCCGACCGTCGCCAGCGCGTCAATCGCGCGAATGCCCGTGCCCAGCGGCCGATCAATCGACACGCGATCCAGCGCCTCGATCGGATCCGGCTGAATCGGTCGTCCCCGCGTTTCGCGGAGCGATCCCTGACCATCCCGCGGTGCGCCCAGTCCGTCCAGCACCCGCCCGAGCAGATCATCGCCCACCGGCATCATCGCATTCGACTGCAAACCCGTCACCCGATCGCCCCGCCCAATGCCCTGCGTGAAGCCCATCAGCATCACGATCGTCTGCTCGTCATCGAACCCCACCACTTCCCCCACCCGCGGTTCATCGGATTCCACCTGGACCATCGCGCCCACCGGCAGCGGCAGGTCCGACACCAGCAGTGTCAACCCGCGCACTTCCGACACCGTGCCGCACAACCGCACCGTGCGAATCCGCGAAAGCGTCTGCATGGACTGGTCGAACAACGTCACGATGCGGCGTCCTCCTGGTTGGCGTGGCAGGGCATCATGGCTTCGATCACGCGGTCGAGTTGGGTTTGCAGTGTGGCGTCGACGCGGCCCTTGCCGTAAGTCACCATGCACCCGCCGCGACCGACCGACTCGTCATCGACCAACTGCGCGTGGGTGACCTGCTCGGCGGATTCGACGATCGCCGGCAACGCCTCGGCGACGATCGACCGATCGTCCGGGTGAATGCGGATCGTGATGTCGCTGGGGCGCACGACGTAGTCGATCGCCGCCTCGATCTGGTCGACCACCGCATCCGGTTGCACTTCGGGCGTGCGGCGGACGATGCGTTCGGCCACCGCCAGCGACAGGGCCACCAGCGATTCGCGGGCGTCGATCATCAGGTCGCGGCGCTCGGCGTCCCAGGTTTCCATCGCCTCGGTCCACGACTGCTGCAACTGGGTGAGCTGCTGCTTCGTCTCGGCCATGGTCTGGGCGTGGCCTTCGGTGCGCCCGGCGGCGAGGCCCTCGGTCTTGCCCTGCTCGAAGCCCTCGGCGCGGCCCTGTTCGGCGGCGCCGGCGCGCAGGCGGGCGGCTTCGGTCTTCGCATCGGCGATCGTCTGCTGAGCTTCGGCGCGGGCGCGGCGGAGAATCTCGTCCGCCTGCTTGCGCAGATCGCCCAGGTCCAGCACGATCACGTCGCCGGTCATCGAATCGCTGCTCGCGCCTTTGATCAAAGCCATCACGTATCTCCGATCTTCGATCCATGATCGAAGATCTGATTACACGATCATTTCCTTTTCGCCGCCGCGGCCGGCGATGATGATTTCGCCCGCCTCTTCCAGTCGGCGAACCACGTCGACCACGCGCTGCTGGGCGCCTTCGACGTCGCTGACCCGCACCGGGCCCATGAACTCCATTTCCTCCTTGATGAGGCTGGCCGCCCGCTCGCTCATGTTGCGGGAAATCTTGTCCTTCAGTTCCTCCGAGGCCGTCTTCATGGCCAGCGCCAGTTCGTCGTTGTCGATTTCCTTGAGCACGGCCTGGATGCCGCGGTCGTTGACCAGCAGGATGTCCTCGAAGACGAACATGAGCCGGCGAATCGATTCGACCAGGTCCGGGTCTTCGGATTCCAGGCCTTCGAGAATGCCCTTTTCCGTGCCGCGGTCGACGAGGTTGAGCACCTCGGCCACGGTGTCCACCCCGCCGGTCTTCTCGAAGCGCTGGGTCAGCATGTTGGACAGCCGCGCCTCGAGGCCTCGCTCCACTTCGCGGATCACCTCGGGGTTGGTCTGTTCCATGTTGGCCACGCGCTTGACCACTTCGATCTGTTTCTGGGCCGGCAACCCCGAGAGAATTTCCGCCGCCTTGTTGTACGGCAGGTGCGAGAGGATCAGCGCGATGGTCTGCGGGTGCTCGTCCTGAATGAAGGTGAGCAGGTTTTCGCTTTCGGCTTTCTGGAGAAAACTGAACGGCGTCTGCTGCACCTGCTGGGAAACCTGTTCGATGATGCGGCTGGCCACTTCATCGTCCACGCTGTTACGAAGGAGCTTGGAAGCGTAATCGAGCCCGCCTTCGGTGGCCCAGGTGTGGGCGAGAGCGAGTTGGTAGAACTCGTTGACCACCCCATCGCGCACCTTGCCGGACACGCTGCCGAGGCTGGCCAGTTCGCGCGTGACTTCTTCCACGGCCTGCTGGTCCAGCTCGCGCAGCACCATGCCCGCCGCGTCCTGTTCCAGTGACAGCAGCAGGATCGCGCTTTTCTCCACGCCGGTCAGGTCTTCGATCGGCTTGTTGTCGGGAATGTCCTTGGGCATCGCGGATTGCACCTTCGGTTGCGATTCGATCAGTCGGCGTGATGGATCCAGCGCCCGACCAGGGAAGCGGCTTCGTTGGGGTTGTTGCGGACCATTTCGCCGACCTGCTCGGCCAGTTTGCGGTTGCGGATGGAGTTCTCGTCGAGTTCCACGCCGGTCAGCGCGGCGTCCATTTCCATCGCCTCGCCGACCACATCGTTATCGCTCTGCAGGGCGGGCGGAATGCCGGCCAGTTCGGCGGCGCTGGGCAGCTTCGGTGGCTGGGTGGCCTTGCGCATCATCATGAACATCATCATCAGGCTGACCGCGGCCAGCGCGCCGAGACTGAGGTACTTGACCATCCCGCCGTCAGCGATCAGTGAACCGATCATCCCCCCGCCGCCGGATACGGATGCGGTGGCCGTGGCGGCATCGAACGCGGGCGATTCGTCGAAGTAGGTGTCCACCACCACGCGGCCGGGCTGCTTGGCGGTGATGATGTTCTCCACCTTCTTCTGAATCCGGGGCAGCGCCTCATCGATGATCGGCTGCAGCGCGGCGCTGGTGGGTTCGGGGGCATCATCGGGTTTGCCGATCTTGTAGAGCCTGACGAAATAGCTTCGAGGCACGCTGATGGTGGCGCTGACACGGGTCGGGGTGACGCCGGGGTCGAAGGATTTTTCGTGAATCACGCCGGGGTGGGTGGCGAATTCACTGTCAGATTCCTCGGTTTGCTCGCTTCGGCCGACCGCGTCAGCGCCGGGAATGCGGGCGCTGACGTTGGCCTCGGCGCCGGGCGCCCCGCCGGACGTCTCGTTGCGGCTGGTGCTCGAGCGGCGCATCTCGCGTTCGAGCAGTTCGACGCTGTCATCCCGGGAGTACTTGGTCGAATCGATGTGCCGCTGCTGCGGATCAAGTTCGACATTCACCGCGACGATGACCTTGTCCTTGCCGATGTAGTCCAGGGCCTTTTCGATCTTGACCCGGTAGAGCTGCTCCTGGGTCTGGAGCAGTTCGAGATAATCGCCGACCTGGACCTCGTTGCGGTCGCGTACGGTCCAGGGGCGACCGCCGCTGGCGTCGATGACCTTCACGTCCTCGGGCGTCATGCCGCTGACCGCGCCGCTGACCTGGTTGGCGATGGCGTCGACGAGGTTCTGGTTCATTCCCCCGCCATCGGTTTCGACAGTGACTTGGGCGCTGGGGCGTTGGTCGGGCCGACCGAAGCCCGTCTTCGGCGCGACCGACAGAAAGACCTTGGCGTCGCGCACGCCGCGGTTGCGCCGGATCACCCCGGCCAGTTCATTCTGCAGGGCGATGTTGTAGGACTGCTTGCGCTGTTCGTTGGACTGCCACCAGTCCTGCTTTTCGAGCAGATCGGCGAAACCGCCGCCATTGTCGACGGGGATGATCTGCTGGGCGTTCAGGGCGGCGAGGATGGCGTACTTCTGTTTGACGGGCACGAGAATGTGTCCACCCTCTTCGCGGTGTTCGTGACCGCGGAACTTGATGAACGCCATGGCCTCGGCCTGCTGGGCGGCAGGCAGCGGCTGAGTGAACAGCGGCTCCATCTCCGGCGCCCCGGCATACATCACCACCAGGAACAACACGCCGACCAGCACGAACACCGACATGCCCATCAGCATCTTGGTGCTCAGCGAAAGCTGGCCCAACTGCACCTGTATCTGCGCCATCCAGCGTCTTACGAAATCCATCGCGGCCTCCATGCCGGGAAGATTCTGGACCTTGGCCCCTAGACCTTGGACTTCAGACCCTGGACTGCGGCGGGCCGGTCTGAAGTCCAAAGTCTAGGGTCCATCATCACACTCGTATGTCCTTGATCTCCGCGTAAGCGTCGACCAGCTTGTTGCGGACCTGCAAGAGCATCTTGAACGCCATGTCCGCTTTCTGCTTGGCGATCATCACCCCCGCCACGTCGTCGCGCCGGCCGACGGCCAGGTCTTCGATCGCCGCCTCGGCGTCCTGCTGCAGCTTGTTCACCTGCTCGATGTTGTCCATCAACACCTGCTTGAAATCCGGCGCGTTGGGGTCGGCGGCACCGGGCTTCGGGCCGGTGTTCGGCGTGATCGGGCCGCTTTGTCCGATGAGTCCCAGGGGATCGGTCATGGTGATGCTCCCGCGGACGACGCCGCGTCATGCCTCGTTCACGCCAGCAACCCCAGCGCCCGGTCGATCATCGACTTGGTCGCTTCGGCGGCGGTGATGTTCGCTTCGTAGGCCCGCGTCGCTTCCATGGCGCTGACCATTTCCATCATCGGGTCGACGTTGGGATACTCGACGTTGCCCTCGGCGTCGGCCAGGGGATGACCCGGTTCGTACACCTTGCGGAACGGCGCGGGGTCGAGGAGGATTTCGCGCACGTGCACGCCCTCATCGGCGCCGGTGGCCGGATCACCCGGTGCAAACACCGCGATCCGGCGGCGGTACGGCGCGTAATTGCCGTCAGCGTCCAGCACGGAATGCTGGTTGGCCATGTTCTGTGAAATCACGTCCAGCCGGGTTCGCTGGGCGACCAGGCCGGATGTCGAAATGTCCAGTGCTCCAAACATGCTTGTCGGGCCTCCGATCGGTCAGGCGACTTAGATGCGTTCCCGGATCGCCGCCTCCATCAATTGATACTGGCTCCGCAACAGATCCAGCGCCATGTTGTGCGTCATCGTGTTTTCAGCCAGGTTCTTCATTTCGTGTTCGACGCTGCGGTCGTTGCGGTCGTGAAACAGGATGCCGTCGCCGGCGTGCTGCGGTTTGATTTCGATGCCATTCGGCTTGAAGCGGAGTTCGCGGGTGTCGGCCATTTCCAGCGGCTGGTTCGATCCGGCGACCTTTTCCCGCCGTGCGTCGATCGCCTTGCCCAGGGCCTGCTGGAACGAGTCGACCGACAGATCGCGCGGGCGGAAGTTGGGCGTGGAGATGTTGGCGATGTTGTCGAGGATCACGCGGTGGCGGGCGGCGGTGAACTGCACCAGCCGCTCGGTCACGGGCATCGATCCATGGTTGAACAATCGCTCGATCACGCGGCAAACCTCCCGATCGCGCACCGGTCCGAGGGACTGCTTGCAACGGCGATGCCACGGCGGCCGGTGCGGCGTCCGTCCGCGGCGGCGGCGGTTTCGACGACTTCGGGGCGACCGGTGACCGCGCCGATCGGCCGAAATTGCGCCGCCAGGGCGCAAGCGTTGCGCTTCACCGTGCTGTCACAGCGTCGGTTCGACAAGATGCTGATCCTTCCACTTGCGCAGTTTCAGTCCAAGCGTCCGCACGCCGATGCCCAGGGCCTTGGCGGTCCGTCGGCGGTGGCCGCGGTAGCGCTGCAGCGTGTTGACGATCACGCGGCGTTCGACTTCCTCGAGGGTTTGCGACTCGGCGGTAACGATTTCCATGTCCGCGGTCGCCGGCGCGGCGTCGGGGGCGGCCGTGTCAAGCCAGGGCCGAAGCAGCTTCGCGCCGATCCGCTGGTCGGTCGCCAGCACGCCCGCGCGTTCGCAGATGTTCTCCAGCTCCCGCACGTTGCCCGGCCAGACGTAACCGCTGAGCAGATCGAGCGCCTCATCGTCGAACCGCCGGACCGGTCGGCCGTCGCGCCGGGCCTGGCGCTGCAGGAAATGGTTGGCCAGTTGCGGGATGTCCTCGCGCCGATCGCGCAGCGGCGGTAAGTGAAGCGGCAGCACGTTCAGCCGGAAGAACAGATCCTGCCGAAACGTCTTGTCGCCGACCGCGCGTTCGAGTTGGCGGTTGGTGGTGGCGATGATGCGAACGTCGGTTTCCATGGTGGTGCTGGAACCGACGCGCTCGAACTGGCGCTCCTGCAACACGCGGAGCAGCTTGGCCTGAATGGCGGGGCTGATTTCGGAGATTTCATCGAGCAGGAGCGTGCCACCGTCGGCCAGTTCGAATCGGCCGCGCCGGGTGCGGTCGGCCCCGGTGAACGCGCCCTTCTCGTGGCCAAACAGTTCGCTTTCCAACAGGTTCGCGCTGAGCGCGGCGCAGTTGACGCACAACATCACCTGCTCGCGCCGCGGGCTGAGAGCGTGCACCATGTGGGCGACAATCTCCTTGCCCGTGCCCGACTCGCCGGTGACCAGCACCGTGCCGTGGCTGACGGCGACCTGTTCGACCTGCCGCCTCAGATCATCCATCACCGGGGAATCGCCGACGAGTTTGAACCGGCTCGAGTCGATCTTACGGCTCTGGCGCAACGCTTCGTTATCGCGCCGGAGTTGATGATGTTCGGCGGCACGGCGCACGGCCAGCACAAGTTGATCGCCTTCGAACGGTTTTTGAATGTAATCGAACGCGCCCTGTTTCATCGCGGACACCGCGGTGTCGATCGTGGCGTAGGCGGTCATCAGAATCACGGCGATCTGCGGGTCGGCCTCGGTGATGCGTTCGAGCAACTGGATGCCGTCCATGCCGGGCATCTTCAGATCGGTCACGACCACGGCCGGACGATGGCGCGTGACGATCCACAGCGCCGCGGCGCCATCGGGCGCGGCGATCGCCTGGAAGCCAGCCCGGGCAAGTGTGGCCGACACGCTGTCGCGCATCATCTGCTTGTCGTCGACAACTAACACCTTGGTCATGGCTGCGAATCTCCGTTCACGGCGACGACGGGTTCGATTTCGCACGTGCTGATCTGTGGTTCGGCGCGTTGGGGCGGACGGGCGGGCAGGTGAATGGTCAACACCGCCCCACCGTCGTTGTGCACGGCGATCGACCCGCCGTGGGCATCGACGATGCGGTGCACGATCGCCAGGCCAAGCCCCGTGCCGGTGTGCCGCGTGGTGAAGAACGGGTTGAAGATACGGTCGATCGCCTCGTCACCAATCCCCGGCCCGGTGTCGCGCACGATGATGGTGACCGCCTGCTCACCGGCCGTCGCCTCGAGCGATACGCGCCCGCCGTCCGGCATGGCCTCGATCGCGTTGCGCACCACGTTCACCAGGCACTGGTGAATCAGCTCCGCGTCGCAGCGCAGGTCCATCTGCTCGTCGCAGTCGATGGCGATGTCGATGTTCGACTGTTCGATCATCGGCCCGAGCGTTTCGACCGCCCGTCCGAGCAACGCATCGACGCCACAAAGCCGGGGCTGCACCTTGACCTCGCGCGAGAACGCCAGCACGTCGTTGACGATGCCGTCGAGTCCGCGCACCGCGGCGGCGACCTTCTCGGCCAGATCCCTCTGGGCGGGCATCGATGCGAGGTCTTCGGTGAGCATGTTGGCGTAGAGCTGAATGGACGCCAGCGGATTGCGGATTTCGTGGGCGATGCCGGCGGCCATCTCGCCCAGCGCCGCCAGCCGGCGTGATCGCTGAAGCGCCGCGTTGGCCGAGGCCAGTTCCTGCTGCAACCGCGTCACTTCGCCGTTCAACTGCTCGTGGGCTTCCTCCAGGCGGGCGGTGACATCGTTGTAGGCCCGGACGATCTCGACCAGTTCGGCCATACGCTCGGCGTCGGTGGTGGCGCCGGGCTGGGTCGCGGCGAGCGGGTTGGCTGTCGAACCTTTCGGCATGATCCTCATCCCTGGTGGTCGGTGAAGCGCGGGGTGTTCGGGCCGGGCTGCTGGCCGTAGGCGCGGTTGACCGTCGCGCCCTGCCGGAGCCGCTGAAGGCTGCCGCCGATCTGGGCCCGTCGGGCGGCCAGCGTGGCCCGGTCGCGCTCGTCCTGTTCCATGATCCGCTCGAGCAGCGACTGCACCTGCCGCACGAGTTCGCCCACGCGATCCCGCGTCGGTTCGTCCATCTGCGACCAGCAGTCCGACCAGGTTTGCCGGTAGGGTTCGAGTCGATCGCTGATTTGCGACAGTTGTTCGATGACATTCTGCCGGCGCGACATGAGCGACAGCAGCGCTTCGGGATCGCCATTGTCGACCAGGCGCCCTTGCTCACCGCCCAGTTCATGCAGTTGCTGGTAGAGGGCGTGCTGCCGATCGAGCACGTCGATCAGGTCGGCCGCCCAGTCGGGATGGGACACTGCGGTCATCCTTGACCTTTCTTGCCGCGAGCTCCGCCGCGACGTGGTTCGGCCCGTCCGGCGCGCCGAACGAGCCGGGGCTTGTGTTACGGCGCTACCGCCGCCGTGGGACTTTCCAGGTCCAACTGGCTGGTCCAATCCAGCCAGCGCTGCCAGTGTTCGCGGCTCATCGGCAGCGCCGGGTCTGCGAAGGCCTGGTCGGGAATGCGCTTGAGATACCACTTGGCCTGGTTGTTGGCCGAACGGGCCTGATCAAACCGGCCGAGTTCGCACCAGCAGTTAACGATCTGGATCCACGCCACCAGCACCGCCGGATCCTTTTCGTATCGTTGCACCGCTTTCTGGTACAGGGCGATCGCGCCGTTGGGCCCTTCGAACTGGCCGAGGTCGTACGCGCAGTCCGCCCGGTAGAAATAGGCGTTCCGCAGGTACAGCTTCGACAGATCACCAAGCTTCGCCGGGCCGACCCCTTCGAGCCTGCGCACGACCTGGTCGAAGCGCTGGCGGGCCTCATCGAGCCGCCGGGCGCGTTCGGCATGCAGTTCCACCTTTCGCGAAGGCGGCGGGGCCTTGGCCAGTTCACGATCGATCTGATCGACCGATTTGCGGTACGCATCGGCCAACTGGAACAGCAGTTCGGCCGCCTCGGGCTGATCGCCGTAACGTTTGGCCGCCTCATCGAGCCGCGCGATCGCGCGATCGTAATCGCCTTCATCACCTCGCCGGTAATACAGCCGGCCCAGTTCGATCAGCGCTTCGCGATACTCGCCACTTTCAGGGCGCAGGGCTTCGTGATCGTCGACCACGGTGGTCAGCAGGTGCTCGGCCTTGGGCCAGTACGCCGCGCCCTTGGCCAGGTAACACTGGGCCAGGGGCACCAGACTGTCGTATGCTTCGGGAGATTTGGCGTGCTGGCTGACCAGGGCTTCGAACTTCCCGATCGCCAGGTCGAAGCGGCCCTGAGCCTGGTAGGCGCGGCCGAGCCGATAGAGAACCTGCAATCGGTGCGGATCGTCGTCCGGCCGATCGACCAGAAACCGCGCGAGCAATTCAACCGCCCGGTCGTGCAGGCCCGCTTCGTCGTAGGCCGCCCCCGCCCGCCACAGGCTTTCGCCATAAGCATCGTTGTCGGTCACCGTCACCGCCTCGGCGTGGGCGAGGTAATAATCACCGGCGCTCTCGAAGTGCACGCTCGCTTTGCCGCGCTGCATCGGATCGAGCTTCCGCCGGGTGTCGGCGTCGGAAAATTCGCCCTCATCCAGACCCAGCGACTGGCGGGCGATCCGCTCGTGCGTGGCCGCCAGGCGAAGCAGCAGATCGGCCGGCGGATCGTCGCCGTACATGCCCTCTTCCAGTTCCAGCAGCTCCAGCGCGAACTGGTAGTCGCCCTGCGCGTACCGCCATTCGCGCTGGCCGGCCAGGCTCTCGGCCAGCAGTGCCCGGTCGGCGGTGGCTTCGGGGTCGGTCGAAGCGCGGATCAATCGCACCGCTTCGCCGTAGTCGTCCAGCGATTCGCTCAGCGCCCCCATGCGTGCTTCGCACTCGGCCTTGCCGATCAACGCCCGCAGATGCCACCGCGTGGTGGGAAAACGCGATGCCGCCTCGTCGAAATGTTCCAGCGCGCCGACGACGTTGTTTTCCGCCAGGCGAATCCGCCCCAGACCCACCAGTGCCCCAGCGTTCAGCGGATCCGATGGCTCGACATGCTCCGGCACGCGCAGGAACCACTGCTCGGCCGGTGGCATCTCGCCCAGCGCCATGTACGCCCGGCCGAGCAACACCATCAGCGGACCGAGATCGTCCCGCCCGTCCAGTTGAAGCCGGCCGTACCACACCAGCAGCATTTTCGAGGCTTCGTCCGCCTTGCCGTCGACGATCCGGCGTTCGGCGATGCGACCGACCGCCCACACCTGGTGATCGCGGGCAAGATGGTCTTCATCAAGGAACTGACGCAGAAGTTTGCCTGCTTCGTCGTCGCGGGACGGATCGACCGACAGATGTTCGATCACCCGCCGCATCAGCCGATGGCGAGCGGACACATCCTGATCGCTCAGCCGGGCCAGCCGATCGAGCGCCGCATCGATCCGTCCGAGGTCGACCAGGCTGGTCACGTAAACGATCAGGCGATCCACGGCCAGCGAAGCGCCGTGCTGTTCGGCGCGGTCGTAGTGTTCGATGACTTCAGCCGCCCGCCGGGCGCGGTTCGTTTCTTCGACGGCCCGGCTTCGCCGCCAGGCCAGGTCGCCCCGCAACCGGTGGTATCGGCCCTTTTGTTCGTCGGAAAGCTCGGCGAAATGCCCGGCCACCACATCCAGCCGCTTGTCCGCCTCGGCTTGCCGACCCGCCCCGAGCAACTCGCGCGCCTGGCCCAGCTCCTTCACCGGATCGACCGATTCGCCTTCCGGCAACGCCAGCATCCAGCCCAGCAGGAGCAGCACCACGCTGAGCACGAACACCGGAACCTGCCAGTACTGCGCCAGCGATCGCCACGAGTTGTTCTGACCATTCTGTTCAGCCACGTCAGCGCATCCTTTCGCTGCACGGTGGAAGTCGGATCACTCGTCCGGATCGAGCATGCCTCGGATTTCATCCATCCGCCGATCGCGCTTCAGATCCGCGATGCGCTGCAGACGGTAGAAGACCGTTTCGTCGTAAAGGCGATGACCGCCCGGCGTCCATTCCGCTTCGGCGATCAGCCCCATCGTGGTGTAGTTGTGAATCGTCTGGCGACTAAGGCCGGTGTAACGGACCAGTTCGCCGACGCGGTACAGCTTGGGAGGCGGGACGACGGCCTGCCGCGACATCATGGTGGTCATGCTGGCGTTCCCCACAAACAGATCGCCGACTACCCGCGGCGAAGAAACTGAACGAACCCGGCGCAGCGATCGCTGCACTTGCGATCATCCCAATCCGCGCGGCCCCGCGCGGTCGCGATGAACTCGAATCGTATTATGTCGATCTACCCCAAACATCGTTGCCCCGAGTTGTTCAAGCCGCCTTCGTCCAGCCTGGCAAACGCGACTTGAGGTACACCTGACCGCACCCGCCCCGGCCGTTGCTCGTGACCCATCGCCCTTGGGTCATCGCTCGTGACCCGTTGCGGATCGATCGTTCATCGTTGACTCCTTGCATTCGTCGCCCAACGGGTGCGAGTAACTTGACGTTTTACAAAACGTAAAATAACGAATGCGGACCTCATCGCAAGTCCTTCTGCTTGATTTGGTCACATTTTTTACGCCTGGGCCTTTTCAGCCGAGCCGCCTTCGACGGCTCGCTGCTTTCGGTCACGATGGCCCCCACGCGGCTGTGGATCATCCCACGTTGCGTTGTTGATTCCGCGTGCGTTCCCCCGCGGATTTCGTGCGGGCCCGGCAACACTTTGTGCGGGTTGGGCCACCCATGCGGTTGAGGTGCGCCGGCGACCGAACACCGGATGTGGGGTAACCGCTGCGCACCATGCCCATCAATCGGATGTTTGAACAACCGCCCAGGCCATGTCCATCCAACCGCTTGGAGCCGACCCGCGAGCGCGACGCACCGACCATCCGCACCGGTGGCAACAGCGGTGAATGTCCGTAAGATGGTCGGCCTGACCCCGGAAGGAACATCATGGCTCACATCAATGAAGACTACCTGAAGCTCAAGGCCGGCTACCTGTTTCCCGAGATCGCCCGACGGGTCGGCGCGTTCGCCGAACAGAACCCCGAGGCCCCGATCATCAAGCTGGGCATCGGCGACGTGACCGAACCCCTGCCGCCGGCGTGTGTGGAGGCGATGCACGCGGCGCTCGCCGAGATGTCTCGCCGCGAGACTTTCCGCGGGTACGGCCCGGAACAGGGCTACGCGTTCCTGCGCGAGAAGGTCGCTGAACACGACTACCGCGCCCGCGGTTGCGAGGTCGCAGCGGATGAGATTTTCATCTCCGACGGCAGCAAGTGCGACACGGGCAACATTCTGGACATCTTTGCCGGCGACAACACCATCGCGGTGACCGACCCGGTGTACCCGGTGTACGTGGACACGAACGTGATGGCCGGCCACACCGGCGAGGCCAACGATCGCGGCGAGTACGAAGGCCTGGTCTACCTGCCGATCACCGCGGCGAACAACTTCACCGCCGAACTGCCCGACCGGCGCGTCGACCTGGTGTACCTGTGCTTCCCGAACAATCCGACCGGGGCCACGGCCAGCCGCGAACACCTGGCTCAGTGGGTCGACTACGCGCAGCGTCACGGTTCGATCATCCTGTTCGACGCGGCGTACGAAGCGTTTATCACCTCGCCCGACGTTCCCCATTCGATCTACGAAATCGACGGCGCGCGGCAGTGCGCGATCGAATTCCGCAGTTTCAGCAAGAACGCCGGGTTCACCGGCACGCGATGCGCGTTGACGGTGGTGCCGAAGACGTTGACCGGGCGCACGGCTGAAGGTGAGCACGTGGCGCTGCACGGGTTGTGGCACCGGCGACAGTCGACGAAGTTCAACGGGGTCAACTACATCGTGCAGCGCGGGGCCGAGGCGGTGTATGGCGACGCGGGGCGCAAGCAGGTGCGGGCGCTGGTCGACTTTTACCTGGCCAACGCGGCGATCATCCGCGAGGCCATGACCGGCGCGGGGCTGGACGTGTACGGCGGGGTGGATTCGCCGTACGTGTGGATCAAGACGCCCGACGGAATGACCAGTTGGCAGTTCTTCGACAAGCTTCTGGCCGAGGCCCACGTGGTCGGCACACCGGGGGGTGGTTTCGGGGCGAGCGGCGAAGGCTACTTCCGAATCAGCGCCTTCAACAGTCGCGCGAAGGTCGAGGAAGCAATGCGTCGGATCGGCGAAAAGCTGAGCGTGTGATCCCGATTCGCCTGAAAGATGGGCAACCGGGGCGGGGTTACGGCTGGATTGCCGCATTTGCGGGCATCGGGCCGATCACCCGGTAAGCGTTGTAACCATTGGAAAAGAAAATGCTTATGTCCACCTTTCCGGGATGGCACGGGGTTTGTCATGCGCCGGGGCGAGGTGCGGGGGCGTCCTGCATCCTCAATTGAGGCGCTTCGCCGGCCCGTCCGGCTGGAGCATGACAACCCGATTTCCAACGACTTGCATCATCACAGGAGGCGTCCCGGATGGGTCGAACATCCCGCATCGGACTCGGCGCGATCGGCGCGGCACTGCTGTTGCCCGCGGTCGCATGGGCACAGGAAACCACGGCCGAAGGCCAACTGATCGACTCCGGCTCGGAGGCGTGGATGCTCACGTCCACCGCGCTGGTGCTGCTGATGGTGCCGGGCCTGGCGATGTTCTACGGCGGGCTGGTCCGCACGAAGAACGTGCTGGGCACCATGATGCACTGCTTCGCGGCGATGGCGGTCATCGGCGTCAGTTGGGCGGTGTTCGGCTACGCCATGGCGTTCGGCAAGGACGTGGCCGGGGGCTGGCTCGGTTGGGATGCCAACCTGCTGTTTCTCCGGTCGATCGACACGAAGGTGATGGACAACGGCATCCCGGAATACGTGTTCGCGATGTTCCAGGGCAAGTTCGCGATCATCACGCCGGCCCTGATCGCCGGGGCGTTCGCCGAACGGGTGCGATTCCGTGGCTACTGCCTGTTCATCCTGCTGTGGGGGCTGATCATTTACAACCCGCTGTGCCATTCGGTCTGGGCCAGCGACGGGTATCTGTTCGGCAAGGGCGCGATCGACTTCGCCGGCGGCACGGTGGTGCACATTTCCGCGGGGATCAGCGGCCTGGTGGCGGCGCTGTACCTCGGGGCGCGACGGGGATATCCCAAAACCGCCATGCACCCGAACAACATGGTGATGACGCTGATGGGCGTGGGCCTGCTGTGGGTGGGATGGTTCGGCTTCAACGCCGGCTCGGCGGTCAGCAGCAGCCTCAAGACCGCCCAGGCCCTGACCGTGACCCAGGTCGCCGCGGCCGCCGGCGCCCTGGCGTGGATCGTGATCGAAGGCCTGCACCACCGCAAGGCGACGAGCCTGGGCATGGCGTCGGGCATTCTCGCCGGGCTGGTCGTCATCACGCCGGCCGCCGGATCGGTGACCGTCGGCGGAGCGCTGGCCTTGGGCGCGATCGCCTCGCTGGCCTGCTACCTGGCCATCATGCTCAAGAACCGGCTGGGCTACGACGATTCGCTCGACGTGTTCGGCATCCACGGCATGGCGGGCATGGTCGGGGCCATCTGTCTGACCTTCTTCATCCGTGCCAGCGAAGCGCCCGAAAGTTTCATGACCCAGTTGCTCGTGCAGATCGAAGGCGTGGTGATCACGCTGATCGGCGCGGGCGTGGTGACGTTCATGCTGCTGATCGTGATCGACAAGACCGTGGGCCTGAGGCTGAACGAAAAGGACGAGATGGCCGGCATGGACCACGCGCTGCACGGCGAACACGGCTACGGGCTTCTGAACCTGAACTGATGCAAGATCAACCACAGAGGCGCAGAGGCACAGGAAAACGACCTCTGTGAAACCGGATCGTTCCTTTTATGTGCCTCTGTGGTGAAACTCACAGACTGGAGAACCGAAATGGCGATGAAACTGGTGACCGCCATCATTCAACCCGACAAACTCGACGAAGTGCGCGAAGCCCTGACCCGAGCGGAAATCTTCCGCGTCACCGTCAGCCGCTGCACCGGCCGGGGGCGCGACCAGGAGACCGACCTTTACCGAGGCACGGCCGTCGTGCCCGAACTGCTGCCGAAGGTGCGACTGGAAATCGCCTGCTCCAGCGAAGACTGGTGCAAGCGGGCCGTTGACGCCATCGTTCGAAGCGCCCGGCACAACGGCGGCGAAATCGGCGATGGCAAAGTTTTCGTCGCTCCCCTGGAAGAGTGCATCCGCATCCGCACTGGCGAAACCGGTGCCGACGCGATCTGACCCGGGCCGGTGAACCCGACAACACGCCGGCGCCATCCGAATCCGACCCCCTTCCGGTGCGGGCGTGGGGTTTCATTGTCCGGTATCGCGCAGCGTGGCGGCGGAGTCGAAGCGCCCGGGACAGTGGCCAAGTCGCGGCAGAGGGGGACATCCGGCCGGGAAAGTTCGCTTGCAAAACCGATCCGGGCGGCGCTCGTTTCGACCAGGCTCAACGCACAAGCCGGTCCGGCGTAGGGCCGACCCTCACCCCCGCCCTCTCCCAAGGAGAAAGTGCGTGGTGGGCCTCAGCCGCCCTTTGCTCAGAAGCTGCGGCGGGTTAGTCGGCAGGCTGGTCGGCGGACTCGGCGAGTTCAGCTTCGGCGGCGGCTTCGGCGGCTTCCTCGTCGGGCAGGTCGGCGCCGAGGGCTTCGGCGGCGGCGGCGGCGTCGGCGATCAGTTCCTCATCGCTCGGCCGTTCCTCGGCGACAGGCTCGGCGAGCTTCTCGACGGCGAGGGTGGTGTAGGGCTTGAACCCGGTGCCGGCTGGGATGAGGTGGCCGAGCAGGACATTTTCCTTCAGGCCGATCAGTTGATCGCTCATGCCGGCCAGCGCAGCGCCGGTGAGAACCTTGGTGGTCTCCTGGAACGACGCACCGGAGAGGAAGGATTCGCTTTGCAGCGAGGCCTTGGTGATGCCCAGCAGCAGCGTGCGACCCGTGGCCGGTCGGGGCCGCTTGACCTTGGCGGGTTTGCCGCCGTTGGCCTCGGCGGCGGCATTGGCTTCCTTGATCTCGGCCTTGGCGACCAGGGCGCCTTCGGGCAGGCCCGTGTCACCCGGGTCGGCAATCTTGCCGCAACCGGCCACGCGCGTGTTCTCACCGCGGAAGACGAACTTGTCGACCACATCCGACGGCAGCAGCGCGGTGTCGCCGGGGTTGTCCACGCGCACCTTCCGCAGCATCTGCGAGACGATCACCTCGATGTGCTTATCGCTGATCGTCACGCCCTGCGAACGGTAGACGTTCTGCACTTCCTCGATGAGATATTCGTACAGCGCGTTCTCGCCCTTGATGCGGAGGATGTCGTGGGGGATCAGCGGCCCGTCGATCAGCGGATCGCCCGCCGTCACGTAATCGCCGGTGTGCACGAGCAGGTGCCGGTCCTGGGGAACGTGGTGTTCCTTTTCGATGTCGGCCTCGGAGCGGACGATGATGGTCATCTTGCCGCGGCGCTTGTCGGACCGCAGCTCGACGGTGCCGGAGATTTCGGCCATGACGGCCGGTTCCTTGGGCTTTCGGGCCTCGAAAATCTCGGTCACGCGGGGCAGACCGCCGACGATGTCCGCCGAACCGGCGACCTCGCGCGGCTGGCGGGCGAGCATCTGCCCGGCGTCGATCTTGTCGCCTTCCTTGACCTCGATGCGCGCCTTGGCCGGCAGATAGTGGAAGTCGAGGATCTGGCCGTCTGTGTCTTCGATGACCACGCGCGGGTGGCGTTCGCCCTTGTGTTCGATGACGACGAGTTGTTCGCCGCTGCTGTCGCTGGCCTTCTTGCCCTTGGCCTGCTCTTCCTTTTCCGAGCGGACGGTTTCGCCGGGGATAATGTCCTCGAATCGGACGGTGCCGGCCTTCTCGGCAAGGATGGGCGTACGGTGCGGATCCCACATGGCCAACACCTGGCCGCGCTTCACGGTTTCGCCCGGGCCGGCGAGGATCTGGCAGCCGTAGGGAATCTTGAAGTGCTCCAGTTCGCGGCCCTTGGCGTCGAGCAGGCGAATCTCGCCGTTGCGCTTCAGGGCGGTGAGCATCTTCTTGCCGTCTTCGTCAACGACCGGCACTTCGTTGCAGTCGCGCAGTTCGATGGTGCCGCCGTGGGTGGCGCGGATGGAGTTTTCCGTCAGCCGGCGCGTCGCCACCCCACCGGTATGGAACGTCCGCATGGTCAACTGCGTGCCCGGTTCGCCGATCGACTGGGCGCCGATGATGCCCACGGCCATGCCTTCCTCGACCAGGCGGCCGGTCGACAGATCCTGCCCGTAGCACTTGGCGCAGATGCCCAGGGGGCTTTCGCAGGTGAGCGAGCTTCGCACCATCACACTGTCGATGCCGAGTTCCTCGATGCGCCGGGCGGCGTCTTCGGTGATGATCGCGTTCTCTTCGACGATCAACTGGTCGGTAATCGGGTTGCGGATGGTTTCGCGGGCGATACGGCCGATGATCTGGTCGCGCAGCGGCACGTCGACTTCCTCACCCTTGTAGATGGCGCGTTTGCGGATGCCGGCGGTGGTCCCGCAGTCGCGCTCGTTGACGATCACGTTCTGGGCCACGTCGGCCAGCTTGCGGGTCAGGTATCCGGAGTCGGCGGTCTTCAGCGCGGTGTCGGCCAGGCCCTTTCGCGCGCCGTGGGTGGAACTGAAGTATTCGAGGACGGTGAGGCCTTCGCGGAAGTTGGCCTTGATGGGCGTTTCGATGATTTCGCCGCTGGGCTTGCTCATCAGGCCGCGCATCCCGGCGAGCTGCTGCATCTGGCTGACGTTGCCTCGGGCGCCCGAGTCGCTCATCAGGTAGACGGGGTTGAGATACGGCCTGCCCTGAGCGCTTTCAACAACTTGCGCCCTAATCTTCTTGAAGAAGGTGCTTGCGACCTCATCACCATAGACATGTTCACCCAATCGGGATGAAAGCTTGTTCGTATCGCGAGCCGCCTTTCCGACATAGCCATCGTTAACACCGCCGCCCTTCTTCCGGAAGAAGTAGACACCATAGGTTCCTGGGATATCGGAACGGCGAGGATCACTCCGCCATCCATCATTGCGCCCAATAACGCTCTTGGCTTCGTCGTATGCAGAAATCAGCGCCTTGCTCGCATCCTTCTCCCACTGCGCAATCCAACGAACAACTTCGCTGGCCGACTTGACGGGAGTAAGAGTGTTCCACTTTGGAAGCCAAGACTTGCCAGAACAATTGTCATTCGACGGATAGTCAAGCATCAGTCGGTCTTCCAGCGAGGCAATCTCATCCTGGCTGAGCTTAGGCGTTTCAACATAGTTGAATTCGTAGTTCGTTTTGATGAACTCAGCGACTCGATTGTCGTCGACAGTAACCGAGGCTGCGTCGATGGGCACGACCACGCCGCCTTCGCCGCGCCGGTCGTTCTTCAGTTCGTTCATCAGTTCCTTGGTGACTTCCTCGCGGCAGTGGGCCCAGATGTCGAGCAACTGGTTGTAGCGTTCGCGCTCGGTCAGGGCCCCGGCCCCGAAGGCCTTTTCCACGCGGTCGACGCGCTTCTGGGCGGCGTCGATGATGACCTGCTTCTTCGCGGGGATGCGCAGGTCGGTGATGCCGAAGCTCAGCCCGGCCAGCGTCGAGCGCTTGAAGCCGAGCTGCTTCATGGCGTCGAGGAAGTTGATGGTGTGGCCGCGGTCGCGGTAGAGGTACACATCGTCGATGACGCGGCTGCAGCCCTTCTTGCCCAGTGAGCAGTTGTAGTAGGGCATGCCATCGGGGCATTCCTCGTTGAACAGGATGCGGCCGACCGTGGTGACCAGGCGGTTGTGGTCCGGGAACTTCTCGGGCGAGCCGGTCTCGCTGGTGACCACTTCGCCGTACCGGCCGGGAGTGAAACGGACGACGATCGGATCGTGGATTCTGATCTTGCCCGTGTCGTAAGCGAGCAGGGCCTCCATGGCGTCTCGGTAATGGCGAAGCGTCGAGACATCAAGATCCTCGGGCTTCACCCCCGGCTGCAGCGCGGTGATGTAGTACACGCCGAGAACGATATCCTGCGACGGGCTGATCAGCGGCTTGCCGTGGGCGGGACTGAAGATGTTGTGGGTGGACATCATCAGCACGTGGGCTTCAGTCTGCGCCTCGATCGACAGCGGCAGGTGGACGGCCATCTGGTCGCCGTCGAAGTCGGCGT
>CAYNCM010000014.1:0-46614 GCA_964395825.1 uncultured Planctomycetaceae bacterium
TGGGAAGGGGAGATGTTATGCTCGCGCATGAGCTGCTGGGCGGCGGTGACCGGCGCATCGGGGGGAAGGGTTTGCGGATTGCGGATCACCCCGTTGGCCGAGCGCTTGACCTTGACCACCTCGCGGACCTGGGCCTCGATGGACATGTTTTTGTGGATCATGCCGACGCCGCCTTCCTGGGCCAGGGCGATCGCCAGCGCGGCCTCGGTCACGGTGTCCATGGATGCGGAGACCAGCGGAATGCGCAGGTCGATGTTGCGAGTCAGGCGCGTGGAGACATCGGCCTCGGCGGGCACGAAATCGCTGCGCCCGGGCAGAAGCAGGACGTCGTCGAAGGTGATGCCGTCGGTGGTAATCTTGGGTTCCATGATGCATAGTTATCCAAAGCATCGGCGGCTGTCAACCGATGGGCAGAGATGGAGGCGCGAAAAGCGCGCGGCGGATCGCCCCAGGGGTGCCGTTCGGATACAATGGGCTGATGAAGTAACACTTCGCCTTGGTCGTGCTTCGGTTCGCGGCGTGGCCGTGTGGCCCGCGGCGAACGCCAATCCAAGCCGAGGCGGGACGATTAGGGGCCCCATCATGGAAGAACCGCGCTATACCGGGTCGGGCGCCGGGTCCGGCAAGGCAAAAGACCTGTGGACGCTGATTCTGTTCGTGTTGCTGCTGGTCGCGGGACTGGCGGTGGCGGGGCTGGGGGCGCTGTTGGCCGCACGAGACGGCACCTTCACGGTGCTGGCCCTGGGCGTGGTGGCGGTGGTGGTGCCCGCGTCGATCTATCCGCTGGTGGGGCGCAGCGGCAGCGGGGCGGTCGGCGGATCGGACGAACAGACCGAACTGCTGCGGTCGATCAATGATCGACTGCTGCTGAGCGACCAGGCCAAGCACATCGCCTACCGCCAGAAGGATCGGGACGCCCTGCGCCAGGCCATCATCGAGGACATTCGCAAGCAGGACTACGACGCGGCGCTGGCGCTGGTCGAGAACATGGCCGAGACGTATGGCTATCGCGAGGAGGCCGAACAGTTCCGCACCCAGATTCTCGACGCCCAGGCCAAGTACCGCGCCCAGCAGGTCGAGCAGGCGCTTCAGCGGATCGAGGAAATCTGTTCGCGGTTCGACTGGGAGGCGGCTCAGCGGGAAATGCAGCGGTTGCAGCGGTTGTACCCCGATCACCCGCAGGTGCTCGCCTTGCCGCGGCGCATCGAACAGGCCAAGGCCGACCACAAGCACGACCTGGAGCGCCGCTTCCTTCGCGCCGCCGAGACCGGGGACGTGGATCCGGCGGTCGAACTGCTCAAGGAACTGGATAAGTACCTCACCCCGCAGGAGGCCGAGCCGTATCTGGAAACGGCGCGCGGGGTGATCGGGCAGAAGCGTGAGAACCTCGGTGTGCGGTTCAAACTGGCGGTGCAGGACAAGGACTGGATCGAATCGGTGAACGTGGGCGAGCAGATCATCCGCGATTTCCCGAACTCGAAGATGTCCGACGAAGTGCGACAGATGCTCGATGTGCTGCGCGAGCGGGCCGCCGGCCAGCGCGCCGCCGAGACGGGAAGAAGCGCGTGACAGTCTTGGCGTTAGCACGCACCGGACAGGCCCGCATGGAGATGCGGCGCTGCGCGGCATCTCCATGCCAGACGGTTATCCCGCCCGCGACAGAATCAGGTTCATCAGCAGGTATAGCGCGTAGAGGCTCACCAGCACCACGCCGTGGGACCGGTGGAAGCTTCCGCGCCGCAGGGCCTGGAAAATGAACACCCGGAACAGCACCAGCACCAGCAGCATGGTCGGCAGGTGAAGGACGAGGAAGATGGTGGGGATGGCGGCGGTCGGTTCGATGATCCGCAACGGCGTGGCCGCGGCCGAAGCGCCGATCACGAACAGCACATTGAGGATGTCCGCCCCGATCACGTTGCCGATCAGCAGGGTGGGATGACCCTTGCGGATGGCGGTGACGCCCACCACCAGTTCCGGCAGAGACGTGCCGAACGCGACGATCGTCGACGAGATGACCACCTCAGGCACGTGCATTTGTGTGGCCGCTTCCTTGATGCACTCGATCAGCACATGGCCGAACAGGATCACCAGCAGCAGGCCCAGCACGAAGAAGGTGCTCAGCTTCCACCACGGGTCATGCCCGGAACGCTCGATCAGTTCTTCGGGTTCCTCGTGGACGTGTTCGGCGATTTCCGCGTGCTGTCGGCCCCATCGCACACTGGCCCAGATGTACCAGACCAGCGCCGCGAGAAACAGCACCCCCACCCACCGGCTAAGTTGGGCGTCCGCCCCGCTGATCCACCAGGCCAGATAACAAAGCCCGGCCAGCCCACAGCCGGCACCGAACTGCACCCAGCCCTGCCGACGCAGAATGAACGGTGAGATCGGTAACGCCATCAGCAGGCAGCCAATGCCGAAGATCAGCCCTGTGTCCGCGATGATCGAGCCGGTCGCGTTGCCCAGCGCCAGACCCGACTGGCCCCGCCAGGCCGCCATCACGGAAACCGCGCACTCGGGACTGGTCGTACCCAGCGACACGATCGTCGCCCCCACGATCACCTTGCTCATGCCCAGGCGCAGCGCGAATCCCGATGCACCCTCGACCAGCATGTCCGCGCCTTTGATGATCGCGAGCATCGCCGCCGCGCCGATCAGCGCGAGCACCGACCAGTGGAGTTCAATAAACCATTCCGCGGGGATCAGGTGTTCCATGTTTCACAAACCACCAATCACGGGGGCCGCCGAGCATCGCGGGTCGTGGGGTTCGCCACCGATGGGCACGGAGGAACACCGCCGATGTTTCAGGTTGGCATCCTTGTTCATCGGCGCCTGCTTACACGTTCACCCGGCCGCCGGCGCCGAGTCGGTCACCATGGCGTAGACGCAGGGGCTGGACGACCTCGGTCACAAAGCGGTCGACCAGTTCCGGGGCCCGGCCGATGTATTTCGCCGGCTCGAACACAGAGGCGAAATCGACCCCCTTGAACACTTTCTCGGCGGCAAGCCGATCAAACAGGTCGTTCGCGCCGCCTTCCTCCTTGACCTTCTGCGCCGCGGCCTGGGCGTGGCGGCGGATCAGCTCGTGCACCTCCTGCCGATCGGCGCCGTTGGCCACCGCGGCCATCATCAGGTTTTCGCTGGCCATGAACGGCAACTCGGCGGCCAGGTTGGCCGCGATGGTCTTGGGATAGACCACGATCGCGCGCGTCACGTTGATCGCCACCTCCAGCGCGCCGTCGAGGGCGAGGAACGGCTCGGGCAGCGACAGGCGGCGGGCGCTGGAGTCGTCGAGCGTGCGTTCGAGCCACTGCTCGGCCGCAGTGACGAACGGCATCTGCGTCAGGTTGATGACGAAGCGGCACAGGCCGCCGATCCGCTCGCAGCGCATCGGGTTCCGTTTGTACGGCATGGCGGATGAGCCGATCTGCCTGGCCTCGAACGGCTCTTCCAATTCCTTGCGATTGGCCAGCAGGCGCATGTCCGCGGCGAACTTGGCCAGCGTCGCCGCGGCGGCGGACAGGGAACAGGCCACCATTCCGTCCACCACGCGGGGGTAGGTCTGCCCGGTGACCGCAAAACGGCGCTCGACGGGCCAGCCCATCTTGGTCGTCACCCGTTCATCGAGCTGATCGACCTTCCGGGGGTCGCCGTCGAACAGGGCGAAGAAAGACGCCTGCGTGCCGGTGGTGCCCTTGACACCGCGGAAGCGGAGCGAATCGATGCGGTGTTCGATTTCTTCCAGGGCCAGGGCCATATCGTACGCCCAGCCGGCGGCCCGCTTGCCGACGGTGGTGGGCTGGGCGGGCTGATAGTGGGTGAACCCCAGCGTGGGGAGGCTGCGATGCTCGGCGGCGAACGCGGCCAACTGGTCGATCACGGTGGCGAGCTTGCCGGCGATGAGCTTGAGGCTGTCGCGGATGAGAATCAACTCGGTGTTGCAGTTGACGAACTGGCTGGTGGCGCCGAGATGGACAATGGGACGAGCGGCGGGGGCCTGTTCGCCGAGCGCGTGGACGTGGGCCATCACGTCGTGCCGCAGGACCGACTCGTAATCGGCGGCGGTGTCGAAGTTGATGTCGTCGAGATGTTCGCGCAGTTCAGCGATCTGATCGTCGGTGATGTCGAGTCCCAGTTCCTTCTGGGCTTCGGCCAGGGCGAGCCAGAGGCGCCGCCAGGTTGAGAATTTGCGTTGCGGGCTCCACATCGCCTGCATTTCGGCCGAGGCGTTGCGCGAGGCGAGCGGCGAGATGTAGCGGGTCTGATCGGGCATGGCGCAGGTCCGGTTGATTTGGCGCTTCCGACAACCGAGCGGTCATAGTACCATCAGGCGCACGACAACACACGCCGGTCGGTCGTTCGCGCGGGGGGGACGTGCGGACGAACGAACCGGCGGCGCCAGCATAGGATGACTGATGGTCGAGCATCCCCCTTTAAGCCCCGATCGCGAACGGCAACTGGTGCGCCGGCTGCATCGGGGCGATCGGGGGGCGCTGGGCGAGTTGCTCGGGGCGTATCACCGGCGGGTGTACCATCAGTGCCTGCGGATGCTGGGTAACGCCGACGACGCGGCGGAAGTGGCCCAGGACGCCCTGATGAAAGCCGTTCAGCACGTCGACAGTTTCAAGGGGGACAGCCGGTTCGGCACGTGGCTTTTCCGCATCGCGATGAACGTGGGCATCTCCCGCCTGCGGCGGCAGAAGGTGCGGCGGGCCGCCAGCCTCGAATCGGCCGGGTCGGCCGGAGGGAACGATCACGACCAGGCCTCACCGTTGAAGACCATGATCGCCCAGGACCGGGAACCGCCGCCCGGCCAAGGCGTCGAACAGGCTGAACAAGTCGAATTGCTGACCGCGTGCCTGGACCATCTGGAGGCGAATCTCAAGGCTGTGATCCTCCTGCGCGACCTGCAGGGCATGGATTACCAGGAGATCGCCGAGGTGATGGGTGTTCCGGTGGGCACCGTCAAGAGCCGACTGTTCCGGGCCCGCGTCGCCCTGCGCGAAGCGGTGGGGGCCCGGACGAAAGCGAAGTCCGAGGTCCGCGATGAGTAAGCGATACGACGAGCAACAACTGCTGGACTATGTCGAGGGCAACCTTTCGCCCGCCGAGCGGGAGCGGGTCGAGCAGTCGCTGCGTGGTCAGCCGGAGTTGCTGGCCTACCTGCAGGCGATGTCGGGCGACCGTCAGGCCATCGCTGACCTGCCCGAGCCTGAAGCCCCCGCGTGGATCATGGAAGAGGTCGACCGCTATCTCGAACGGTCGATGCTGCTGGATACCAACGGGGCCGACCTCGAAGCCGACAACCACCGCCAGCGCAGCGTGCTGCGTCGGTTGTTCGTGGTGGGCGCGTTGGCGGCGATGCTGCTGGTGACGGTGGGGATCATCGCGCTGAGTGTGTGGGGCCTGGGTGAAGCGCCGATGACCACGCGGACCGTGGCCCGTGACGGCAGGCCCGACGCGGAGGCGGCCGTGGTGGATGAAGTCGCTGACGCCGAACCGCCGACTGCCGTGGCGATGGACAGACGCGGCGGAGGGCTGACGGAGCGCGCCGTGCAGGGCAAGCTGGCCACGCAAGACCCTCGGCCGCCGGCACCCGCCGCCGCGGCCAACGATGCCATCGTGGGCAAGGCCGGCCCCGCCGCCGTACCGGATGTCGAAATGCCCCCGCTCGCCGATGAACCGGTTGTCGCCAAAGCCGGTCGCATGCCCGATGAAGCGCCGCCGGTCGCCGAATCGCCCCTTCAGGTCGAACCGGACCTCGACCGGAACGACCCGATGAAAACCGCCCAGGCCCTCGTCGCCGAACAGGCACGTCAGGCGGGCGAGGCTGCCGGTGCTCCCGTCGGCGCGCCGTTGCTGGGGGCGACCCTCGCCCGCACACCGCAAGGCGAACCCGTGGATCTGACCGACGCTCGGCCGATCGAAGACATCGAAATCCTCGTGCAGACCGAAGACCTGCCGCAAAGCGTCGCCCAACTCAACACGGTGGCCGGCAACCTCCGCTCGGCCGAGCTGCGCGAAGCCCGCGATCTGGCCAAGGTCGCCTCCAAGACCTCTACCACCACGACCACCGCCCGCCGCTACACCGTCACCGTGCCCGAAGACCAGGTGATGGCCCTCGTGCGCCAGCTCAAGCAGCCCCTGGACGGCAATCGTCAGCGCATCGTCGTCAACACCATCCAGACGACGACCACCACCGTCACCAGCCGGCGCACCATGGTGCTGCGGGCGTTGACCGGCGGTGGGGCCTGGCCCGAAAAGACGCCCGACTACGCCCGCATCGTTCGCGAACAGTTGCCCCTGTCCGCCGAAGACGAGCCGCCCACCGTCCAGGCGTCCCGCCGCGTGACCGTGCCCGTGATCGTCGAGCAGATGTCCCCTGACGAGCAAACCAGCGATCGGTGAGCGACACCTAGCGCCCCGGCTCAACCGGATCTCTGCGTCCCCGGTCTCGCTGCACGTTGACCACCACGAGCGCCCACCAGGGCAACACGCCCATCAAGGCCGCGCCCGCCACCGACCACGCATCCCGCGCCCAAACAATCGGCCCGACCACCATCCCCACCGCCAGAACGCTCGTGAAACCCGCCGCCACCACCACCATCACCCAACGCGCCACGCGCATCGCCCGCAGTCCGACACTCGCATCATCACGGCCCACACGCATCGCAACATCCCGCTTGGCGCCTTGGCGGTTCCGTCCGTCCCCGCGCATCGTCCGGCGAACGATCTTACAATAGAGCGCGTTCACCCACACCACCAGCCGAGGATTGTCCATGCCGATTGATCGCGATGTCGACCTGACCCATGAAACCTGGCGCGTGTTCCGCATCATGGCCGAGTTCGTCGAAGGCTTCGAGCTGATGGCGAATCTCGGACCGGCGGTGTCGGTGTTCGGCTCGGCCCGCACGCCGCCGGGCCATCGCTATTACGACCTGGCCGTCGAGTTCGGCCGGCTGATGGTCGAGCGCGACTTTGCCGTCATCACCGGTGGGGGGCCGGGCATCATGGAAGCGGCCAACCGCGGAGCGTTCCAGGCCGACGGTCAATCGGTCGGGCTGAACATCAGCCTGCCCATGGAGCAGGAGCCCAACGAATACCTCTCCCACGAAATGAACTTCCGCTACTTCTTCGTGCGGAAGGTCATGTTCGTCAAATACGCCCACGCCTTTGTCAACTTCCCCGGCGGGTTCGGCACGATGGACGAGTTCTTCGAGTCCATGACGCTCATCCAGACGCTCAAGATCAACCCGTTTCCGGTCATTTGCATTGGCGTGGAGTTCTGGGCGCCGCTGGTCCGGTGGATCGACAACGTGATGCTCGAAAAGCATCACAACATCTCGCCCGAAGACATGCAGCGGTTCCGGGTGACGGATGACATTGAGGAAGCGGCCGACCTGATCCGTGACTGCCGGCAGAACCAGTGCTGGCTGGGGCCGCCGCCGGCTGAGCTTCCCGCCCATGCCAACAGGCCCACCGGCGAGGGAACCCGCGTCGGCGTCGATCCGCACTACCGCGGCATCGCCGGCCCGCCGTCCAACCCGATCGACGACTGACACAATCCCTGACAACCGGTAAGATGGCCGGTTCACCCCGGACCCAGGCCGAACGCAGGTCCGGATCATCCCGGTCGTCGCGCAGGACCAGGACCGCCCCCATGCCCGTTCGCTACATCAGCACCCGAGGTCAGGCCGAGCCGCTCGATTTTGAGCAGGCGATGCTGACCGGCCTGGCCCCCGACGGCGGGTTGTACGTGCCGGACGTCTGGCCTCGCGTCGAAGCGGACGAGCTGCGCGCCTTCCAGGGCCGGCCGTACGGGGAATTGGCCAAATGGATCATGCGACCGTTTATCGGTGAAGCATTCGATGAGGCCGAACTTCGTCAGATCATCGACAAAGCCTACGCCGCGTTCGAGAACGACCTGGTTTCGCCGCTCGTGCAGATCGGGGCGAACCTGTGGGTGATGGAGCTGTTCCACGGCCCGACGCTGGCGTTCAAGGACGTGGCCATGCAAGTGCTCGGGCTGATGTACGACCGGGTGCTCGATCGCGCCGGACGCCGCGCCACGCTCATCGGCGCCACCAGCGGCGACACCGGCTCGGCCGCCATCGAAGCCGTCCGCCGCTGCGAGCATGTCCACATCTTCATCATGCACCCGCACGGCCGGACCAGCGAAGTCCAGCGGCGGCAGATGACCACGGTGGTCGAGCCGAACGTCCACAATATCGCCATCGAAGGGACGTTTGATGACTGCCAGGCGATTCTCAAGGCGATGTTCAACGATCGGGCGTTCCGGCACGAAGTGGCGATGAGCGGCGTGAACTCGATCAACTGGGCCCGCGTGATGCCGCAGGTGGTCTACTACTTCGCCGCCGCCCTGGCCCTGGGGGCACCGGCGCGTGAGGTGGCCTTCGCCGTGCCCACCGGCAATTTCGGCGATATCTACGCCGGTTACGTCGCCCGCAAGATGGGCCTGCCCGTCCGTCGCCTGATCGTCGCGTCCAACGTCAACGACATTCTCACCCGCGCCATTCGCACCGGCGATCATGCGCTGGCGGGCGTCGAGCCGACCATGAGCCCCTCGATGGACATCCAGGTGTCCAGTAACTTCGAGCGGCTGCTGTTCGACGCTTACGACCGCGACGGCGAAGCGATCCGCGGCCTGATGCGACGCCTGGCCGACGAGAAGAAGTTCCGAATCGGCCCGACGCAGCGCCGGCGCATCGCCGAAATCTTCAGCGCCCAGCGCGTCGACGAAGACCAGACGCTCGACATTGTCGGCGAACTGCACCGGCGGACCGGATACCTGGTCGATCCGCATACGGCGGTGGGCGTGGGCGCGGCCTGGCGTGAAATGGACGCCCTGCCCGGCCCGATGGTCGCCCTGGCCACCGCCCACCCGGCCAAGTTCCCGGACGCGGTGGAAAAGGCCCTCGGCCGCCGACCCGAACTGCCGCCGCACCTGGCCGACCTGTACCAGCGCCAGGAGCGCTACGATGTGCTGCCCGTTGACGTCGAACGGATCAAAACCCATGTGCGTTCGAAGCTGGGGTAAGAGGGTCATCGCAGCGGACACTTGCACGGAGCCGCGAGGGCGGTACGCTAGAAGGCCAAATCATAGTTGAGGACACGGACATGAAAGTGATCTGCGATCGTGGGGCGTTGGTGGACGCACTGAACCTGGCCGGGGCGGTGGTGGTCAGCCGCACGCCCAAGCCGGTGCTGCTGTGCGTGAAGCTCGAAGCGTCTTCGGACGCGATGACCGTTGCCAGCACGGACCTGGAAGTGGCGCTGCACCTGACGGTCAGTCAGGTGGACGTGCAGGAAGAAGGCGAAGCGCTGATCCCCGCCGACAAGCTGACCGCCGTGGTGCGTGAAAGCGCCGACGCCACGCTGACCATCGAAACCGATGCCGAAGCCGGCCACGTGCGCGGCGAGGATTCCCACTTCAAGATTTTCGGCTACCCGCCGGCCGAGTTCCCCCCCATCGCCACGTTCGGCGACGAGGCCGACTTCACCATCCACGCCGGCCAGCTTCACGACCTGATCAACAAGACGCTCTTCGCCACCGCGCGGGAAAACAGCCGCTATGCGATCAACGGCGTGCTGGTCGAGCGCGACGGCAAGAAACTGATCATGGTCGCCACGGACGGTCGGCGTCTGGCCCTGGCCCGCGGATCGGTCGGTGGGGCCTCGGGCGATCCGACCAGCGCCATCGTGCCCACCAAGGCGCTGGGACTGCTGGCCCGTCTGTTCGACGATCCCGGTGAGACGGTCAAGGTCAAGTTCGTCGACAACCGGGCCCTGTTCGCCACCGACACCGCCACCCTGACCACCAACCTCGTCGAGGGCAACTTCCCGCCGTACAAGGATGTGATTCCCAAGGATCAGGACAAGAAGGCGGTGTTCGCCACCGATGCCCTGGCCAGCGGCGTGCGCCGGGCGGCGCTGCTGACCAACGAGGAATCCAAGGGCGTGCGCATGGCGTTCAGCGCCGAACGGTTGCTGCTGTCGAGCCGCGCCCCGGAGATGGGCGAAGCGGAAGTGACGGTGCCCGTGGAAAGCTACAGCGGCGACCCGGTGGAGATCGGCTTCAACCCGCATTTCGTCACCGATGTGCTCAAGGTGGTCGACGCCGACCAGGTGACGATGGAATTCAAGGCGGCCAACAAGCCGGGCCTGTTGCGCGTGGGAAGCGACTTCACCTACGTGGTCATGCCGGTCAGCCTGGGGTGATCTGCGGCCACCGCGGCTGATGAGGGGCGGCGTGCAGGCCTCTCTGCCCCCGAGCGGGAAACAGGCGGGGGTGAAAGGTTGATTTCTTGGCACCGCAAACGCATGCCCTCACTCCTGCCCTCGGCCTGGAAGGCAGAGGCGGCTCGCTTCGCCACAACACTGGAAGTTTTACATGGCACGCATGGGAGGCGGCATGATCGGCCAGAGTGGACGCGGCATGGCACGCGGCGGCGGTGGCCGCGGCGAACCGCCCCAGCCGCCGGAAGATCAGCCGCCCTCATCCCGCCTGCGCTACCGCGAGTTCCGCAGGAAGCGCGGCTGGCTCAGAAAACGCGAAGACCAGGATCCGCAGACCGACCCGCCCACGTCCCCCGACCAGCGCGAACCGACCTTCCGCGATTACCTGCCGCAGTACCGCGACCTGATCCGGCCGCACCGCTGGGCGATCCTCGGCCTGATGGGGCTTGGGGCCTTGGCCGCCACCATGGAAATGCTCACCCCCGCGGCGTTCGGGGTGATCCTCAACGTCCTGAGCAAGGGCGATCTGCCGGTCGGCCTGGAACGCTTTGCCGTCGAACCGCTCGACCAGGCCGGCAAGGCCAAGT
The DNA here is from genome assembly GCA_964395825.1 of uncultured Planctomycetaceae bacterium. GTDB lineage: Bacteria > Planctomycetota > Phycisphaerae > Phycisphaerales > Zrk34 > JANQFT01. The sequence continues at coordinate 10,842 of CAYNCM010000014.1, forward strand.
GGCTGCCGATCATCTGCGGCGGGATGCTCGCGCTGATCCTCGTGGCCCGCATCCTGGAAATCACCCGCAACATCCGCACCATCGCCCTGAATCACCGGATGATCGTGCGCCTGCGTCGACGCCTGCACCGGCACATGCTCAGCCTGCCCCTGTCGTTCATCCAGAAAATGAAAACCGGCGCGATGGTCTCCCGCCTGAGCAACGACGTCGACCGCGCCACGGGCCTGGTCCAGCGGGCCATCATGTCACCCGCCGCCGCCCTGTGGCGCATCGCCATCGGCAGTGTCATCATGTTCCAGTGGAACTGGATGCTCGCCCTGGCCGCCTGGGCCATCCTGCCCATCATGTTATTGGTCAGCCTGTCGTGGGTGCGTCGCATTCGGCCGATCTTCCGCTCCGCCGGACGCGACCGAAACGAGATCGACGGCCGGGCGACCGAGACGTTCGGCGGCATCCGCGTGGTGCGGGCGTTCCGTCGCGAACCGCGCGAACGCGGCGACTACACCGTCGCCGACGACACCATGATCCGCAAGCGGCTGTTCGCCTACAAGGCGGCTTTGTCGATCGACTCGGCCTGGCAGGCGCTGATTCCGATCAGCAGCATCGTGCTCGGTGGGGCGGGCGGCTATCTGTACATCAACGGCAAGGCGGACATCGGGCAGATTGCCGCGTTCCAGTTCTACGTGCCCATGCTCCTCGGGCCGATCTTCCGAATCGTCGCTTCGCTGAACAGCACGCAGGAGGCGCTGGCGGCGATGGAGCGCGTGTTCGAGGTGCTCGAAGAAGCGCCCGACAAGCCCGACGCCCCCGATGCGATCGAAGCGCCGGCGACGATCGCGCGGATGGAGTTCGATCACGTCTGGTTCGAGTACGACCAGGGCCGGCCCGTCATCAAGGACTTCACCCTCGACGTGCCCGGCGGGGCGATGGTGGCGCTGGTCGGGCCCAGCGGCGCGGGCAAAACGACGATGACCGACCTGATCGCCCGATTCTATGACCCGACGTCGGGCGCGATCCGGGTCAACGGCATCGACCTGCGGAAGATGAAGCTGGCCAGCTATCGTCGGTTGCTGGCGGTGGTGCAGCAGGAGGTGTTCCTGTTCGACGGTTCGGTGCACCAGAACATCGCCTACGGCAAGCGGGGCGCCACGCGCGAGCAGGTCATCGCCGCCGCATATCGGGCCAATGCCCACCCGTTCATCACGGAACTGCCCGATGGCTACGATACGCTGATCGGCGAACGCGGCGTGAAACTGTCCGGTGGACAGCGCCAGCGAATCAGCATCGCCCGGGCCATCCTCGCCGATCCGCAGATCCTCATTCTCGACGAAGCCACGAGCAATCTCGACACCGAAAGCGAGCGACTGATCCAGTCCGCCCTCAACGATCTGTACGAAAATCGCACCACGTTCGCGATCGCCCACAGCCTGAGCACCGTGACCCACGCCGATGTCATCGTGGTGATGCACGAAGGTGAGGTGGTGGAAGTCGGCCGGCACAACGATCTGATGGCGCGGGAGGGGATGTACTACGACATGATCCAGCGTCAGCGCGAGTTTGCCGAGCCGCAGGCGTAGCGGGGGGAACGATCGTCCGTGTTCGGCAGAGCCCCTCGCCAACCCCTTCCCGCCAGAGAAGGGGGCTTACTCGTCTTCGTCTTCGCGCATGGCTTCGAGAAAGCCCTGCAACTTGCGGGCGCGGACGGGGTGTTGCAGCTTACGCAAGGCTTTGGCTTCGACCTGTCGGACGCGCTCGCGGGTCACCTTGAAAATGCGGCCGACCTCCTCGAGGGTATACGTGTACCCGTCGCCCAGGCCATAGCGCAACTTGATGATCTCGCGTTCGCGGTAAGTCAGGGTCTTGAGCACGGCCTCGATGCGATCACGGAGCATTTCCTGCGTGGCGGTTTCGGTGGGGCTTTCAACCCGGTCGTCTTCGATGAAATCGCCGAAGTAGGAATCCTCGGATTCGCCGACCGGCCGATCGAGCGAAATCGGGTGGCGGCTGATCTTGAGGACGCGCCGCGCCTCGGCGGTGCTCATCTTGGCCATGCGGGCGATTTCCTCGACGGTCGGCTCGCGGCCGAGTTCCTGCAGCAACTGCTTGGAAATGTTGCGCAGCCTGCTCATCGTTTCGATCATGTGCACCGGGATGCGAATGGTGCGGGCATGATCGGCAATGGCCCGGGTGATCGCCTGGCGAATCCACCAGGTGGCGTAGGTCGAGAACTTGTAGCCGCGCTTGTACTCGTACTTGTCCACCGCCCGCATCAGCCCCGTGTTGCCTTCCTGGATGATGTCCAGAAACGACAGGCCTCGGTTGCGGTACTTCTTGGCGATGGACACGACCAGGCGCAGGTTCCCGCCGGACAGGTCGCGCTTGGCCTGTTCATACTCGTTGAACACGAGCGTGATTTCGGCGACGTGCTGTTTGAGTTCATCCGGATCGGCCAACACCAGGCCGCGCAGACCGCTCAGTTCCTCGCGCATGACCATCACGTCTTCGGGATCATAGCGGTCGGGGTGTTGATCGGCCTTCTTGATGTCGCGGACAAGCTGGTTCATCTTGTTGCTGATGGAGCGCAGCTTGTAGAGCAGCGGCTGAATGCGGCTGGTCCGCAGGGACAGCTCTTCGACGAGAGTGGCCATCTTGCGGCGCCGGCGGCGGAGGGTTTCCTTCAACTCCGCCCGGGCGGCCTTGGCCATGCGCTGGGTGTCGAGCTGCTCCCAATCTTCGCGGTTCAGCTCCAGCAGCTTCTTGATCGTGACCAGGTTCTCGGGGATGCGGTGGCTGATCTTCTCCTTGGCGTTTTCCTCGGCGGTGGAAATCTTCATGGTGCGATCGAACGGCAGTTCGCCCGACTGCACCAGTTCCAGGACGTCGACGGACGACTGGACGCAGTAGTCGTTCCCCAGCACCTTGCGCCGGAAGATCATCCGGCAGGTTTCAATCTTCTTGGCCAGGCGGATTTCCTCATCGCGGGTCAGCAGGCTGATCTCACCCATCTGGGTCAGATACATGCGCACCGGGTCGTCGATGCGGCGAGCGCCGGCGTCCTGAAGCGCCTCGGCGAGCGCGGCGACGATGCCCTGTTCGTCCTCGACCATGACCTTGGGCACCTTGGGCGCGGGCTTGGCGTCTTCAGCGAATTCGACCTTCTGTTCGCGCGGGGTCTTGCGAGAGTCCTCCAGACGAACCCCAAGCTGCTGAAGATGAACGAGCAATGCGTCAATGCGATCCGGCTCGACCATCTCGTCGGGCAGGGTGTTGTTCAACTCGTCGTAGCTGATCCAGCCCCGCCTGGATCCGGTCTTGATCAGTTGATCGACCTGGGGCGAGGTGTTCGGCTGCGTGATGTCGGTCAGTTCGGCGGTGGTCATGGTGTTACGTTGCCTCTGGCGTGTCGGTGGGCTGGGGGCGCCGGCCCAGGTCCTTGTTACGAAAACATCCCGGAAAAGTTCGCGGCCAACGTCCCGGGGCCGCGACGGGTGCGGTCTATCGAACGATCCGCGGCCTGCGCTTGGCCGACGGGTTGGTCTGGGCGTGCTGCCGGGCGAGGTCCAGTCGCCGGGCGAGCACGGCAATCTCCTGGTCATCGTTGTCAGCGGTCTGCTCGCGCAGACGCATTCTGTTCCATTCGTATTCGGCCTGCTGGCGGAAGGCGGACAGCGCGCCGTATGCGGCGCGGAGCGTTTGGGACAGGCGGTCGGCCGACTGCTCGGTCTGCCGCTCGGCCTCCCATTGCAGGCCAGCGGCCAGGCGGACCAACGCATCGTCCTCGGTTCTCTGACGCAGGTCGGCCATGGTCAGTTCATCGTGGTCGGCCAGGTGATCGTGCACCGCTTCGTACAGCCGGCGCACGTCCTCGTGTTCGATGTCGCCGGGCAGGACGGCCTCGTCGAACGTGCGGCCATCGGGCATGTCGGCGTGGAACAGGGCGGGCCGGGCGATCAGGCACCCGACGATCAGGCGCTCGGCGTGGATGCGGTCGTGGGGTGCGGGGGCCTTGTCTTCGGTCGGAGGGCGGCCTTCGGCGCGATACGGTCGGCGCGGCGCGGCGCGGCGGAGCATCTCGTCCACCGTGGCCGGATCGATGTGCATCAGCCCGGCGATCTGGTGTACGACCAGCCCGCGGCGTTCGGGGGCGAGCTGCGCAGCCCCGAGTTGGGCCAGGCGGCGGAGGTAATCTTCGAACACGCGCTGCTTGCCGGCGAGGGTGTCGGCGGCGTCGGCGGCGCTGCGCACCCGGGCGAAGTGGAATGCCATCGCGTCCGCCGCATCGTCCATGGCTGCCTTCCACTGCTCGATGCCGCCTTCGCGGATGAGCAGGTCCGCCGGATCCAGCCCGTCGGGCAACACGGCGATGGCCACATCGATCGGCTCGCCGAAGAAGACTTCCAGGGCGCGGTCGGCGGCTTTCTGTCCGGCTTCATCAGCGTCAAACACGAGCACGACCCGATCGCAGAAGTGCCGCAGGGCCCGGGCGTGCTGGCGCGTCAACGCGGTGCCCAGGGTGGCCACCACGTTCGCCGCACCCGCCTGGTGGCAGGCGATCACGTCGGTGTAGCCTTCGACGATCACCGCGGTGTGGCTGCGGATGATCGGTTGCTTGGCCAGGTGCAGGCCGTACAGCGTGGCCGACTTATTGAACAGGGCGGTTTCGGGGCTGTTCAGGTACTTCGCATCGGACGAATCGCCGAGGGTTCCGCCTTCGAGCACCCGCCCGCCGAAGGCGATGGGTCGACCGGTGGCGTCGAGAATCGGGAACATCAGTCGATGACGGAAGCGGTCGTAGCGGCCTTCGCCGGTGGGGCGGCGGGTGACCAGGCCGCCCATTTCGAAACCGCGCACGGGCCACTTCTTCGATTCGATCATCTCCGCCAGTCCGTCCCAGCGGTCGGGGGCATAGCCGATGCCGAATGCCTCGATCATCTGGTCGCTGATCGCCCGGTCGGCCAGGTAGTCGCGCGCGATGCGGCCGTGCTGCTCGTGGGCCAGCAGGGCGCGGAAGAACTGGTGGGCTTTGGCGTTGGCCTCGGCGATCAGATCCCGCTCGCTGGGGCCTTCGCCGGTTGTCGATCCGTCGCCGCGGCGTTCGGGAAGCGGCACGCCCGCCCGTTGGGCCAGGTGTTTCATCGCTTCGGGGAAGGACATCTTGTGATAGTCCATCATGAAGCTGAACACATCACCGCCGGCCCCGCAGGCAAAGCACTTGTAGATCTGCTTCGCGGGACTGACGTACATCGACGGCGTCTTGTCGTCATGGAACGGGCACAGGCCGACGAACTCCTTGCCGCGCGGGCGCAGCGCCACGTGTTCGCCGATCATCTGCACGATGTCGGTCGACTCCTGGACCCGGCGTTTGGCGTCGTCCCACTGGTTCATGCTCATACACCTGCCGCGCACCGCGGTCGGCAGTGGTCTTCCGGCCCCTCGTCGTTGTCTACTGCTTTTGCTACCCCTTGGGATCAAGGGGCAGGAAGGTCGATGTTGCCGTCCCGGACATCGTTAGTTTGGCCGTCCCTGAACGTTGGCCTTCCACACTGTTTGTAAACCGTACAACGATACCACGTATGCCCGCCAAGTCAATGGGAAACAGGGGTTTTCTTTGCGGACGTGACGATTGGGCAAGGGTTTGCGGCGTTATGGGACCGTCCGTGTGCGGTTTGCTTGACCATCGGGGCTAACTCGCTACATGCGGGATCTTAACATGCGGTCGACCGCTGCCCGGTGGGGCATGGACTGCTGGGCGCCGAACTGCGTGGTGGCCAGGGCGCCGGCGGCACAGGCCATCCGCACCGCGTCGTCCAGCGGCATATTCTGGGCCCGTCCGACCGCCAGGGCCGCGGTGAACGCATCGCCCGCCGCGGTCGTGTCCGCCACGTCCACCTCGAAGGCCGGCACATGCTCCACGTCGCCTTCCATGGTCACGATCACCGCCCCGGCCTCGCCCATCTTCACCACCACGTTCGACGCGCCCCGCCGCACGAGCTCCGCCCCGACGATCTTCGCTTCGGCCAGGTCGCCCACCGGCTCGCCGGTCAGCAGTTCCGCTTCGGTCTGGTTGGGGGTGAAGATGTCGACGTTGAACAGCTCGCTCGGCAGGCCGCAGCGCGGCGCGGGGGCCGGATCGAGCACGACCGGCACGGCATGTCGGTGGGCCAGTTGAATGGCCCGGCAGACGGTGGGCAGGGGAATCTCCAGTTGCAGAACCATCACCTCCGCCTTGGCGATGATGTCTTCCAGGGCGGTCACGTCGTCGGGGGCGAGTTGACCGTTGGCGCCGCTGACCACGGTGATGGCGTTTTCACCGGAGCGGTCGACGCTGATCATCGCCACGCCGCTGGCGCACTGTTCGGTGACGCGGACGTTTTCGGTGTCGACGCCGGCGTGGTCGAGGGTGTCGATCAGGCGTCTGCCGAACAGATCGTCGCCGACGCGGCCGATCATGCGGCATCCGCCGGCCAGTCGCGCCGCGGCCACCGCCTGGTTGGCGCCCTTGCCGCCGGGGGAGATGATGAATTCGCGGCCGAGGATCGTTTCGCCCGGCCGAGGCATGTGGTCGCTGCGCACGACCAGGTCCATGTTGATTGATCCGATCACCAGGACGGCGGGGTTGTCGGCCGGTTCGCCGAGGGCCTGATGTTTGGGCGCGGTCCGCGGCTCCAGTTCGACCGGCTTGTTCACCGCCTCGACTTCGACAGGCATCACGGCCTCTCCGCGCGGGCTCTTCTGCGACGTGCCCCGACGAATCATAGCCTACCGGATACCCGCTTGACCTGGCAACTGCCGCTCGCTAGTTTGTCTGTTTAGCCTCTTTCGAGGTTCTTACGCTGTGCCAAGCGCTCCGGAAAAGAAAGACAAGTGCGGCGTGTTCGGCATCTGGGGGCCCGGCGACAGTGCCCTGCGGACCTACTACGCGCTGTACGCCCAGCAACACCGCGGGCAGGAGTCGGCCGGTATCGTCGTCAGCGACGGCCAGACCCTCGACGCCCACCTGGGGCCTGGACTGGTCAGCGAAGTGTTCGACGAGGAGTCGCTGAATCAACTGGAAGGCTGCGCGGCCATCGGGCACAACCGCTATTCGACCACCGGCTCCGGCCGAACCTGCAACATCCAGCCGATCCTCCAGGAATTCAGCGGCGGGCAGGCGGCCATCGCCCACAACGGCAATCTCGTCAACGCTTCGCTGCTCCGCAAAGGTTTCGAGCAGGAAGGCCACATCTTCCACACCTCCACCGATACCGAGGTGATCTTCCACCTGCTCGCCTCGCCCAACCACCAGAGCAAGGCCGACCCGCTCTATCACGCGCTGCAACACCTTCAGGGCGCCTACAGCCTGGTGATGATGCTGCCCGACCGGATCGAGGCGGTGCGCGATCCGTGGGGATTCCGCCCGCTGGTGCTCGGACGGACGGCCGACGGATTCGACTGCGTGGCCAGCGAATCGGTGGCGATGGATGCGATCGGGGCGACGATGGTGCGCGAGATCGAGCCGGGCGAGATCGTCACGCTGTGCGGCGACGGCGTGTCGACCCGGCGGTTCAGCGAACGCATTCCCGCCGCCCACTGCATCTTCGAGCACGTCTACTTCGCCAACCCTTCCAGCCGGCTGTTCGGCGACACCGTGCAACTGGTCCGGGAGAAGCTGGGCGAGGCCCTGGCCGAGGAAGCCCCGGTGGAGGCGGATTACGTGATTCCGATGCCCGATTCCGGCCGGTCGGCGGCGCTGGGTTACGCCCGGGCCAGCGGCATCCCGTTCCGCGAGGGCATCGTGCCCAACCGCTACGTCGGCCGCACGTTCATCAAGCCCACCCAGGCCCAGCGCACCACCGCGGTGCAGCTCAAGCTCAACGTGATTAACGAAGTGGTCCGCGACAAACGCATCATCGTGGTCGATGATTCGATCGTGCGCGGTACGACCACCCGCGGCAAAATGGCTCAACTCCGCCGCGCCGGGGCCAAGGAAATTCACTTCCGCGTGTCCTGTCCGCCGATCCGTCACGGCTGCTACATGGGCATCGACTTTCCCGACCCCAGCCAGCTCATCGCCAACAACCGCACCGTCGGCGAGATCGCCGACTACCTCGGCGTCGACAGCCTGCATTACCTGTCATTGGACGGCATGCTCTGCTGCCTCAGCAAGGAACCGGGCGAATACTGCACCGCCTGCTGGTCCGGCGAGTACCGCCTGGACATCACCCACCCGATCAGCAAGCTGGACCTGGAGCGCTACCAGTTGAAGATGTTCGACCCGGCGCGGTGATCATTGCGGTCGCGCTGACCCTGGCAGGCCCTTGCCTGTTGACGCCCGCGCGGCCGGGCCATCGAGTTGGCTTTCTTCTTTTTCGTTCGCCGCAGTCTCGAAGCCTTCCTCCGCGGCGCCCACAGGATGGATCGGCTGGTCTTGTCGTTCCAGCGCGCACCGTAGCGGTGTCGCCCGGCGCCCGGGTGGCGGAGACCGCGACGGACATGATCGCCGTTTTCGACCGGTCACTTCACGATCAGCAGCACGATCAGGGCGATGTTGATGAGGATGGACGCGGCGGCGATCCAGAACATGGGCTGTTCGAGCAGCGGCGGGGCGGTCGCGGCGGGGACGTGGTCCACGGAAACACCGGCTTCGAGGTCGGCCAGGCTGGCCACCTCGAACTTCCGACGGGCCTGGAGGGGCGGCTCGCCGTTGGCCACCGATTGCAAATCCTTCAGCAGATCGCCCGTCGAGGCGTAGCGCTTGTCGCGCTTCTTGGCCATCATCACTTCGATGATTTCGCTCACCCCGGTGCTGAGCTGTTCGTTGATGTGGTCCGGCGGGGTGAGCGGCTCTTTGAGGTGCTTGTGCATCACCGCCGAGGGATTCGGCCCTTCGAAGGGAACCTGCCCCGTGACCATGTGATAGAACGTCGCGCCCAGGCCGTAGATGTCGGCCCGGAAGTCGATGTCCATCTCGCCGCGAATCTGCTCGGGGGCGATGTAGTACGGCGTGCCGTAGGCCTTGCCCTTTTCCTGCTGGGCCGCCTCCATGTCCGTCACCTGTCGCGCCAGACCCATGTCAGCCAGCTTCGGCACACCGGCCTGCGTGATCATGATGTTTTTCGGCTTCACGTCCCGGTGCATCATCCCCTTGGAATGAACGTGATTCAGCGCGTCGACGATGGCGATGACGATCCGCAGCGCCTCGGCCTCATCGTATCGGCTGCGGGACTGCAACTGATCGAACACGGACTCGCCTTCCACGTACTCCATCACGAAGTAGTGGTAGTCGCCCGCCTGGCCCACGTCGATCGCCTGAACGATGTTTGCGTGGTTCAGCTTCGCCGCCGCCCGGCCCTCGGCGTAAAACCGTTCGACGAACTGCGGATCGGACATGAACTTTTTCGGCAAGACCTTGATCGCCACCACCCGGTCGAGGCTGATCTGCCGCGCCTTGAACACCGTGGCCATGGCCCCGGCCCCCAGCTTCTCCAACAACTGATAGCCGGGAATCTGCTGATCGGACTTCTTCTCTTCCACCACCTTCATCGCGCGGTTGAGCTGGCGTTCCGTGATGATGTCGTTGCTCAGCAGCAGATCGCTCAGCGGTTTCGGTTCGCCTTCGCCCGACTCGCCGCGCTGGCGGAAACATTCCTTGACCTCGTCCGGCGTGGCCAGACCCAACTCCACCACGGCGCGGCCGAGCATGGTGTCGATGTTCGTACTGCCGGAGCGATCGTTGTTCATGACCAGATGGCGGTCCCCGTACTTTCGGTCGGCGAAATGAACGCCCGACTGAAGAATCGGCGTATCAAGGTATTCCCGCATCCAGGAGGTGTCAACGGTGCGGGCGCCGGCCCTGGCTCGAAGGGAGGGGGGGTTGCGATGGCCCGGCGCACCGGACCCAGGCGCGCCCCGTCTTGACAACACCACCCCGCGGGGGATTTACTATGGGCTTGATTATCGCTCGGAGACAATCGCTTATGATCCAGGTGCGCGATCTGACCAAATGGTACGGCCCGATCCTGGCGGTGGATCGGATCAGCTTCGACGCCGACTCTGGCCGCATCGTCGGGTTTCTGGGGCCTAACGGGGCCGGCAAAACCACCACCCTGCGTATCCTCACCTGCTTCATGCCTGCATCCGGCGGATCGGCGAAGGTGAACGGTCATGACGTATTTACCGAGTCGATGGCCGTCCGGCGCAGCATCGGCTACCTGCCCGAGAATACCCCGTTGTATCCCGAGATGCGGGTTGCCGAACATCTGCATCATTTCGGCAAGTTGCATGGCATGCCCCGACCCCAGCGCGTCCGCCGGATCGACGAATTGTCCGACCGCTGCGGGCTGGGCGCGATCCGCCAGCGGCTGGTCGGGCAGTTGTCCAAGGGCAACCGGCAGCGCGTCGGGCTGGCCCAGGCCCTGCTGCACGATCCGCCGGTGCTGATTCTCGATGAGCCGACCGTCGGCCTGGACCCGGCGCAGATCACCTTGGTGCGGCAGTTGATCGTCGAACTCGGCCGGGAGAAGACGATTCTCCTGTCCACGCACATTCTGCCGGAGGTGGAGAAGACCTGCGGGGAGGTGGTGATCGTGGCCGGGGGGCGCATTGCCGCGGCGGGCACGCCGGACGCGTTGCGCAATCAGGTCGGCCGCGAAACGCGCGTGGTGGTGGAGGTCCAGGCCAACCCGGTGGTGGTCAAAGAGGTGTTGGAGGCGGTGGGCAACGTGCGCCGGGTCGCCACGGAGAACCGCGACGGCTGGTGCCGGGCGATGGTGCGTCCGATCGATCCGGCGCAGGACGTGCGGGGCGACCTGGCCGCGGCGATCGCCGGGCGCCGCTGGACGCTGCGCGAACTGCGCCACGAAGCGGCCACCCTCGAAGAGTTCTTTGTGCAGATCACCAGCGAACAGGCCCACGCGGCGGCCGGTTGATCGCCCGCCCGGCCCCCCGGAAAATGCCCAACGGTTAATCCACGGGACTTCGACCATGCAACACACGTTGACCATTGCCCGTCGCGAGTTCGCCAGTTTCTTCCACTCGCCCGTCGCCTACCTGGTGATGGGCCCGTTCATCTTTTTCGCCGCTTTGCTCTTTCTGCTGTTCCAGTTCCGCCCGGACCGGCCCGCCGAAATGCGCGACCTGTTCTTCTGGCTGGTGTGGCTGCTGATCCTCATCGCCCCGGCCATCAGCATGCGTCTGATCGCCGACGAACTGCGCAGCGGCACCGTTGAGCCGCTGATGACCTGTCCGGTGTCCGACACCGCGGTCATTCTCGGCAAGTGGCTTGGGGCACTTGGTTTTTTCGCCACGTTGCTGGCCCCCACGCTGGTGTTCGTGGTCGTGCTGGAAATCTGGTCAAACCCCGACTATGGACCGATCATCAGCGGGTACATCGGCCTGCTGCTGGTCGGTGGGCTGTACCTGGCGATCGGCACGCTGGCCTCTACCCTCACCCGAAACCAGATCATCGCCTTCCTGCTGACCGGGTTCGTGATCCTGTTGTTTACCGTGTTGACTTACTTCCTCCCGCGATTTCTCCCGGCCGAGTTCGGCGAGTTGCTGTTCTACCTCAACGTCAACGAGCAGTACGAAGCGTTCAGCAAGGGCCTGATCGACACCAGCAACATCATCTACTTTCTCAGCGGCATCGTGCTGTTCCTGGTGTTGGCGATCAAATCCCTGGAAACCCGCAAGTGGCGATAGCGGATCGAACCGCCAAGGCGCCGAGAACGTCCGGGAAGTCATTGGAGTGTGGATATGACTGGAAGTTCCATGCAACAGCGCACCCGGCGGGCCTATTACGGCCTGCACCTGGTGATCTTCGTGATCGCGATGCTGTCGATCGTGACGTTCGTCAACTGGGCCGGCTATCGGCGGTACCTGCGGATCGACATGACCGCCACCCGCCGCTATTCGCTCAGCGAACAGACGGACAAGGTCGTCAACCATCTCGACCATGAGGTGCGCATGGTCATGCTGTTCAGCCAGGGGACGGGCAAGGCTGACCAGCAGGAACAGGTGCGCGACCTGATCGAGGAGTACGCACGGCGTTCGGGCGGTCGGATCGACGTGGCCGAGATCGACCCGGTGTATAACATCGCCGAGTACGAGCAGTTCGCCGCGCAGTTGCGCGATCGCTACACCGACGATCTGGCCGATGCCGCCGAGGCGGTGGAACAGGCCTCGTCGACGCTGGAGGCGATCCGCGCGTTCGCCGCCACGCAGGCTCAGCAGTTCCTCCGGGCTGAGCCGCTGCTCGACGCAGCCTCGCCGCAGGCGCGGCAGTTCATCACGCAGGTCAGCCGTCTGATGCAGAACCTCGAGGCCCGCCTGCGGATCGAGGAGATCACCGAGCAACTCCAGCGGGTGCGCGAAGCGCCGCTGCCCGATTACGCCGGCGCACGGGCAATGGTCGAAGCGCCTTTGCAGACGTTGTCGGAAGGGTTGCTTGACCCGGCGATCGAACAGTTCCATCAACTGGCCGACGAGCCGGGCGCGTCGTCGGCGATGAAGGATTTTCTGCTCGGGCGCATCGAGGCGTTCCGGCCGATGGCCAACGAAGTGTCCGGCACGCTCGAAATGCTCGATGCGATCGCGGAAACCGACTACGACGAAGTTCGCCGCCGGATACTGTCGGCCAATAGTGTGGCGGTGATGAGTCCAGAGCACGTGACGGTGCTGGCGCTGGACGACGTGTATGCCCCGCCGACGGTGGAGCCGGGCGAAGTCCAGCCCCGCCCGCGGTTCAAGGGCGAAGAGGTGCTCACCGGCACGCTGATCAGCCAGGCCATCGAGGCGCCGCCGCTGGTGGTGTTCGTCAACAGCGGTCAGCAACCGGCCATCGGGCCGAGCGGCACGTATTCGCACGTGGCCCAGATGCTGAGGAACATGAACTTTCAGGTGACCGAGTGGACCGCCGCGGCGCGGCAGACGCCGTGGGGCGCTCAGCCGCCGCAGCCCATGCCCCAGCCCGACGCCGGCCAGGCCATGGTGCTGATCGTCCTGCCGCCGCCCCCGCCGTCCCCGCAGATGCCCGTCGACCCCGCCCAGCAGCAGGTCACCCGCAAGGTGGTCGATCACATCAAGGCCGGCGGACCGGCCCTGGTGTTCATCGGGCCTTCGCCCATGTCGCGATTCGGCGGCGTCGATCCCAGCGCGCCGCTGCTCAAGCCGTTCGGCCTCGTTGCGAAGACCGATCGACTGATCTTCCAGGCCCAGGTCGGCCGCGGCGGGCGCGTCCAGCCGATCACGGTGATCGAACTCGACCGCTGGCCCGACGATCACCCGATCGGCCAATCGGTGCAGGGCCTGGCTGGCGTGCTGGTCAGCGCCGTGCCGCTGGAAACCGCCGACGAGGCGCCGGAGGAACTGACCGTCTGGCCGCTGATCGAAACGCCGCCGGGCACCTGGGCGGATGACCAACTGCAATCACCTTCCCCGCCCAGCGACGATTCGCCCAAACCGACCGGCCCGTTCGTCGCCGGCCTGGCCGCCATGAAGGGCGATGCCCGGCTGGTCGTGATCGGCGACACGATGTTCGCCGCCGATCGCGTCACCCGCGCCGGGCGCTACGATGTCAGCGGTGAAGTGGCCTACTTCCTGCCTTACTCGGCCAACGCCGAACTGTTCGTCAACAGCGTCTATTGGCTTGCCGGCCTGGACGAGGTGATCGCCACCAGCGCCCGCGTGCAGGACGTGCGTCGGTTCGAGCCGATCAGCCCCGCCGCGCAAACCGCCGTCTGGTGGATTCTGCTGGCCGGTCTGCCCGTCGCCGCTCTCGCCGCCGGCGGTGTCGTCTGGTTCATTCGAAGAAAGTAACGCCATCCGTGTCGTCTGCATAGCCCGCGGATCGACGCCCTCCGCCGATCCGTCCAACGGAACCCCGCGATGAACACCAAAGCCACCTACCTCGTTCTTGCCCTGGCCATTGTCGTAGTCGGCTACTTCATCGTCTTCGAGACCGACCTGTTCGACCTGGCCGAACCGTCCCAACGACAGCGCGAGCAGGCCGGCCAAGCCGCCGATCCCGTCGCCGGCAAGCCACTGGCACGCTTCGCCGATCTGATCGCCGACCACGTCGAGGCGCTTCGCATCAGCCGACCCGGCGAGCCGACCGTCGTCATTCGCCGCACCGACGATGCCGACCGACCCTGGCGACAGGTCGAACCGATCGCCTTCGACGTTCAGAAGTGGCGCATGGACGAGCTGCTGACCGATGCAATCGCCCTCCGCTACACCAGCCGCATCGACCCCGATGAACTGTCGCCGGCCGCGGTCGGCCTCGATCCGCCGAAGGCCGAACTGACCCTCCAAGGCAGGACGGACCGCGATCCATTCAGTTTGACCTTGCAGCTTGGCCGCAAGAGCGCCGCGGGGCGAGGGTATGTGCGCCTCGAAGACGATGAACACCTCTACGTGGTCGCCGATGATCTGCACCAGACGCTGGTCGACAAACCGTTGCACGAACTGCGGGCCACGTCGCTGACCAGCATTCCGCTCGACCGGGCGAAGCGCATCACTCTCGATCGACCCGACCATCGCATCGAACTGATCCGCGCCGACGGCCAATGGGCGATCACCCAACCGGCGACCGGCCGGGCGGACAAGACCGCCGTGGAAGACCTGGTCAACGGCATCCGTTGGGCGTCGATCAGCGATTTCATCGCCGACCGGCCCGAGTCCCTCGAACCGTACGGCCTGGACGAGCCGTCGATCGTCATCACGGTGGCAATGGCCCGGCCCCCGGCGCTGGACGATGACGCCGGCGAAGCGGCCGACGCCGAGCCCCAGACCTGTCGCCTGACCATCGGCGGACCGGCCGACCTGGCGGAAAAGAAGTTCTACGCCACGTGGCAGGATCAGCCGGTCGTGTTCGTGGTCGGTAAGTCCAGCGTCGATCGTCTGGACCGGTCGGCTGTCGATCTGCGCAGCAAGCGGCTGACCGATGCGGCGGCCGGGGAGCTGAACGAAATCGTCCTCGAGCCGGCCGACGGTCCGACGGTTCACCTGATCCGTGAACAGGGCGTCTGGGCGTTCGGCCAGCCGGACCTCCGCTACACCATCGACCCGCAACAGGTCGAAAAGCTGATCGCCGCACTGCTGGAAACCGAAGCGACCGACGCGGTGATCGTTGAACGGCCTCAGCTTGAGAATCCCGATGTCACCGTGACGCTGGCCGAGGCCGACCGCTCCGAGCGCCGCATCGTTCAGGTCGATCGCGAAGAGGACACCTGCCGCGTGCTCGTGGTCGGCGAAACGATCGCAAACATCGTCGAGACCGACAAACTCGAACCGCTGTTCGGCGATCCGCTGTTCTTCCGCAACCGCACGGTGCTCGAGGTCGTGCCGTCCGACATCGCGCAAGTGCGTGTGGTACGCAGCGGCCGCTACCCGGCGACGTACACCTTCACCCGCGCCGAGGCCGATGGCAATGGCCTGGGCGCATGGGAACTGGAGGGTTACGACGCCAAAGCGTTCGACCGGCTGCTCAATCAGCTCGCGCCGTTGCGGGCGACGCGTTGGGTTGCGGCGCCGAAGATGTACAGCCCCGAAGGCGTGGCGATTGACCTGACCATGGCCGAAGGCGACACGCGAAAGCTGTTCATCCACCCCGACGCCCGCGAGGCGACGCTCGCCGGGGTGAAGCTGCCGTTCGGCGTGCCGCAGGAACTCGTCGACGCCGCCACCGCCGAGATGCGCGATCGCACCGTGTTGAAGATCGACGTCGACGATATCTCCGCCATCGTCACGCGCAACATCACCGTGCACCGGGATGAGCAGGGCGAATATTCGCTCGAAGGCAGCCTGGCGATCGACGAGGCGAAAGCCGGGGCGCTGTTCGACACCGTCAGCGGTCTTCAGGCCGGGCATTGGCTCGACCGGCCCAAGCCGACCGGCAATCCCCAGCCCGTGGTCATCCACACCGCCGATGGGCGAACGCTGTGGCTGAAACTGTGGAAGCCGAACGACCGGCAAACCGGCGACCCCATCGGCCAGCTTGACCAGGGCAAGCCCTTCACGCTGACCCGCGAGGCATACGACAAAATGACCACGCGCCCCATCGAAGAACCGAGCAAGTAACCCGCATCACCCCCCGCCCCGCAGCCCGGCGACGACACGCCGGGTGACCTGCGGTAACCTCTGAGGACCAGGGACCATCGCCCAGGCAGTCGGCCTTTGGACGGCACGCTGGCATCCTTCAGGATGGCGAATCCGGGAGGCAATCCCGGCCGGCATTGAAAAAAATTTGGAAATATGCCTTGACGATTGTCGGCGGCACGGTATCCTACACGTGTTTGAATCACACACGTGTAGGAAGAGGCGCAGCGGGAATTATGACCAACGACGGTCAGCATCTTGAACCCGCATCCCCGGATAAACGCTCGACGACCGGCCGATCGTTTGCGGCTCAATCCCTCGGCCAACCGGTTGATCTTGCCGCGGTCGGCGAAGTCGACGAAGCGGCCCTCGCATCCACCGACGGCGCTGCGCACACCCTCACGCAATCAGATCTGGCCCGGATGCTCGGCGTCTCGCGGTGGACGATCAACCGCGCGCTGCGGGGTGATGCGACCGTTCATGCCGATACGCGGCGCCGCATTGCCGATATCGCCAAACGCCATCGGTACCGCCCCTCGGCCGCGGCCCGCGCGATGCGCAGCCGCTCCAGCCGGCAGGTCGGCGTGCTGGTCACCAACAGCCCCGGCCATCGCTTCACCCACCCGCTGGCGTTCGAGGCGATTCTCGGCATCAACGAAGGCCTCCAGTCGGCCGGCTACGTCGCATGCCTCGCCCGCATCGACGACGTCAAGGCGGATCTGCGTCACGCCTCGCGCGTGTTCACCGAACACCTGCTCGATGGCATGATCGTGCTCGATTCGATGCCGCGCGACGTGGAACAGCGCCTGGAAGAGCTGATCCCAAACTGCATCTGGGCCGACTCGAACGTCTGGCGGGACGAGTGCTGCATCCGCCGCGATGAACAGGCGGCTGGTGAACTGGCGGCCCGCAAAGCGATCGAACTGGGTTACCGCCGGCTGGTGTGGCTGGGCTTCGGCGGGGGCGAACAGGTCCACTACAGCCACCGCGAGCGGGTGGCTGGCGTGCGGCAGGCGGTCGAGGCGACCGACGGCGTCGAACTGATTCCGGCGAACGGCTACATGCCCGGCAGCGAATGGATGAACCTGTTCGACCGGGTGCGGCGGGACCGGGAGATGGTCCTGATCGCCGAGACGGCATACATCGCCAAGTCGATGCTGCCGCGTGTGACGGGCGCGGGCCTGCGGGTGGGCCATGACGTGGGTCTGATGTCGTGCGACGACTCGCATGAAATCTGGCGGCATTGGCGCGGACTGAGCCGCGTGCGGTTCGACCGGTTCGACCTGGGCCGGCGGGCGGCGGCCATGATGCTCGAACGAATTGAAACCCCCGGCCGACCGCTGCCGTCAGTCCGGATGCCGGTCGATTGGTTCGTCGGCAATACCGCCTGGGGGCCGCGCGGTGACGAAAACTGACCAGATCACTGTCGGCATGTTGCCGGCAATGAATGACTGTTGGACGGAAATGTGAGACATACGAGGAACCTTCACAAGTAAAGGAGAAACATCATGCTGCGACGCCGCAGGTAGGAGCATGTCCCATCACAAGACTGCAACGGATAAACCGACACACTCATAACACTGGAGAACTACGATGACGACGACCAAGACAAGCCTTCTGATCGCGATGACGCTGGGGCTGGCCATGGCTTGCGGCGTGCAAGCGGCCACCATCACCGCCGCGGGGACCGACTTGACCGGTACCACCCTGTGGGATACCGCCGGCTATGGCGATGATTTCTACGCCTTCGCGGTGGAGGATTCCCAATCCTTCACCACCGGCGGTGACAACGCCGATGACTACAGCATCAGCTACGATGCGGCGGGCAGCAGCATTACCACCGTGTCCGGCACGACGCCGGCCAACATGGAAATCGTCGGCACCGTCGGTGTCAACTTCGACTTCGGGCTCGGCGCCGGTGAGTTCGGCGACAACTTCACCCTTACATTCAATACCGCCCAGCCGGCAGGCGTGACCATCGCGATCCTCGTCGGCGCCCACGAGATCAATGCCAATGAGGGCACGCTCGGGGCGGGCGTCAACGTCCGCGATATCCCGCAGGATATCAAGGTGTCCGGTGACAACACGGTGACCGTTTCCACCGGCGGTCCGGAAGCCTTCACGACCACCCGGCCGGACTGGTATTTCTTTACCGTGACCGACATCGAAGCCGATGACATGCTCGTCGTCACCAGCACTCACGTGGACGACAGTGCGGGCAACAAGTTCAATCCGGTCAACGGCGTTGGCGTGACCGCCATCCCCGAACCAGCCACGATGGCGATGATCGGTCTGGGCGGCCTGGCGATGCTTCGGCGTCGCTCAGCACAGTTGATCCGCCGCCGCGCATGATTTTGCCTGGACCCCATACACCGCCCCGTGCCACCCCGGCGCGGGACGGCTTGCCGTGAGTACGGCCGCCCTGTATCCGCCGCTCTTCTCACCCACCGGTGTGGCGGCTCATTGTCCGGCCGCGCCCAGCCCGGAGTTCCCTAGATGAAGTGGATCGCCTTCCCATCCACCGTCGTTGCTTCCGTCGTCTGCCTAGTCCTGGCCGAACCGCTGCGGGCCGGGGATGTGCGTTGGCTGGCGGCGCAGAACACCGCGGGCGCGGCGGATCTGTCCCTGACCGGCGGTGACATCCTCTACGCCCTCAACGGTGGCGAAAGTGCGATCAGCGTCAAGGACGTGAGCTTCCTCGCATCCAGCTACGCCAACCTGCCGGCCGGCGTCAGTTTCCTCGCCACCGGCTCCTCGTCCGCCAACGCGCCGCAGCATGGCGTGCTGAATGATGTCTATAACGGCGGTTCAATGATCTCCACCGGCAACAGCGGCTACGACTCGCTCATCCGCTCGCTCAGTTGGGCCGACGGTATGCCCGGTGGCATCGTCACCGGGACCATGTCCTTCAGCGGCCTGACGCCCGGCCAGCAGTACAAGGTCCAGCTATGGTTCAACGATCAGCGCGTTCTCGGCGATGACCGGACCATGCGCTACGGCGACGGGACAGGGCATATGGTCGACCTGGCTGGGGGCGATCCGTCGTCCGGCGTGCAGGGCGGCCATTACGGCCAGTATGCCGTGGGCACGTTCACCGCCTCGACCGCCACGCAGCAGATCACCATGGAAGCGATGG
Organism: uncultured Planctomycetaceae bacterium; assembly: GCA_964395825.1. Classification (GTDB taxonomy): domain Bacteria; phylum Planctomycetota; class Phycisphaerae; order Phycisphaerales; family Zrk34; genus JANQFT01. The sequence goes on from CAYNCM010000014.1 coordinate 30,052, forward strand.
GATTCGGCAACGTGCACTATAACGCGCTGCTTCTGCAGAGCCTGACCGCCTCCCCGCCGCCGGGGCCGTTGCCGGTAAAGCAGACCTCCGGATGGACCGTCGATTCGAACGATGACTGGAACGCCGCCGCCGGCAGCGCCGGACAGTTTCAAATCGCCGACGGCGCCGCCGCGCCCACGGTCGGCGGGGCGGTATTCGAATCCCGCGTGCAGATGTTCGCCCGGAAGCAGCGGTTCGACGGAATGAAGATGGCCCAGACGAAGGACTGGGGCCGCGACAAGTGGACCGACGCGGGCAACCTTGGACCAACCAATGATCCCAATGCGCCGGTGTTCATCTCCCCGGCCGAGGACGACTACTGGTACCTGAACGTCGGCCCCGGCACCAACGGTCACTTCGGCGCCTGGCACAGCACCGACATGGTCCACTGGACCGCCCACGGCGATGTGACCGGACAGACCTGGGTCAGCAGCGCTGAATATGTCGATGGCAAGTTCTACATTTACTACGACAACCCCAACGATGAGAATCCGCATCTGATCATTGATGAAGACCTCACCGACGGCATCCGGACACCCGTGGGGCAGGTGTTCGACGATCCGTCGCACGGGTCGGACGCGGGCGCGTTCAGGGATCGCGATGGCACGATCCACCTGATCTACGAAGACTGGTCGGCGATCAACGCGAAAGACCACAACTGGGACTCGCAGTTGGCCGGGCACACCTCAAGCCCCGATGGAATCAACGGGTTCACCTATGCCGAACACCCCGCGCCGATCGACCTGCGCGGCACAGCCACCGGCGACACCAGCACTTACGTGCATCCGCACAATGGAACCTACACCTACGCCGAGTACACCGGGTCCAAAGATGCTTTCGGCGATTATGAAATCATCCGTATCGGCGACACCTACTACATGTTCTGCGACTACGATCCGGAAGGCTTGGAACCGATCGGCCTTGCTTACTGGATGACTGACGACATCAACCAGCCATTCGAGTGGGCAGGGGTGATCCGCAACAACCTACGCGCCGATCCGGCGATCGGCATGGCCGAAGGCGAATTCGTGCTGTTCGTGCAGGACCACGACGAGATGACCAGTGCCGGCCCGTGGGTCGACGGCGTGCAGGTGCAGATGGGCGTGGATACCGACGGCGACGCGAAGATTGATTTCTGGACTGACTGGCGGGATATCGAGGAAACTTACGCACGGGTGGACGGTTTTACCCGGGTTTTCGACCGGATCCCGGCAGAACTGGATCTCAGCGGGCTTCCAGAAGGCTATGGCGTGGCGTTCCGTTTCAAAACCGCCGATGACGCCGCCGTGATGGACCGCCTGAGAATCGACAGCACGCCGGTCCCCGAACCGGCGTCGGTGATGTTGCTGTCTGCTGCCACGGTGCTGGCTCGACGCCGCCGCCGACGCGCGTGGGGGCATGAACATTCGGACGGTCCGGGGCTTTCGAACAACGCAAAGGTAAAAACGATGTCGACGCACACAGCCACAACCCGCAACGGCCGAGGGGGCTTCACTCTTATTGAACTACTGGTCGTGGTGGCAATCATCGCGCTGCTGATCGCCATGCTGCTGCCCGCGCTCAACAAGGCCCGGCGGCTGGCCTCAGCGGTGGCCTGCCTGTCCAATGAGCGGCAACTCGGCCTGGGCCTGGCCCAGCTTCGCTCCGAACGACAGAACCGCTATCCCACCGCCTACAACGCCAGCTACCAGTCGGCCCTGGAACCTTACCCGGAGAAATCGACCTGGCGCGGATGGGTCCAGCCTTACGCGGGCAACAACTCCAAGGTCTGGCGCTGCGCCAACGCCACCATCGACGGTGGAGCCCAGCATTACTCGTCCAACCCCGCGATCATGCGCAAGATGCAGGCCAGCTCCAACGATCACGAGAAGGTTCGCCCGTTACCGGCCAGTTACATCGGTCGCGACGCTGAGGTGATCGTGTTCATGGACGGCGCCCAGTACAACCGCCAGGGCGACGCCACCGTGGACGGGCGGTTCGACGGCAGCGCGATCTACGGCAAGAAGTACGCTCCATCCGATGACGACCTGGCCGACCCGATCACCCTTGGGCCCAACCAGGACATTCCCGCCAGCGCGACCAGGTACGATCCCCGCTATCGCGAAGCGGGAACCAGCGGTACGCAAGGCGAACTGCGGACGAATCTGCTGTTCGCCGACGGCCACGCTGAGACCCGCAACTACAACGAGATTCAACGCCAGAACCTGCGGCCCAACGAAACGTCCCTCAGTTGGTGGAAGTAGCACACCGACAGTCGCTCGCCGTCCGGCCGCTTCATCCCGTGCACCCCATGCCCCCCAAGGAGTCTGCCATGCCTCGAATTCTTGTTTTGTGCCTGCTCGTGACCACCGGTTGTGCTCATCTCACCCGGGCCGACGACGGCGCGGTGAATATCTTTGACAACGCCCAGTTCGCCCGGGCCGGCGATAATGCCGCGCCGGCGGGATGGATGTGGAAGGGCAGGCAGGGCACGGTTGAACTGCGCCGGGAGGGCGAGGTCGAATTCGTGTCGATCGCCGTGTCAGGCGACAGCGCAGACAACTTCATCGAACAGATCGCCCGGATTCCGGCAGAGGCGGTGAAACTGAAGCTCGAAGCGCGGTACCGATGGACGGACATCGTCGGCGGCGATCGCGGGTATCAGAAGGGCAAAGTGCACGGCCGCTTCCGCAAGGGCGGGGCCAACGCCGGCGGCTGGATCGATCTGGGCAACGTGACCGGCTCGTCGGACGGCTGGGTGGTCAAGCGGCGCACGATCGACGTGCCGAAAGAGGCGGACGGCCTGCTGTTCCGCCTGGGATTCTACGGCTCGAAGGCGGGTCGGCTGGACGTGGATTACTTCAAGGCGCAAGTGGTCACGGAAGCGGACGTCGCCGCGGAAAGAGCGCAGTACCGCCCGGCGGAGGCCTACGGCCCGGCGGTCAGCGCCGCCCGCTACGGCCGGCTGCAGCAGGGCGTGAACATCAACAACTGGTTCTGCCAACCATGGAACGTCAAAGCCCACGGGAAGAAGGGCGGGTTCAACGCCGAGTTCTTCCGGGCCTACATCACCAACCACGACCTCAAACGGATCGCGGACGCCGGGTTTGACCACATTCGCATGGCGACCGATCCGACGTTTCTGATGGACAAGTCCACCGGGGATCTGGATCGGGAACTGCTGGGCGAATACGACCGGGCGATCCGGATGATCCGCGAGCATGGCCTGGCGGTGATCGTGGACGTGCATCCGAAGAGCAACTCCTACAAGAAGATGCGGGGCAAGCCGATGGCGGCGAAGTTCATCAAGTGGTGGGGCCAGTTCGCCGCCCACCTGGCGACGACCACCGATCCGGAATGGGTGTTTCTGGAGCTGCTCAACGAACCGGGCGGCCAGGGATTCTGGACGCAGAGCTGGCAGGCTTACCAGGACAAGCTGCTGACCCTGGTGCGGGCCGAGGCGCCGGATCACACGCTCATCGCCAACGGCGGGGCGTACATGCTGGCGTGGGAACTACCGAAGATCGAACCGCATCCCGACCGCAACGTGATCTGGGCATTCCACTACTACGAACCGTCGCCGTTCACCCACCAGGGCGCGGTGTGGATGAAGGACTGGTATCGCCCGCTGCGGGATGTGCCCTGGCCGCTGACCGCAGAGAATCTGGCCGAAGCGCAGGCGGCGGTGGTTGAAGGGGACAAGGCATCGGACAAGGCAAAACAGGTTTTGTCGGACCAACTCAAGAGCGGCTGGGGCACGAAGGCCAACACCGCCAAACGCTTCGAGCCTATCGCCGAATGGGCGCAGAAGCACGATCGGCGCGTGGTGGTCGGCGAGTTCGGCGTGTATGCCAAGTACGCCCCGCGCGACGCGCGCCTGCGGTATCTCGAACACATCGTCGACGAGATGGAACGGCACGGGTTCGGCTGGAGCATCTGGGACTACTGCGGCGGCGGATTCCAGATCGTCTCCAACCCCGACGCGCCATCCGAAAAGCGCGAACTCGACAAACCCGTCATCCAAGCGCTCGGCCTGAACCCGAGCTGAACAACGCGGCGCACGCAACTCCAGCCGCTTGCGCCTTAGCCTTGAAAAAGCCCTGGGCTTTGCGGCCCAGGGCTTTGTGTTGAATCAGGAATCGACGTGCGGCTCAGAACGACGAGCCCATGTCGACCTTCGCCTTGCGCACCTTCCTGGGCTTGCGGCCTTTGCTCCTGGCGGCCAGATCCTTGATGAGCTTCTCGAACTTCGCCCGGGGCGTGGGGATCTTCACCGGCTCGCCCAGCACGCCGCTCATCAGCATCGCGTTGCCCAGTTCCAGGCCCTTGAGGCCATCGCTGGCGTGGGCGACCAGCAGGCGGTCGTCGTTGGCGAGAATCGCCTGCACGAAACGCTCGGTCACCTCGCGGTGGCCGCCGCCCTGGCCGCCCGGTTCGATGACCATGCGGTCGGAGTCGACCTTGTCGAACGCGGTCGGCGTGGTCATGCAGAAGTCGACGATGTCCTGGTGGGTTCTGGTCACTTCGACCGTTCCCCCGCCGGTGACGATCTTACCCTTGGTGCCGACGATCTCCAGCCGGTTCGTTCCGGGCGAATCGCCGGTGGTGGTGATGAACACGCCGGTCGCGCCGTTGGGGTATTCGAGAATCGCCGTCACGTCGTCTTCGACTTCGATGTCGTGATACTTGCCCAGGCCCACGTTGGCGGTCACGCGATTCGGCGTGCCGCAGAACCACGTGATCAGGTCCAGGTTGTGCGGGCACTGGTTGATCAGCACACCGCCGCCTTCGCCGGCCCACGTCGCCCGCCAACCGCCCGAATCGTAATACGCCTGCGAGCGGAACCAGCTCGTGATAATCCACGCCACCCGCCGCAGTTCGCCGATTTCCCCGTCGGCCATCAGACGCCGCACGAGTTTCCAGTTCGCGTGCGTGCGCTGATTGAACATCGCGCCCCAGATCGGCTTCTTCCTCTTCCGCGCGAAGGCTTTGTTCACCTTGTCCGCCGCCGCCGCGGTCACCGCCACCGGCTTTTCACAAAGCACGTGCAGGTCGCGCTTAAACGCCGCCAGCGTCAGCGGCGGGTGGTCGTAGTGCGGCGTGGCGATCAGAATCGCGTCCACGTCCGCCTTCTTTACCAGGTCCATTCCCTCGGCGAACTGCTCGACGTCCTCGTAGCAATCGGCCCGCGCCAGCTTCTCCGGATCGCGATCGGCCACCGCCGCCAGGCGACAGCCGGGAATCTCGTTCATGTACTTGATGTGATGGCTGCCCATGTTCCCCAGACCGATCACACCCATGCGCACCTGCTTAGCCATTTCGGTTGAACTCCCTGTTGGCGTTGTGTTCGTCGAACCGATCTTTATAGCACCTGAGCCGCCGCACGCAAGTCGCCCCCTTTTCAACCGGCCCGACTTGGCGTAACTTAACCCCTCGCACCGCTGTCGAACAAAGGAACGGCTATGTTTGAAACCATCCAGACCGCACCCCCCGATCCGATTCTCGGCCTGACCGAAGCGTTCGTCGCCGACTCCAGGTCCGACAAGATCAACCTCGGCGTGGGCGTCTACAAAGACCCCGCCGGCAACACCCCCGTCCTCGACGTGGTCAAACAGGCCGAGAAACGAATTCTCGACGGCGAAACGTCCAAGGGCTACAAGCCCATGACCGGTGATCCGAAATACGGCCGGATTGTCCGCCAACTGATCCTCGGCGCCGATCATGCCGTCCTCGGCGCCAACCGCGCCGACACCGCCCATACCCCGGGCGGCACCGGCGCGCTGCGCGTGGCCGCCGATTACCTCGCCCGCGTTCAGAACGTCAGGACCATCCACCTGCCCAACCCGACCTGGGCGAACCACAAAGGCGTCTTCACCGCCGCCGGGTTGAACATCGACTCGTATCCCTACTTCGACGCCGAGGCCAACGCCCTCGATTTCGACGCCATGATCGCCGGCCTGAAGAACATCCCCGCCGGCGATGCCGTCCTGCTCCACGGCGCGTGTCACAACCCCACCGGCGTCGACCCGACCGGCGAACAGTGGCGCCCCATCGCCGCCGCCCTCGACGACCGCGGCGTGCTGGTCATCGTCGACTTCGCTTATCAGGGATTCGGCGACGGATTGGACGAAGATGCCCTCGGCGTGCGACACCTCGCCGACAACCTCCACGAAATGCTCATCTGCTCCAGTTTCTCCAAGAATTTCGGTCTGTACAACGAGCGCGTCGGCGCGATGACCGTCATTGCCCCCAGTTCCGACGTCCTCAAGGCCGTCATGAGCCACGTCAAGCTCTGCATCCGCACCAACTACTCCAATCCCCCGGCCCACGGCGGTGAAATCGTCGCCCAGGTTCTCACCGACGACGCCCTGACCGGGCGATGGAAGGACGAACTGGCCACCATGCGCGACCGTATCAACACCATGCGCCGCCTGTTCGTCGACACCATGAAGACCAAGGCCCCCTCGCACGATTTCCGCTTCATCGCCGACCAGCGCGGCATGTTCAGCATGTCCGGCCTGACCAGGGACCAGGTCGCCCAACTGAAGGAAGAACATGCGATCTACATCGTCGGGTCCGGCCGGATCAACGTCGCCGGCATGACCGAAGGCAATATGCAACACCTCTGCGAAGCCGTCGCCAAGGTGCTGTGACCCCGAACCGGTTCTGAACGCAGCGAAGAGCCGGGTATCGGTAACCGGCCCGAACCCCCCACCCAAGGAACAGCCCCATGGTCCGTGATGACCTGTCAGGCAGCATCGAGGAACTCGAGGCGCGGATTTTGACGATCCGCGATTCCCTTTGACGTCGACGCCAAGGCCGAACACCTGCGCGAACTCGAAGGCAAAATGAACGAGGCGGACTTCTGGAACCACCAGGACCAGGCCCAGAAGGTGGTGGGGGAGCTGAAGACGCTCAAGGCCCAAATCGAACCGGTCCAGCAGATGTCCCGGGCCGTCGAAGATTTGCAGATCCTCCACGAACTGGCCGCATCGGAACACGACGCCGACACGCTCGGCGAAGTCGATCAGCAGCTCGACCAGCTCGAGAAAAAAATGGAGCGCCTGGAAACGCAGTCGCTGCTGTCGGGCAAACACGACCACCGCGATTGCTTCCTGTCGATCTACGCCGGCGACGGCGGCACCGAGGCCAACGATTGGGCCGAGATGCTCATGCGCATGTACCTGATGTACTTCGAGCGTCAGGGCTGGAAGGTCGAAGAAGTCGACCGGCACGACGGCGAGGAGGCTGGCATCAGCGACGTGACCCTCCGCGTCCAGGGACCGTACGCGTTCGGCTATCTGTCGTGCGAGCGCGGTACGCACCGGCTGGCCCGCGTGTCACCGTTCAACGCCCAGGGCAAACGACAGACCAGCTTCGCCACCGTCGACGTGACCCCCGAACTCGGCGACGCCGACATCACCATCGACGAGAACGACTGCGACATCGAGTTCTTCGCCCGATCCCGCGGACCCGGCGGACAGAACGTCAACAAGGTCGCCACCGCCTGCCGCATCACCCACGAACCGACCGGCATCCAGGTCGTCTGCTCCAACGAGAAATCGCAGGTCCAGAACAAGAAGATCGCCCTGTCCATCCTCCAGGCCAAGCTCGAACAGGCCGAGGAAGAAAGACGCCAAGCCGAACGCCAGGCCGAGCAGGGCGACCTGAAGATGGGCTGGGGCACGCAGATTCGCAGTTACGTGTTCTACGACAATCGCGTGAAAGATATCCGTACCGGCCACGAAGTGGGCAACCCGCAGCGCGTGCTCGATGGTGACCTGCAGGGCTTTATCGACGCCGAACTCCAGCGCCGCCGCAAGGCGAACACGTAACGCCGACCGAGATTCAGGGATTGGACGGCATCGCCGGGCGGCGCGGTTTTACCGCGGCCCGGTTCGGCGATGGGCCGATACCTCTGGCCGACTCAAGGCCGGTCGCCGCGAAATCTGTCCGGTTCCGGGCCGATCGGGCCACCCCATCGGCTATGGGCCTGTTCCCGCAACTCGTTGCCTGAACGCCGGTTATGCAAACAACCACTCGAAACGGCCTGTCGGGCCGTTTCGACACGATTTGCGTTAAGCCTTTTTTCTAAGGTATTTGCGCGGAACTTCAGCGGAATGGGCGGCGGCAGGGAGGACGCAACGGGATCAGCGGCGGCTGCGCTTGGTGCGAAAGCGGGCGCCCAGCGTGCGCCGCGGGCCGGACTTGGGCACCACGCCGGATGGGAACATCGCAGGATCGGATTGCTCGTCGGCCACGTGGGCCGGGGCGGCGTAGCGGCTCTGGCGGTCGGGGCGATCGGCGGGTCGGTCATCGTGTTCGTCGGCGTAGTGGCCCGGCTCGAAGTCGGGGTAATCCAACGCCTCGATCAGCACACCGGTCAGTTTCTCGATGTCGGTCAGGCGCTGGCCTTCTTCCGGGGTGACGAAGCTCCAGGCGGTGCCGCTGGCGCCGGCGCGGGCGGTGCGGCCGATGCGGTGGACGTAGATCTCCGGGTCTTCAGGCAGGTCGTAGTTGATGATGTGACTGATGCCCTGCACGTCGAGCCCGCGGGCGGCGAGGTCAGAGGCGATCAGCACTTCCAGCTTCCCGCCGCGGAGCTGCTGCATGACGCGGTTGCGCTTTCCCTGATGAAGATCGCCGTGGATCTGGTGGGCGCGGATACCCTTGTCGCACAGGTAGTCGGTCAGGCGGCGGACGGTCTGCTTGGTGCGGCAGAACACCACGGTCAGCGCCGGGTCTTCGTGGGTGAGCAGGTGCATCAGCAGCCGCCGCTTGTCTTTCGGATGCACGGCCATGTATTTCTGGATCACCATGGAAACGGTCAGGCTGCTGGCGACGGTGGTAATCTTCTCCACCTGATCTTCCCGCATGAAGCGGCGGGCAAGGCGTTCGATGTCGTCGCTGATGGTGGCGCTGACGAAGATGGTCTGGTGTTCGGTCTTGACGTGGCTGAGGATTCGGCGGATGTCGTCGCGGAACCCGATATCGAGCATGCGGTCGACTTCGTCGAGCACGGCGAAGCGGATGTTATCGAAGTGAATGATACGGCGCTGGTGCATATCCATCATGCGCCCGGGCGTGCCGACCATGATCTGGGCGCCATCCTTCACGGCGCGGGTCTGGGATCGCATGGAGTTGCCGCCCACGATGGCCACGCAACGCATCGGCGTGTGCTTGGCCAGCGTGTCGATCTCGGCGGTGATCTGCACGGCCAGTTCCCGCGTCGGCGCGAGAATCAGCGCCTGCATGGGCGTGTCCTGCTCAGCGCGGTCCAGAATGGGCAGGGCGAACGCGGCGGTTTTACCCGTGCCCGTCTTCGCCTGTCCAAACACATCCTTGCCCTGCATGATCGCGGGGATCAGCGACGCCTGGATGGTGGTCGGACGCTCGAAACCCAGCTCGTCGATCCCCTTAAGCACCGCTGGGCCCAAACCCAGATCGGCGAAGGTGTGGTTCGGGTCGAAAATTTCATTCATGACAGCCAATGCCCTGCAGCCGGGGCGAAAGGCCTGTACGCGGATGATGTCAGTGCTGCGGTGGAAACAGCGATGGCATGATCGGCGTAGGCGGCCTTTCGCCGGTCGGCGATGGTGTGAGCCTTTACCTTGATTCACATCGTCATATCGATGACGATGTCTGCAACTAATCCTACACGCGGCGCGGCAGCGGGACAAGTCAACCCGCCGTGCTGCCCCAACCCGCCCTCGCCAGCGCCACGGAAGGCACGGTGAACGCCGCCATGATCGAAACCAGTCGCATCGATGTCGACTTCGCCGCGCTGGAGGCGAATCTGTTGTCCATTCGCGGCATTCTTCCGGACGATTGCCGCATCTGCGCGGTGGTCAAGGCCAACGGTTATGGGCTGGGCGCCGTGCCGGTGGCCAAGCGACTGGCGGCGGCCGGGGTCGGCATGCTCGCGGTGTACGACGCCGCGCAGGCCGCGGAACTGGCGCACAGCGGTATCAATGTCGATCTGCTGGTGCTCATGCCGGTCACGCAACTCTCACGAACCGACACACTCTACCGCACGGCGGTGGCGGGGCGGTTGCACCTGACCGTCCACAGCCTCGAGCAGATCGACGCGGTGGAACGCATCGGCCAGGCGTTCGGCACGCCCATGCCCGTTCACCTGGAGGTGGACACAGGCATGTCGCGGTGCGGGATGACGGTCGCCCACGCCGAGCAGGCCCTGCACTCCCTGGCGGAAAGGCGATACCTGCGACTTGCCGGGCTGTTCACCCATCCGGCCAGCGCCGACGGCAACGTCTACGACACCGCCAGGCAGCTCAGCGCGTTCGACGGCCTGGTCGAGCGCACCGCCGATTGCATCCCGAACGGCACGGCCATCCACTTTGCCAACACGCACGCGCTGCTGCGCGATCGGGCGTACCACAAAACGATGGTGCGCCTGGGGCTGAGCCTGTACGGATACGGCCAGCACGACCTGGCACCGGGCCCGGTGATCGGGGCACTGGGCGAGTTGCGGCCGGTCATGCGATGGCTCAGCCGCATCGTGCACACCCTCGACGTTCCCGCGGGCACACCGGTCGGCTATGGCGGAACGTTCACCACCTGGCGCGGCTCGCGCCTGGGCATCGTGCCGGTGGGTTACGCCGACGGCTACCCGCTGAGCCTGTCAAACAAGTCGGTGGTGCGGGTGGGCGAGCAGCTCGCGCCGGCGGAAGTGCGCGGCAAGGTCAACATGGACCAGCTCATCGTCGATCTGACGACGATTCCCGACGTGGACATCGACAGCGAGGTGGAGGTCTATTCGGACGATCCGGCGGCGCCCAACGCGCTGCACGTGCTGGCGGAAAAGGGACAGACCAGTTGTTATGAACTGCTGTGTCGGCTGTCGCCGAAACTGACGCGGCGCTACGTCACCGCCGATCCGGCCAACGGGCGGCAAAGGCACGTATCGACCAGCCGATCATCTCCCGAGGCATGTTACAATGCGGGACTATGCAAACCCCGGGACAGTTCCAGTTAGTCAGTGCGTACCAGCCGGCGGGCGATCAGCCGCAGGCGATCGAGCAGCTTGTGGCCGGCTGCGGCGCGGGCCGACCGCACCAGACGCTGCTCGGCGTGACCGGTTCGGGCAAGACGTTCACCATGGCGCACGTGATCGAGCAGGTCGCCAAGCCCGCGCTCATCGTCAGCCACAACAAGACGCTCGCCGCACAGCTCTACGAGGAATTCAAGGAACTGTTCCCCGGCAACGCGGTCAGCTACTTCGTCAGTTACTACGATTACTACCAGCCGGAAGCCTACATCCCGCAGCGCGACATCTACATTGAAAAGGACGCCAGCCGCAACGATGATCTCGACCGCCTGCGCCTCGCCGCCACCGCGAATCTATCCAGCCGCCGCGACGTGATTATCGTCGCTTCGGTGTCGTGCATCTTCGGGCTCGGCTCACCGGAGGAATACAAGAAGCAGGTGATCCCGCTCGAACGCGGACAGGAAATCGACCGGCAGGAATTCCTGCGCCAGCTCAGCGATCTGCAGTATGCCCGCAGCGACTTCGACTTCAAGCGCGCCACCTTCCGCGTGCGCGGCGATGTGATCGAGCTGCACCCGGCGTATCAGGAATACGCTTACCGCATTGAATTGTTCGGCGACCAGGTCGACGCCCTGCAACTGGTCAATCCGATGACGGGCGAACTGCTCGCCGAGGAAGACAAACTGTTCATCTATCCCGCGGTGCATTACGTCATGCCGGAGGACCAGCTCGAACGGGCGCTGGGCACCATCAGGGCCGAACTGGACGAACGGGTCATGCAGCTTCGTCACGAGGGCAAGCTGCTCGAAGCGCAGCGACTGCTCGCCCGCACCAAGTACGACATGGAAATGATGACGGAGGTGGGTTACTGCTCGGGTATTGAGAACTACAGCCGCCATCTCGACGGCCGCGCCCCGGGCAGCCGGCCCTACACGTTGCTCGACTACTTCCCTGAAGATGACTGGCTGATGTTCATCGACGAATCGCACGTGACGATTCCGCAACTGCGGGCGATGTACAACGGCGACCGCAACCGCAAACAGGTGCTGGTCGATCACGGCTTTCGCCTGCCCAGCGCCATGGACAACCGGCCGCTGAAGTTCGAGGAGATCGAGCGGATGTGGCCCCAGGTGGTCTTCGTCAGCGCCACCCCCGGGCCGTACGAGTTGGAACGGACCGGCGGCGAAGTGGTCGAGCAGGTCATCCGCCCCACGGGCCTGGTCGATCCAGAGGTGGAGGTGCGGCCGGCCAGCGGGCAAGTGGCGGATCTGCACCAGTTGGCGGCCGAACGCGCCGCGGCCGGCGAACGCACGCTGGTCACCACCCTCACCAAGCGCCTGGCCGAAGATCTGTCCGCCTACCTCGCCGAGCAGGGCCTGCGCACACGCTACCTGCACAGTGAGATCGAGACGATGGATCGGGTCGAAATCCTGCGCGATCTGCGGACAGGAGCATACGATGTGCTGGTGGGGGTGAACCTGTTGCGCGAAGGGCTTGATCTGCCGGAGGTTTCGCTGGTGTGCATTCTCGATGCGGACAAGACCGGCTTCCTGCGAAGCCAGACGTCGATGATCCAGCAGATGGGCCGGGCCGCGCGGAACGTGCACGCGCGGGTGATTCTCTACGCCGACACCGTGACCGAAGCGATGCAGGCGGCGATTGATGAAACGCGCCGCCGACGCGAGAAACAGCTCGCGTTCAACGCCGAGCACCACATCACCCCGCAAACCATCCGCAAGGCGATCCGGCAGGGGCTGGAACTGGAAGTGCGGGCCCATCGCACGGCGAGGCAAGCGGTCGGCAAGACCGAACCGCAGTACGACGTCGCGGAGATGATCGCGAAGCTGGAGGCGGAAATGCTGGAAGCGGCCGAAGCGATGGAATTCGAGAAAGCCGCCGCGCTGCGGGATCGGATCAAGGAGCTCGAATCGCTGCCCGAATCCGGCAAGGTGACCGCGGCCGAAGTCGAACCGGCCAAACCCAAACCCGGCACGCCCGGCACGAAGGTGGTTAAAAAGCGGAAGCGAAAGACGACGCGGTGAATGGATTGCACCTCTTGGGTGATCGAGCCGGCACACGGTCGATCGGTTGCCGCACCGGTTTCCCACCGTTAGACTCGCTTGGATGAACCCACCATCAGATCGTCCCAACATCCTGCTGATGCTTTGCGACGATATGGGCTACAGCGACATCGGCTGCTTCGGCGGTGAGATCGCCACGCCGAACCTCGATCGCCTCGCAACCGGCGGGCCCCGCCCTGGTCGGATGTGGGACGAACCGACTGGGAAGACGCCCGCATGGCGACCTGCGCGGGGATGGTCGATCGGGTGGATCAGAACGTCGGCCGCTGCGGCGTGCTGCCATGGGACGTCGTGTGCCCGACGCGCCGGTGAACCCCGTCACTGGTCCAGCGATTCGGGATGCAGGTCCGGTGATTCGCCGCGGGCACGTTTCTCGGTGTAACGGTTCAGCCAGTTCTCCCAACTCTTGCCGTGCGCCGCGTCCTTGCCGGTGAATTCCAGAGACTTGATTTCGCTGTAGTTGATCCGGCGCACCGGTGAACCGTCTTCGGGCATCAGGTGCACGTGGGAGTCATCGAGGTTCGTCCCGGTGCGCCGATCGAAGATATACCCGCACACAGTCGACCCGTCGCGCAGGCCCAGCGTCACGTCGCCGCGATAGTCAAACGCCTTTTCCAGCGCGTCCAGCGTCATGCGGGCATCGGTCAGGTCCACCGTCCAGCCGTGCAGCGTCTGGCGTTCGGTCCGGTTCGTGTCCTGTTCGTTCATCATCGTCCATCTTAGCATCCTTGTGCGATGTGGCATGGTCCGACTCGCCGAGAATGGTGTAGGCGATGTGCGTCACGTGATCGTTGATCGTCTTGAGATAGGTGATCAGGTCGAGATGAATGGAGCTGGTTTCTTCGGACTGGCTGAGCCCTTCGTTGAGGCGTTTGAAGTGGCGGGTGCGCAATTCCTGCTCCAGTTCGGCCATGCGATTCTTGTGCCGGATCAACTGACGGGCGAGGTCGTGGTCGCCGTTGGCCGCGGCCGTTTCGGAGATGAGCATGTTCCGGAGCACCTTGTTGTAGAAATCGTCGAGCTCCGCCCATCCCTGGTCGCTGAACGTCACCTTGTTGGCGATCTTCTTGCGCACCAGCACGGAGATGTTCTTGTCGATCGCATCGCCGACAATCTCCAGGTCGTTGAGGTATCTCAACTGCTGCACCTGCCGGGCGGCGTCTTCTTCTTCCAGGGCCTCGCGGGCCAGGCGGCTGAGATACTGCTTGATTCGCCGGTCGAGGCTGTCGACGATGTCATCGCGTTCGGCGGCCTGCCGGGCCAGCGCTTCGTCATCATTCTTCAGGGCTTGCCATTCGTCGGTGATCATCTGGCGCACAATCTCGCCCACCCGCGTGATTTCCCGGGCCGACTGGCCCAGCGCCAACCCCGGCGAATCCATCGAGACCGGTTGGCCGATGTAGCGCGGCGCGGTGTGATCGACGCTTCGCGGTTCGCCCAGCACACGGGTGGCCAGCGCGGTGATCGGTCCGACCAGCGGCAGTCCCACCGCCGCCAGCACCAGGTTGAACCCCGTGTGGGCGTAGGCGATGCGGTTGGATGCGTTGGTGACGGGGATCATCTCGATCCAGCGGGTGATCGGTTCGATCCACAGCAGGAAGATCGTCGCCACCAGCGCCGCCGACAGCAGCACCCCGGCGGCCAGGCGCCGGCTTTCGATCCGCGACCAGCCCGCGATCAGCGTCGTGATGGTGATGCCCACATTCGCCCCGGCCACCACCGCGATCGCCGCCGACAGCGATTGCATCCGCTGGGCCGCGACCAGGCCGATAATCAGACCGATCGTCGCCGTCGATGATTGCAGCAAGACCGCCAGCACCACCGCGCAAGCCGCCAGCACCCACGGGTAGCCCGAGGCGATGTCGATGATCTGTTCCAGATCGCCGCCGGGCTGGACGCCGCCGGCGAACTGCTTGATGATGCCAATGGCGGTGAAGATGAACCCCAGCGACAGCAGCGCCTGCCCGATGCCGCGCCAGGTCGATCGGCGGAAGGCCATGAACAGGACCGCGCCGACGAGGAAAAGCAGCGGGGCGAAGCGCTCCAGGCGGAACGTGATGAGCATCACCGTAATGGTCAGGCCGATGTTCGCGCCGTAGAGCATGGCGAGCATCTGGCGTGCGCTGGCGTGGCCGGCCTGGACGGTCTGCACGGCCAGGAGGCTCATGGTCGTGCTGGACGGCGCCACGATCGCCACGCCGACGCCGCTGACCAGGGCGGTCAAGCGATTGCCCGTCATGCGCTGCACCCAACGTCCGAGGCGCGGACCGAAGATGCGATCCAGTCCCTTGCGCAAGTAGCGGATGCCGAACAGGATCAGTGCGACGCCCCCGGCGATCGACAGCAAGACAATCAGCGGATGCATGGTATGGTGCCTCTGCCCAATGTTAACCGCATGTAAGCGGCCTGTGCCAAATCCGCCACAACTTTATGGTTATCGACCTCGGCCCATCGTACAATGCACACCTATCCAACCCCATTTCTGGAGGCGATGTGGTGAAGAAGCTCGCAAAACTGATGATCGGAATCGTGATTGTGCTGGTGATCGTGGCCGCAGTGGCCTGGATGATGATCGACAGCATTGCCGCGGGGGCCATCGAGAAGGGCGGAACTTACGCCCTTGGCGTGCCCGTGACGGTGGACAACGTCGACATCGGGCTGATCGGCGGATCGGTCGGCCTGGACGGTCTGACCGTCGCCAACCCCGAAGGCTTCACCGAACCGCACCTGATGGCGGCCGGTCACTTCGGCCTGAAAATTGAGGGCGGCTCGGTGCTCAGCGACACCGTGCGCGTGCCACTGATCGAGCTGAACGGCCTGGACGTGTACTACATCAAGACCGGCGACGGCGACAACGTCCAACCGATCCTCGACAACCTCGAACGGTTCAAGAGCGATGCACCGGCCGAAGACGAACCTGCCGCAGAGGCCAAACCGGGCAGGAAGTTTATCGTCGATCGGTTGACCATGACCGACATCACGCTGCATCTGCGCGTGCCGGTGGTGGGCACGCGCACGGTGAAGATTAACAGGATCGAGATGGACGGCCTGACGCAGGACAACGCGCAGGGCATGGCGATGAGCGAACTGATGGGCCGCATCGTGCCCGCGGTGCTGGCCAGCGTGTTCTCGGTCGACCAGGTGGCCGAACTCGTTCCGAACGTCGCGGGAAGCCTGGTCAAGCAACTGGGCCATGTGGACGCTCTGGCCACACAGGTCGGCGGCAAGGCCGGGCAAATGGCCGAAGCCGTGATCGGCCAGGGGACCGAGGCGCTCAAGGATGCCGGTCAAAAGGGCACCGAGGCACTGAAAAAAGTGACCGGCGAAGGCTCGGAGGCCTTGAAGAAAGCCGCCGAAGGCGCCGGCGGCGCGGGCGAAGACCTCGGCAAGAAGGTCGAGCAGGGCATCGGCGGCGCGCTGGAAGGCGTGTTCGGTGGCAAGAAGGACCAGGACGAC
>CAYNCM010000015.1:0-42458 GCA_964395825.1 uncultured Planctomycetaceae bacterium
GGGCGTCGCGCCCCGACGCCAACCAGTATCCCAGCAGCCCCAGGGCGATGGGCAACGCGAGAAACGCGCCTTCCTTGAGCACCTCCCGCCGCGGGTACGGATGCACCGCCCAGGTGTCCGGATCGTCGGTCTGTTCGTCGGTGGTGTCGAGGTCGGCGAAACTGTGCGGCAGCATCTTCAGCCGCAACAGCAGATTCGCGATCAGCAATCCCAGCACCGCGCCCGCGGGCGCGACGATCGCCGTCAACCGCCCGGCCGCCAGCGGCGCCGCGCTGCGCTCGGTCACCTCGAACGCCATGCCCAGCCCGCCGTCGATCGCGCGCGCCTCCTCGAAGACCGCGCCCGGCAACAGCCAGACCGTCAGCGGCATGACGATGATCGCGCACACCATGACCACCCAGGAAATCTCGATCGGGATGATGAAGTACCGCGCGTCGATCAGCGTGCCGGCCAGCAGCGCCGCCCACATCACCAGGTACACCGCCAGCACAGGCCAGGAATTCGCCAGGCCCGCCCCGGCGAAGTCCGGCCGAAGATCGGTGAAGTAGCAGACCACGAACCACCCGCCGAACAGCACCGCCGCGACCAGTTCCACCATCGGGTATTGGAAGCTGATCCGCTGGCCGCACTTGCGACACTTGCCCCGCAGGTAGAACCACGCGAGGATCGGCACGTTGTCCCACCATGCCAGCCGATACCCGCACGCCGGGCAATGCGACGGCGGCCGGACGATGCTCCGCCCCGTCGGCAACCGGTAGACGACCACGTTGACAAAACTGCCCACGCAGGCCCCGGTCACGGTGATGAAGATGAGCCAGAGCGACAGCGGCAAGGGACCGCTCCTTGGTCAGTTCAACGATCTGGGTTCATCCGTGGCTCATCGTCCTCTTCGGTTCGTTCTTCTGTCGCCTCCGCTTCCTCGGGCGACAGTTCCTCGATCTTCGACTCGGCGCGGTCGAGGATGCTGCGGCAGTGGTGGATGAGTTTCATGCCGCGCTCGTATGCTTCGATGCCGTCTTCCAGGCCGATCTCGCCGGACTCGATGCGCTCGATGATCTGCTCGAGCTGCTCGATTGCCTGCTCGTACCGCGGCATCTGCGCTTTGGTTTTCTTCTTGGCCATCTTTCAAGTGTACCGTTACGGGGCGGTGAACGCAGTGGTCTTGAGCATGTGGCCCCTGGGCACCGGGCGCTGGACGGGTTGGCCGAGGTACCGGTCGATCTGCCGGTCGGTGACCAGATCGCGGTCCTCGGTGAGGGCCTTGACGACCTGCACCTGCCGCAGGTGGTCGCGGGTGAGCGGGTCGCCGGCTTCGAGCGGCTGAACGAGGACGTAGACGCGGAGAATTCCGTCGCGGCGGAGGGTGTCGCCGCGCTGGTTCACCTCGGCCCCGCAACCGGCGAGGTTGCCCAGCAGCACCAGCAGCACAAGACCATTCGGATTTCGCATGGTCAACCTCCGTGTGGTCCGACCGCGTCGATGAGTCGGCGCAGGTCATTGTCGTCCAGATCGCACCGGAGGGAAATCCGCAATCGCGCACTTCCCGGGGCGACGGTCGGGGGGCGGACCGCGGGCACGCAGAACCCCGCCTCGGCCAGCCGATCCGACAGGGCGCAGGCGGCGGCGGCTCCGCCCACGATCAGCGGAATGATGGGCGCAGGATCGTCGGCCACGGGCCAGCGGTGCCGGCGCAGTTCGCGGCGCAAACGCGCCGACAGATCGTGCAGGCGCCGCCGGCGATCGGGTTCATCGCGCACCACGTCGAGCGCCGCATTGATGGCCGCGGCCTGCATGGGCGGGGCGGCGGTGGTGTAGATGAACGGCCGGGCGGTGTTGACGATCGTGTCGATCACCAGGCGCGGGCCGGTCACCATCCCCCCCAGGCAGCCCAGCGCCTTGCTTGCGGTGGAGATGACCACGTCCATGCGTCCGGCCACGTGCTGCGCTTCGGCCAGTCCCGCGCCGGTCTCGCCGAGCACGCCGGTCGCGTGGGCTTCATCGACCAGCAGGATCGCGCCGTGCCGATCACGCAGCTCGCACAGAGCGGGCAGATCGGCGCTGTCGCCGTCCATGGAAAACACGCTGTCGGTGACGATGAGTTGGCGCCGCGCCGCGCCCCGGCCGAGCAAACGGTCGAGCTTGTCGAGGTTCCCGTGCGGATAAACGCGCACCGTCGCGCCGCTCGCCCCGGCGGCGTCGATCAGGCTGGCGTGACAGAGCTTGTCCAGGCAGACCCGATCGCCCGGCTCGGCGAGGCTGGTCAGCACGGCCAGGGCCGCGGTGTACCCGGTCGGCAGCAGCAGCGCCGCTTCGGCATGTTTGAACTCGGCGAAACGCTGTTCGAGTTGCTCGTGAAGGGCCAGGTGACCGGTGATCAGTCGGCTGGCGCCGGCGCCCGTGCCGAAGCGTTCGGCCGCACGGATCGCCGCGTCGCGCAGTTTCGGATGCGAGGCGAGCGCGAGGTAATCGTTGGAGGCCAGGTTCAGCAGTTCGCGCCCCCCGCGCCGGATCTTCAACCCACAGCGGTCAACCGGCCGCAATGTTCGCAGGTGATGTCGGGCTTGTCGCTGGTCGAGTTGGTGTCGAAGCTGATCGCGCCAGGGGTTCATGGGCGCTGGGATCAGGATTCGCCGGATTCGGCGGCGGAGAAGTTGATGTCCGCGGCGTCGGCGTCGCCGCTGAGCGTTTTCTTCATCAGGTTGCCGGCCTTGAACTTGACGGTGCGCTTCGGCGGGACGTGGACGCGTTCGAGGGTCTTGGGGTTCTGGGCCATGCGGGCGGCGCGTTCCTTGACTTCAAAGACGCCGAAGTCGCGGAACTCCAGCCGGTTGCCCTTGCCCAGTTCGACGATGATCGCGTCGAGAAAGCTCTGACAGATCTGCTTCACGGCGACACGCTTCACACCGGTGGCGTCGGCAATCCGATCGATCAATTCCTTCTTGGTCACGGTCGCCATGGCGATCCCTTCGCTCGGTCGTGAGAAATGTCCACGTGGCCCCGACAAGCACCGGCCCCCAAGACATGTTACCCCCAAGGGCGCGACCCGCAGGCCCACGGCAAATCGACAGACCAGTATGCCATCGCGCCCGCCCAGCGTCAAGTGGTGTTTTGAAAAGTGGTTAGAGAATCGTTGGCTCAGCGGTCAATCCGCCCGTACCGGCTGGAATAGGTGATCTGCCGGTGCACGTCGAAGGTGCGGTTGCCGAAGCTCTGAAGCCGATTCTCGGTGTGGATCACGTAAAAAACGGTTTCGCCGCGGGGCTGGTTTCGGCGGACATTGAGGTAAGCATCGTTGCGCCGATCCCACCACGCCGCGGTGCCGGGGTCGAAACCGCCGGTCCGTGCCTGCCGCGCCTGGTGGACCAGCGGACTGTCGAGCACGGCCTGGGGACTGTTGACGGTGAACGTCTCGCCGTGCAGTGCGCGGTGATCGTAACGGGCGGTCGAAGCACAACCGGCCAGGGTCCCGACGGCCGAGGCCAGAACCAGCATCGTGATGCGCAGGGTGGACGTCATCTCACCCCAGCACGGACCAAAGCCTGTGCCACGGCGGTCGCCCCGCCCATGGTCGGATTTAACATGTTCTGCTCAATCAAGTTACGTGCAGGCGCCGGGTTTCGGCCGATCTGTCTTGCCTCGGGGGTTGAACGGCATGTTGCCTCCAGGCAACAGGCTCACCGGCGCAGTGTGGTCCGCCCGCATCAGCCGTGGCCCAAGTCCCCGATGCCCTGCGTTGTCGGTTTCTCGGTGATGGGTCACGGATCCTGGGAGGGCCCGGCGATTGAGACGGCCCCTGCTCCGGCGTAGGATGTGCGTTCGCCCGGAGGCCTGATGTGCTGACTGTGCTGCACCATGACCGGCCCGACGATCGCGCACAGCTCGATGAGCTGGTCGGGCGGTTGCGTGCACTGTCGGCCGGCGGCCAGTCGGAGGTGGCCGCGACCGTCAGCGCCATCATCGACGACGTTCGCCGCGATGGCGATGCGGCGCTGGTTCGCTGCATGCGCCGGTTTACCCGTCCCGAAGCGACCGAAGCCGACATCCGCGTGGAACCGGCCCTGTGCGAAGCGGCGTGGAACCGGCTGGACGCGGATTGGCGGCGGGCAATGGAGCGGTCGATCGCCCACGTTCGCGCCTACCAGCAGCACATCAAGCCGGTCGACCCGGAGCCGGTGGAAATCGACGGGGCGAAGCTGGGCCTGCGTTTCACGCCGATCGGGCGCGTGGGGCTGACCGTTCCCGGCGGTCGGGCGGCGTATCCGTCGACGTTGCTCATGCTCACCGTCCCGGCGCAGGTGGCGGGCGTGAGTGAAATCGCGGTGTGTTGTCCGCCGCGAAACATCAACCCCGCCGAGCCCGATGCGGTAACCGAAGTGTCCGACCTGGTGCTGGGCACGGCACACGTGCTGGGGATCGACGAGTTGTATCGCCTCGGTGGCGCGGAGGCTGCGGCCGCGATGGCGCTGGGAACCGAAAGCGTCAAGCCGGTTGATCTGATCGCCGGGCCGGGCAACGTGTTCAGTCAACTGGCCAAGCGCGAGTTGTTCGGCCGGGTTGGCATTGACGGTTTCTTCGGGCCGAGCGAAGTGGTCGTTTTGGCCGATGGCACGGCGGGGGCTGATCGGGTGGCGGCGGAGTTGCTCTGCCAGGCCGAGCACGATCCGGGCTGCTGCTTTCTGGTGAGCACGCAGCGCGAGGTGCTCGATGCGATCAACGCCGAGATTGGCCGGCAACTGCCTGAACGGCCGCGGCGGCAGGCGATCGAACAGGCGCTGGGCCACTGGTCGTGCGCGGTGGTTGTGCCGGACGAGGCGGCGGCGTACGCGGTGGTCGATCGGTTGGCCGGGGAACACGTGGTGCTGGCCGTTGCCGACCCCCGCAAGGCGCTGGAGCGCCTCGGCAACGGGGGGGCGTTCTTCCTGGGCGATCAGACGCCCGTGGCCAGCGGGGATTACTACGCCGGCCCGTCGCACGCCCTGCCCACCGGCACGACCGCGCGCTTCACCAGCGGATGCAGTGTGTACACGTTCCTCAAGCGATCGAGTATCGAGGAGTATCCCCACGGCATGCCGGTCGAGGCGATCGACGACATCGCCCGCCTCGCCGAAGCCGAAGGCCTCGAAGCCCACGCCGCCAGCGCCCGCGTCCGCCGCGAGAACTGACCACCAGGGCGCCAGGATCGCCAAGGGACTTCTGTTTGGGTTAAACTCTTTGCCAGCCTTGGCGCGCCCGGCGTCTTGGCGGTTGAATGATGCCTTACGAACGACCGAACATCGCGAGCATGAGCGGCTACGTGCCGGGCGAGCAGCCGACTTCGCCCGACGTGGTCAAGCTCAACACGAACGAGAATCCGTATCCGCCGTCCGATGCGGTGATGAACGTGCTGCGCGCCTTTCCCGCCGAGAAGCTGCGGCGTTATCCACCCCCGACCGCCCGACGGTTCTGCCACATCGCCGCCGAGGCGCACGGCGTCGACCCGGCCAACGTCATCGCCACCAATGGCGGGGATGAACTGCTGCGCCTGCTGATCACCACGTTCGTGCCGCCCGGCGCGCCGCTCGGCGTGGACGATCCGAGCTATTCGCTGTACCCGGTGCTGGCCGAAGTGAACGATTCGCCGGTCATCCCCGCGCCGCTCGGCGAGGACTGGTCGCTGCCGGCCGACTACGCTGACCGGATGCTCGACGCCGGCGTGCGGTTGGCGTTTATCGTCAGCCCCCACGCGCCGTCCGGGCGGCTGCAGACGGTCGATCGGTTGGCGGCCATCGCCGACCGCTTGCGTGGGCGGGCGGTGCTGGTGATCGACGAGGCGTACGTCGATTTCGTCGATCCCGACCGCGGTCACGATGCGGTCGAGCTGGTGCGGCGATTCGACAACGTGGTGCTGCTGCGTTCGCTGAGCAAGGGCTATGCGCTGGCCGGCCTGCGGTTCGGTTACGGCCTGGGCGCCGCGGGGCTGATCGAACCGATGACCACCAAGACCAAAGACAGCTATCCGACCGATGCGATCGCCCAGGCCCTGGCCTGCGCCGCCCTGGAAAACCGCGACGCGGCCGCCGACACCTGGGCCAAGGTCCGCGCCGAACGCCAGCGCCTGT
Source organism: uncultured Planctomycetaceae bacterium (assembly GCA_964395825.1). GTDB lineage: Bacteria > Planctomycetota > Phycisphaerae > Phycisphaerales > Zrk34 > JANQFT01. Next base: position 6,099 of record CAYNCM010000015.1, read on the forward strand.
CCGACGCACTGGACGGACTGGGTCTGGCCGCCCCGGCGAGTGAATCGAATTTCATCCTCCCCACCGTGCCCGGCGATTTGGCTTCCGGGGGCGGCGTGGCGGAGGTGTACGAGCGGCTCAAACAGCGCGGCATTCTCGTCCGCTACTTCAACCACGATCGCCTGCGCGATAAGCTGCGCATCACCATCGGCACGCCCGACGAGAACAACGCACTGCTGGAGGCATTGCGGGAATCTCACTAATCGCAGAGACTCAGAGAAAACCTTTTCCGGAATGGTCCTCTGCGGCGAATCCTGTTCCGAGAAACATCATGGCACGCACCGCGAACATCGATCGCAAGACCAACGAAACCGAGATTCAGCTCGCGCTGAATCTCGACGGCGGACCCTACGCCAACCACACCGGTGTGGGGTTCCTCGATCACATGCTCGATCACATCGGTCGGCACGGGGGCGTCGGGCTTAACGTCAAGGCCACCGGCGACACGCACATCGACGACCATCACACCGTCGAAGACGTCGGCATCGTGCTCGGTCAGGCGATCGCCCAGGCGATGGGCGATAAGAAAGGCATCGAGCGCTATGGGTACGCCGTGGTGCCGATGGACGACTCGCTGGCCCGAGTGGCGATCGACCTGTCGGGCCGGGCGGCGCTGGTGTTCCGCGTCGAGTTCGAGAGCTTCGGGGATGACCCGGCGAGCATCGGCCGGTTCGACGTGCAGCTTGTCGAAGAGTTCTTCAACGCCGCGGCGCAGCACGCGAAGATGAACCTGCACATCGAGGTGCCGTGGGGCAGTAACAACCACCACATCGCCGAGGCGATCTTCAAGGCGTTCGGCCGGGCCCTGCGTCAGGCCGTGGCCGTCACCGGCGACGAGGTCCCCTCGACCAAAGGCTCGCTGTAGGACCGGCGGTTCGGCGGCGACCCGCTGCGCTCCCAGTACCCCAACTGCGGGTACAAACCGATCACCGATCGCTGCCTGGCGTCGCTGGCGTTGCGATGGACGCTCAGTCAACCCGTCGTCGCCACCGTGCCGCCGGGCGCCGAAGACCTGTTCTGGATGGCCGTCGACATCGCCGAGCACTTCACCCCGATCACCGAATCCGAAACCCGGGTACGGCACGAACAGGTGAACGGCGTCACGCCGATGTTCAGCCGCTGACCGCAGCCTTCATCCGTAATGTGGCTTGGGCCTGGAAGGCGGCGGCGTCGTCGGGGCTGTCGAACGCGGCGATGGGAATGATGTAAGCCGACACATCCGCCACGTAGAGGTAGATCAGGCGATCGTCGGATTCCACGCGGCGCACGTCGGCCCACTCGGCCGAGTCGCGGTGGTTGCCGTGTTGGAGGTGGACCCCGTCGGCGTCGAGGGCGAGGCTTTGCGTGCTGAGCATCTGCTCGTCGGTGGCCTGGGCAAGCAGGTCGTTCAACTGTCGGCGGCGGGGGTTGAACAGGCGCATGGTCAGCCACACCAGGCCGAATACGACGAGGAACACGACGATCGTCGCTCCGGCCGCGGCCAGCCGATCCGCCCAGCCGCCTTCCTGCTGAATCATGGCGTAGACGATCATCGCCGCCAGCACGATCGCGCCGACGACCTGCATGTGCCGGCGTCGCCGCCGCACGCCGGGCGCGGTGCGCAGGGTATGGTTGAAGTAGTGCGCCAGGTCGCCGGCGTGGAGTTGATACTCCACGGCGAATTGATCGGACGGATCGGGCATGCGTTCGCCTCGGGCCTTGCGGGGCGATTATACCCCGCCCCGTGATGGCGCTGAAGAAAAACCCCGAGCTTCCGCTCGGGGCCTGTCAGGTCCAAAGTCCAAGGTCTGGTTACGCCAGGTTCATCGTCAGCAGGAATTCGGCGTTGGTCTTGGCTTTTTCCAGGCGGCCCTTGAGCAGTTCCATCGCTTCGACGACGTTCATGTCGCTGAGCACCTTACGCAGGCGGTAGACCAGTTCCAGTTCCTTCGGGTCGAGCAGGAGCTCTTCGCGTCGGGTGCCGCTGGCGGCGATGTCGATCGCCGGCCAGGTGCGGCGTTCGACCAGCCGCCGGTCGAGGTGCAGTTCGCTGTTGCCGGTTCCCTTGAACTCTTCGAAGATCACCTCGTCCATCTTGCTGCCGGTGTCCACCAGGGCGGTGGCGAGGATGGTCAGGGATCCGCCGCTTTCGATGGCGCGGGCGGCGCCGAAGAACTTCTTGGGCTTCTGCAAGGCGTTGGCGTCGACGCCGCCGGTCAGAATCTTGCCCGAGTGGGGCACCTCGGCGTTATAGGCCCGGGCCAGGCGGGTGATCGAGTCGAGCAGGATCACCACATCGTGGCCGAACTCGGTCATGCGTCGGGCCTTCTCGATGACCATTTCCGCGACCTGCACGTGGCGATCGGTCTGCTCGTCGAAGGTGGAGGCGACGACTTCCACATCGTCGGGGGTGTTGCGTCGGAAGTCGGTGACTTCTTCGGGCCGTTCGTCGATCAGCAGGACGATCACGCGGATTTCGGGGTGATTCCTGATGATGCCGTTGGCCATCTTCTGCAGGAGGATGGTCTTGCCGGTTCGCGGCGGGGCGACGATCAGGCCTCGCTGTCCCTTACCGATCGGGGTGACCAGGTCGACGATGCGCATCTCGATTTCCTGGGTTTCGGTTTCCAGGAGGATGCGCTGTTCGGGATGCAGGGGCGTCAGATCCTCGAAGCTGGTCAGATCGTTCAGCCGATCGGGGCTTTCACCGTTGATCGCATCGACGCGGAGCAGGGCGAAGTATCGTTCGGCTTCCTTGGGTGGGCGGATGGTGCCCTGCACGATGTGGCCGTTCTTAAGCCCGAACCGCCGAATCTGCGAGGGGCTGACGTAGATATCGTCGGGGCAGGGCAGGTAGCTGTACTCGGGGCTTCGCAGGAAGCCGAACCCGTCCGGCAGGATTTCGAGCACGCCGTCGCCGTACATCAGCCCGGCCCGGCCGATCCGCGCCTTGATGATGTGGAAGATCAGCTCGTGCTTGTTCAGGCCGGTGTAATCCTCCACGCCCTCATCGGTGGCGATCTGGTGCAGTTCATCGACCTCCTTCTTCTGGAGATCGCTGACCTGCATGGAGCCTTTTTTCACCGACTCGTACTTCTTCTGAGTGGCCGCATCGTACTCGGCGACCTGTTCCCGCGAGAGGTCGGGGGTTTCGGTGGCGGCGGGCTTGTCGGGCGCGTCGTCGGTGGTCCCGGCCTTGATTTGTTCTTCCTCGCCGGGCGAGGCGGCTTTCGCCTTGGCGTCCGCCGCTTCATCGGGGTTGACCTTCCTGCGGTCACGTTTACTGGTCTTCGCCTTGGCCATCGCGTCTGGCTCTCCTGGGACGGGTTACGGATTGGCAGTTGGAGTGAAACGGAAAGGGTCATCCAGCAGACCCTGGATGCATCCGATCTGCGGCGGGCATCCCGGGCTGCCGAGTTATCCTTGTGGATCCGCCGCCCGCCGGGGCATCGGGTCATGGGCGACACGTCGGTCAATGCGGACCGGCAGGATCAGGCCCCGAAGCAATCATTGGCTGGTAGTCAGGATTCGGCTGAACACGTCACGGACTTGTGCGAGACATTCCGCTTCGGTGGAGTTATTTTCGACGATATCATGAGCGAGTTCCAGCTTTTTATCAAGCGGCAGTTGTATTTTTTCTCGCCGCATCAGCTCCCCCTCGTCCCAGCCGCGGTGCTGCTTTTCCCGCCGAACCCGCAGATCCCGATCCGCTTTCACGAAGATGATCCGATCGCACAGCTTGTCCCATCCGACCTCGAACAGCAGCGGAGCATCGATCACCACCGCCTTGATCCGCGGATCCTGCTTCGCCTCGGCGATGATCCGATCACGCTGCTCGGCGACCAGCGGGTGGATCAGCTTCTCCAGCCGCTCGCGGTCGGCGGCGTGGTCGAACACGCGCCGGGCCACCGCCGACCGATCCGTGCGACCGTGCTCATCGAGCACTTGTCCGCCCCACCATCGCACCAGCTCGCCGCGCACGTCCGGCCGATCCAGCAGTGTCTTGGCGATCGAGTCCGCATCGACCACCACCGCCCCCAATGCCTGCAGTTGGCGGGCGACCAGCGTCTTACCGGCGCCGATGCCACCGGCCACTCCGATCACAGGCGTCCAGACCGACAAGGAACAAAACTCCGAAGAGCAGGAAAGGTTGGCCCTTTGGCCCTTCCCCGATGATGCGGGAGCCATACAATAGCCGCACCGCCCCAAACGGGCAACCAAGGCGTCCATCGCTTCCGCCATGCCCCGCACCCTGAAACCTTACCCCCCCCCACGCCCATGCCCGCCGTCCTCTTCGATCTTGATGGAACCCTCGCCGACACGCTCGACGACATCGCCTTCGCCTGCAACCGGATCCTGCGGCAGTTCGGCCTGCCCACGCATGGCCGCGAAGCTTACCGCTATTTCGTGGGTGAAGGTGTGCGCCGGCTGATCGAACGGGCCGTCCCTGATGGTCGGGCCGACCTGGTCGAACCCGTCCTCGCCGAGTACCTGCCTTACCTCATCGCGCACGGCGCGGATCGGGCGACGCTGTATCCCGGCGTGGCCGAGATGCTCGACGCCCTGGCCCAGCGCAAGGTGACGATGGCGGTGCTCAGCAACAAGCCGCACGATTCGGTGACGGAGGTGGTCGCCAAACTCGCCGATCGCTGGCGGTTCGACGCGGTGCGCGGCCAGCGCGATCCCGAACCCCGCAAACCCGATCCCACCGTCGCCTTGCGGATCGCCGATCAGGTGAACGTCGCGCCCGGTGACTGTTACTTTGTCGGCGACACGCGGGTCGACATGGAAACCGCCACGAACGCCGGCATGGTGGGGGTCGGTTGCCTGTGGGGTTTCCGCGACCGGGCTGAACTCGAACACCATGGAGCGAAGGCGATCATTGCCGAACCCATGCAACTGCTCGACGTGATCGACGCGGGGCGTTGACGTGAGCGAACGGTCCACGGTCCGCAGAGGATGCGGATGCTACGGATTGCTTGGCATATGTCTTCGCGGCTTCAGGCCCAAACCGGGTCATGCGTGGCTCAACCCCCTCTGCGTTTCTGTGCTTCTTCGGTCAGTCAGCCTCCCCCCGCAGGGTACTTCGGCTTTCCGCCTTCGAGCACTGTCACCACGTCGCGCACCACCCAACTCATGTTCGCCATGGCCACGGGTGTGCGGCTGGCCAGGTGCGGCAGCAACTTCACGTTGGCGAGACCGAACAGCGGGTAGTCCTCCGCTGGCGGTTCGGGATCGTGCACGTCCAGGTACGCCATCGCCCCGCGTTCGGCGTTCGCCTTTGCCCAGGCCGCCAGCGCGTGACTGTCGACCAGCATGCCCCGCGCGGCGTTGATGAACACGCAGTTCGGCTTCAACTGGCCCAACGCCTCGGCGTCGATCAGGTGGCGGTTGGCCGCCCGCCCGTCCACGTGCACGCTCAGCACATCCGATTCGCGGTAGAGCGTCGGCTTATCCACGAACGCGCTGGGATCGTCCGGCGACAGGTCGAGTTGCCGGCGGGTGAGCAGATCGTTGTACAACACCCGCATGCCGATCGCCCGGGCGACCTGCGCCACCCGACGCCCGATCCGACCCATGCCCAGCACGCCCAGCACCATGCCGTCGAGCTGCCGGCCGACGTGCGTCGAACGCATCGCGTGGAAGCGTTCGGCCGGCACGTAGCCCTCGAGCCCCACGCGCGGCCGCACCGCGTCGAGCGTCAGGCCCGTGACGTATTCGACCACCGCCTGGGTGTTGGCGTCGGGTGTGTAGACCACCGTCACCCCGCGCTGCCGGCAAGCCGCCAGGTCGATGTGATCCAGCCCGACCCCCGCGCGACCGACCACCCGCAGCTTCGGCGCCGCGTCCAGCAACTTCCCGTCCACGATCGTGTACGTCCGCACCACCAGACCCTCCGCCTGCCTGAGTTGCTTCCGCAGCCCCGCCGCGTCTTCATGCGACTGACGCACCAGCGCGGTCCTCGCTTCCAGCCAGCGCATCGCCGCATCATCGAGGTGTTCGGTGAGCACGACTTTGGGCCGCTTGTCGCTCATGGTGAGGTCAACTCGAATCGGTGTTCGGCGCGGTTGAACCGCAGCGCCGGGCGCTGCACCAGATACCACGTGCGCATGATATCAACCTGGAACTGGCCGAGTCGCACATCGGCCCACACGTCGAATCGCGGGGCGGCGGGCACGTACCGCTGCAGGAGCACGGCGAAGCGCTGTTCGTCGAGCTGCCGCCGCGCGTAACCGCTGTCGGCGCCGAACGGCGTGAACAGGCTGTCCAGCGCCGCGATCTCGCCGTGGTGCATCATCGCCCACAGCACCGTGGACTGCGGCATGGCCGGGCGCGACAGCAGACCGATCGCCTGCGCGGCGAAGTCGTCCCGCTCGCCCATCATCATCAACCCCAGCAGCAGGTGTTGCCGCACGACCCAGACCGTCTCGTGCTCCAGTCGATCGCGCAGCAGTTGCGGATCCGTCTTGCTCACCGCCGCCAGCAGCGCCCCGCTCATGCGAGACTCATCGCGGTACTCGCGCAGCAGTTGCGCGGCGGTTTCGTGGCAGAGGCGCGGCTCGAACCGTTCGATCGCCGCAATGCACGCCAGGTGGCGCACGCCCGGCTTATCCGACCCGAACGCCGGGAACAGATCGTCCATCGCCGGCTCGCCCATGGCCCGCACCGCATGCACGCGCACCAGATCCGGCATGGCCGCGGTGGCGGCCAGTTTCCCCCAGCGCCGCGGCAGACCGGCGTAGACCGCCAACTCCCGCCATGGCCGCCCCGGGCGTCCCGTCCACGCGATCGGGCCGATCGCTTCCCGCACACGCTCATCGGTGGCGAACAAGGGCATCAGCCGGCTCGCCGCCGCCGCCGCCAGCGGATCCGCCGCCTCGGTGTCGGGCGCTTCGGCGTAGAACGCGCCCAGGGCCGTGATCGTCGCCCCCGCGCTGCCGGCGATGTGGGGATCGATCGCCAGAATCGCCCGCCACCGGCCCAACCGCCCGAACCGCGGCGCGTCGGCGCCGGGGGGGTGAGCTTCCGTGATGATCCACCGCAGCAACCGTTGCGTGTCGGGCTGCCGGCTGAGGCCCAGCACATACGGCGCGAAGGCCCGCAGCGCTTCGGGCGCATCGGCGTCCGTGGCGATGGCGTACGCCACGCCGTGGCGCGGGGCGTTGAACCGGGCATCAGCCCACAGATACGTCTGCCCCACCGAAGGCGACAGGCGTTCGACCTCCGCCGCGCCGGGCAGCGCCGTTGCTTCACCGGTGTTTGGGGCTGTGTCTTCGCCTCCCGCCGCCAGTCCCGCCAGCAACCACGCCAGTTTCGCCACCGCCGGTTCGTCATCATCCGCCGCGGCGACGTAGTCGTTCACCGTCGCCCGTCCTGTCGCCGCCAGCGCCTTCAATGCGTTGTAACGAACCACCGCCTCGCCATCGGCCCGCAGCCGATCGAGCGTCCGCCCGAACGCGGACGACTTGACCAGTTCATTCCGACGCCAACCCGCCTCGCCCAGATCCACCGCCACCATCGCCCGCGCGTCGGCATCGTCGGCGTAGTCATCGAGCCTGCGGTTCAGATCATCCAGCCACGGCTGGCCGAACCGCGAATCCCACTGGCCGAACCGCCTCAGCACCGCGATCAGGTGATCCACCGACGCCCGATCCGCCGTTTGCAGGATGTCTTTGCACCCCTGCCGCACCGCCGGATCGTCCAGGTGGTTCATCACGTACACCAGCCCCTCGACCCGCGCTTCGGGATCGTCCGACCGCACCATCCGCAACCGCGACCAGCGATACACATCCGGCACGAAGTGGAGCGACAGCCCCGACGCCACGATGAACGTGACCAGCAGGCTCAACACAACGGGCCACACACGCAGTCGACGCACCGCCATCGCCACAGCCTACCACACGCCGGGTGCGTTGACCCGTCGCCCTTGGCGCAGTCGGCACGCCTGGCCCTGCGCGCTCGCCTGGGCGCCGAAGCCCCGGCGAAGGGGGCGGACGAAGCAGGCCCGCATTCCCCTCCGGCGGCAGCCATGCCGCCGGCCGTTGCTCACCAGCCGCGCCTGCCGGTGCACGGCCAGGTCGGCGGAATGCTCAGGGGGATGAGGGGATTCCCCAATTGCGGCGACAGGGCGAGGTGGGACAAAATGACGTCATCATCACTTCGTCGGGTTTTTGGCGCCCGGTGGTGAGGGAGAGCGAATTTTCCACGGAACGGAATCGGCTTCGAGGAGGAATGCCGGCATGCGCGGTTGCGGGATGCGCTGGATCGATCGGCGCGTTCGGCGGCGACGCGGGGACGGTTACGCCGGCGCGGCGCGAATGGACAGGTCATGCGGCGGGCGCGGCTCATGGTGGGCCGACCGTCGCTGGACAGCGGAGCAACCCGGTGTTCGGGTTCATCAACCTTCGCGACCGGACGTGACGGTCGCGGCGAATATGAGGAGCACAGTCATGAAAGTTGCGCGGATGCTGGTGGTGATGGCGGGTTTGGTGATGACGTTCGGCGGGGCGACGATGGCCGATGACGTGATGCCTCCGCCGTGGGGCGGTATGCTCAACTCCCAGTGGGCCGAATGGGACACGTGGAACGGCGGAATGGCGGGCGACATTCCCTCGGACATTTTCTCCGCCAACCCACAAACCCTCGGACCGCCGGTCGCCCGTTCCAGCGGCCAGTACCTCGGCCAGTTCCAGGGTCGGCTGGACGTCATCGAGATGAATCAGCACGACGACCTGACGTTCATGCTGGACAACTTCGATGATCCCAATCCCGAAAAGCGGATCTGGTTGCAGGTGACCTACTGGATCGGGCTGGAGATGACACCCGAGACGTCGTTTTTCGGCGTGAACCTCTGGCTGCCCAGTTCGCCGACCGACCCGATCTTCGTGCCCGCGTTTCCCGGCTCGCCGAACTTCATCACCCGCGTCGAACACATCGACGATATCACGCGCGAACTGACCGGCTGGGCAACCGACGTGTACGAGTTCATCATTCAGCCGAACCCGGACTGGGAGCAGATCGGGCTGAAGTTCGACGCCTATCCGGCCTACGTGGACCAGGTGGTGATCGACACGATTTGCGTGCCCGAGCCGGCGACAATGGGAATGCTGGCCATTGGGGCGGGGATGTTCGTTCGCCGGCGGCGCGGCTGATCGACCCGTCCGCAAAGTCCCCCCGTCCAGGAGGATCTGGAGAAGGGTGACCTCCGCCCCGCGACACGGGCAAGCCCCCAGCCCGTGTCGCCCTTTTTGCGCGGCGGGCGCCGGCTCATGCCGGGCCGGGGAACCGAGGCTTCCGGGGTGGCTGACAGGCGAGCATGGGGATTCGGGGCCGGGGTTGCGGGGTGGACCCGATCGCGTGGGGTCAGACGCGGTGGGGGTGCGGTCCGAAGTCGGCCTGGTAGTATTCGACGATGGCGCGGCCGGAGGGGGCGACTTCGTCGAGGGCCAGGCGGTCGGCGTCGGAGATTTCGACGCCCAGGGCGCCGAGGTTGTCTTCGAGCTGCTCGGGCGTGCGCGGGCCGATGATGGGACTGGTCACGCCCGGCTGATCGCGAACCCAGGCGAGGGCGAGCTGACTGGGCGAGCAGCCTTTGTCTTCGGCGAGCTGCTGGAGCTTTTCGATCACATCGAAAGCGGCATCGTTGGCCTTTCGCCAGGCGGGGCCCTGCTGTCCGCCCTGCCATCGCCCCTCGGCGGACATGTCATCGCGCTGGTACTTGCCGGTGAGCAGTCCGCCGGCCAGGGGCGACCAGGGGATCAGGCCGATGCCGAACGTCTGGGCCATGGGAATCAGCTCGCGCTCGATGCGGCGGTCGAGCAGGTGGTAAGGCGGCTGTTCGCTGACGATGCGATGGAGGTTGAGCCGATCGCTGACCCACAGGGCTTCGGTGACCTGCCAGGCGGCGAAGGTGCTGGTGCCGAAGTAGCGGATCTTGCCGGCGCGGACGAGGTCGTCCAGGGCGCGGAGGGTTTCATCGATGGCGATTTCCGGCCGCGGCCGGTGAATCTGGTAGAGATCGATCCAGTCGGTCTGAAGACGCTGGAGGGACGCTTCGCATTGCTGAACGATGTGGCGGCGGGAGGTCCCGGCCATGTTGGGATCGTCATCGTCCATTCGGCCGTGGACCTTGGTGGCCAAAACGACGGCCTGGCGTTTGCCGTTTCGCTTGAGCGCTTCGCCAGTGACGGTCTCGCTGTTGCCTCGCCTGTAGACGTTGGCGGTGTCAAGGAAGTTGAGGCCGGCGTCGAGGGCGCGGTCGATCATCTGATACGACGTTTGGGCATCGGTCTTGCCGCCAAACATCATGCACCCCAGACACAGCGGCGAAACCTTCATGCCCGTGCGGCCGAAGTTGCGATAGTCGATTTTCATCTGGCAGTTCCCCCTGAAAGTGGGTGGATACGGTGGAGTTCAAGGTCACTGTAGCGGCCCATGACAGGATTTTCACGCGAAGGGGGCAAAGAACCCGCCCGGCTCGGGATGCGCCTCGCCGAACGGGTTGAGGGGCGGGGAGGATTCGGTTGTCAGTGCCGCGAGAGCATAAAAGGGGGCGGATTTTGCCGAACCGGTCGCCTCGCGCTGCCGTCTGAATATGTTAGAATAAACTCGTTCGCGGTCTTCGCGGTCGGTTGCTGGTCCGGTTGGCCGACGTTTGGGGGATTCGCCTGTCATGCAAGATCACGAAGCGGCGGTCAAATCGTTTCGGCGGCGCGTGGGCGTGTGGCTGAGCGTACGCTACGCGGTGGCGGTGGTGACGGCGTGGTGCTTCGCTTGGGGCGTGTCGGTGATTGTGCTACGGGTGACGATGGACATCGACCGTCCGCCGCTGGCGTGGGGGGCGGCGGGCATTGCCGGGGCAATGGTGCTGGGCGTGGTGTGGGCGATGCGGACACTGCCCGACCGGGCGGCGATCCGCGCGGCGGTCGACCGGCACAATGACGCCGGCGGCATGGTCATGGCGGCCGAGGAAACGGACCTCGGCATGTGGGGGGGGCGGATCAAAGCGGTCGGCACGCCGGCGTTGCGATGGCGCGGCGGTCGGGCGTGGGGCGTCTTCGCGGCGGCGGCGGCGTTCGTCGTCATCGCCTTTGCCATGCCCGATCGGCTGGTCGCGATCAACCGCGCCCAGCCCCTGGACGTCGGCGAACAGGTGGGTCAACTCGAAGAGCAACTCGCGGTGCTGGAAGAAGAGAAAATTGTCCAGCCGGACGCGGCGCAGCAGGTGCGCGACAAACTTCATCAGGTGCGCGATGAAGCGCGGGGCGACGATCCGGTGAAGACCTGGGCGGCTTTGGATCGGATGCAGGAGAACATGGCCCACACCGCCACGCGCGCCGCGGAGCAGGCGGTCAGGAGCGCCGAGCGCCTGGCCGACGCGGAGGCCCTGGCCAAGACACTGGAACAGGCGGGCCAAACGCTGGACGGCAAGACGATGGCCGAGGCGATGAACGACCTGGCGGCGATGATGGACAAGGCGTTGAGCGCGAAGGATCTGCCCGCCGACGCGCTGGATGCGGCGACGATGCAGAAGCTGGCCGAGGCGATGAAGGGCATGGCCCCGGGCGATGTGCCGCCGCTGGACGCCGAGACGCTCAAGAAGATCGCCGCGGCGTGCAAGGCGTGCAAAGGTGACCGGCAGGCGATGATCGCGCGGCTGGTCGAGGGGAAACTGGTCGAAGCGAAGCTGGCCGAAGCGGGCGAGCAAGCCGGCGAAGCGGACGTCGCGGCGCTGGTGCAATGGCTGGAGGAAAACCAAGGCGACTGCGCAGGCGCCAAGCTGGCGGCGCTGTGCAAGGGGCGCGGCAGCCTGAAGCCCGGCGAAGGGGGGATCCATCGAGGGCGGGGCGATGCGCCGATGACCTGGCAGGATCCGACCAGCGAACAGGGCGCCAAGTACAAGGCCGAGGCGCTGCCCCCGGCGTCGCTGGCGGCGCTGAAGGACAGCAAGTTGATGGGGGTGAGCGTAGGCGACCCGACCCGGCAAGAGGCTTGGGGCCCGGCGCAGGCCGGCGCGCTGGGCGGGGCGGCGACCGGAGGCGGATCGGCCCACACGCACGTCATCCTGCCCAAACATCGCGGGTCGGTCGAACGCTACTTCGACCGCGAAGAAGACGGACCCCTCGGTACACAGGCCACCCAGCGCCGTTGACAGAATCAGCAGGATTCGCCGGATGGCCGGATGCGATTCTGACTGAATCCGCCGCTTGCCCGTTTGGTCGAACCTGCCCACTGTTTGCCGGACACCCCAGCATGAGACAAGAGATTTCTTCGACCGCCGTTCTGCAACCGGATGAACTGGCGCCGGCGGTGGCGCTGACCCGCCAGGTGCTTGAACAGCTCGACCGGATTCTGCTCGGCCGGGCGGCGTTGCACCGCATGGTGCTGGTGGGCGTTCTCTCGCGCGGGCACATTCTGTTCGAAGGCATGCCGGGCACGGGCAAGACGGCGCTGGTCAAGGCGCTGGGCGAGTTGATGAAGCTCAGCTTCAACCGTGTGCAGTTCACGCCGGACCTGATGCCTGGTGATATTCTCGGCACGCACATTCTCCAGGAAACCGACACCGGCGAGCGCGAGATGCGCTTCGAGCCGGGCCCGATCTTCACGAACATCCTGCTGGCCGACGAAATCAACCGCGCTTCGCCCAAGACGCAAAGCGCGCTGCTGGAGGCGATGCAGGAGCGATGCGTGACGCTGATGGGCGCGACCCGCGAACTGCCCGATCCGTTCTTCGTGCTGGCCAGCCAGAACCCGATCGAACTGGAAGGTACGTACCCGCTGCCGGAAGCGCAGCTCGACCGGTTCCTGTTCAAACTGCAGGTCAGCGGGGCGGACGTGGAGGTGATGGACCGGATCATCTCGACGCGGCGTCGGGGCGAAGCGCCCCAACCGGACTGGCGCATGGGCGCCGAAGAGCTTGGGCGGGTATTCGAGACGATGCAGCGGGTCCTGCTGCCGCGTCCGGTGTCGCGGTACATCAGCCGGCTGGTGGCGGCCACGCACGTGGGGGCGGCCGAGGCGACCGAAACGGTGTCGCATTACGTGTCGTACGGCGCGTCGCCCCGGGCGGCGATCGCCATGGCCGAGGCTTCGCGGGCCCACGCCCTTCTGGCCGGCCGGCCCACCGTGGGGTTCGAGGATGTGCGCACCGTCGCGCCGCCGGTGCTCAATCACCGCATCATTCTCAATTACCAGGCGCGGTTCGACCGGGTCGATTCGTTCGCGGTGATCAACAGCCTTCTGGCGGGCCTGGACGAAGCGGCGATGCACCTGCCGGCGGACATGGAAGTGACCGGGGGCTAGGACGTGGAGCACCGCATGGCCGAACGAATCGCCGAGGCGCCGAGGCACAAAGCGAGCGCCGATTGCCCGGTGTCGATTGTCGATTTCGTGCCGGTCATCCATCGGCCATCGAAAAGTGACCATCGAGCATCACCTCGGCATCAGTGCGCCTCGGCGGTGATTCTGTTTCTTCTGGTTTGGCCGGTTTCGGCTGCGCAGCAGTTCGGCGATCTGTCGATCAACGTCGATGCCCCGCCGCGCAACGTCAGCGGTTCCAACGAAACGCATCACGGATACTGGGAATACCGCGTGACCATCGTCAACCGTTCGTCGACCCGCGGGCATGACGTGACGCTGTTCGCCCCGCGGCGGGCGTTTTCCACCGGCGACCATCACCTGCGCCGGATCGAGCGCCGCGTGACGGTCGGGCCGGGCGCGACGGTGCGGGTGGGGCTGTTGCAGCCGCCGGTTTCGCTGGGCGGCGAAGGACTGGGCGTGGCGATCGACGGGCGGACGCACAAGGCCTCGCTGAATGTGGCCACGGCCGAGCACATCCCGCGCTGGGGCGGGCACGGCGGCAAGACGATCGCGGTGTTGGCCAGCCAGGGCGCCGGCGATGACTTCTGGCGGGCGTTGAGTCCGACCGGTTCGACGCACCGGACGCTGGCGGCGTTCGCCAGTGAAGTGCCGGTCGGCGCCTGGTCGCGGCAGTGGCTGGGCTATTCGCGGTACGACGCGGTCGCCGTGCGGGCCGACGAAATGCAGACCATGCCCGAGGAGGTACGCTCGGCGCTGCTGCGCTGGGTCGAGTGCGGCGGGTGCCTGGTGATCGACGGCCAATGGCAGCCGCCGAACGAATGGCAGCGCTTCGGCAGCGCGGGCAGCGCGGGCGACGCGGTGGCGACCTGTTACCGGGGGTTCGGGGTGGTGTACGTGACCGGTCGCGACAAGCCGAGCGGCGGCGTGCCCGAGGCGCTGCACGGCCGCCTGTGGCGGGCGGCGGAGCGCACGGCCAGCCCCTACGATCACCTCCGCGACGTGCAGGCGGCCAACAAGGCCTTCGCGGTGATCGACAAGCTCGGCATCCCGGTGCGCGGGTTGTTCGTGTTGATGTTGCTGTTCGCCTTCGTGATCGGCCCGGTCAATCTGATCGTGCTCGGCCGAATGAAGCGGCGAATCTGGCTGCTGTGGACGGTGCCGGCGATCAGCCTGTGCACGTGCCTGGTGGTGGTGGCTTACGCAGCGCTGGCCGAGGGATGGCGAGGCCGGGCGCGCACGGAAACGATCACCGTGCTCGACGAAACCACCCAACGGGCCACGTCGATCGGGTGGACGGCGTACTACGCGCCGATAACGCCGCTGCGCGGTCTGCATTTCAGCTACGACACCGAACTGACGCCGCACGTGCGGCGGGGCGGTTTCAAGGGTGGCGGCCGGGCGCGCACGCTCGATTGGACCACCGACCAGCACCTGTCGAACGGCTGGATCGTCGCCCGCGTGCCGGCGCACTTCCTGGTCCGCAAGAGCGAAGCGCTCCAGCGTCAGCGGCTGAACTTTTCGAAGGCCGACAGCGGCGCGCTGACGGTGACCAACGGGCTGGGCTCGGACATCCGCGAGCTGTGGGTGGCCGACGCGACCGGCGCGATCCACCGCGCCGGGCCGATCCCCGCCGGCCAGTCCGCCTCGCTCGCGCCCCACGCGCCGCATCCGCGGGCCGGGGGTGCTGCCGAAAAGCTCCGCCGCCGCGTGTTCGCCCGCGACTGGCTCGGCGAGTTCCGCGCCGTCACCTCGAACCCCCATCAGTACCTCCAGCCGGACACCTACATCGCGGTGCTCGACACCGCGCCGTTCGTCGAAGCAGGCCTCGGGCACGTCAGGCAGCGCCGGGCGAAGACCGTCGTGTACGGCATCGCGAAAGAACCGATCCATGCGAATTGAAGTCCGCCATCTCAAACGCTACTTCGGCACCACCCAGGCGGTGGACGATATCTCGTTCACGTTCCAAAGCGGGCAGATCTTCGGGTTCATCGGGCCCAACGGCGCGGGCAAGACCACCACCATGCGGATCATGGCCACGCTGGACGAACCGACGGCCGGCGAGGCGTTTGTCGACGGCATTTCCATCGTGCAGGAACCGGAAGCGGCGCGGCGGATGGTCGGCTTCATGCCCGATGCCCTGCCCACGCACCGCGACATCTCCGTGCACGAATACCTCGACTTCTTCGCCCGGGCCTACGACCTGCGCGGCGACAAGCGGCATGGCGTGGTCGAGGGCGTGATGGCGTTCACCAACCTGATGGGCATCCGCGAGAAGATGCTCAACGCGCTGAGCAAAGGGATGAAGCAGCGCGTCAGCCTGGCCCGGGCGCTGGTGCACGATCCGCCTTTGCTGATTATGGACGAGCCGGCGGCGGGACTCGATCCGCGGGCCCGCGTGGAGCTGCGCGAACTGCTGCGGGCGCTGAGCGAACAGGGCAAAGCCATCCTCATCAGCTCGCACATCCTCAGCGAACTGCACGAAATCTGCGACGGCGCGGTGTTCATCGAACACGGCAAGCTCCTGCGGGCCGGCACCATCGACGAAATCGTCAACCATGACGGCGCCGAAAAGCGCATCACCGTCACCATTCGCCCGCTCGATCGCGTCGACGAACTGCACAAGCAACTGCTTCAGACGGCCCACGTGGACCACGTGCGCCTCGCTGGACGCGAGGTCGAAGCCCAGATCAACGGTGATGAGGCGGCCTGCTGCGACATCCTCGAAGACCTGCTGCGGCAGAACTTTCGCATCCTCGAATTCAAGCAGCGCCAGACGCACCTGGAAGAAGTCTTCATGACGATTACGAAGGGACAGGTACAGTAGGGCAAGACGCAAGGCGAAAGGTGGAACGGGTGGCGCCGGCCGCCCCGCCTTTCGCACGAAACGACATGACATTCAATGGGACGCATCTTGACATTCCTCGCCCGCCTCGACGATCGGCTCAACCCGATCACCGTGCGCGAGGCCCGGCAACTGGTGCGCAGCGGATTGCTGATCTGGCTGGTCCATCTCATGCTCATCGGCCAGTTGGTCGTGTTCGGCTGGGCGCTGCTGATCGTCGACCCGACCGCATTCAGCGACACGATCGGGCCGGTGGTGTTCCAGGTCATGATGGCGATTCTGGGCTTTGCGTGCCTGCTGATCGTGCCGGCCTATGCGGCGGCGCGGCTTGGCCTCGAAGCGGCCACCGGGGAACTGCTCACCCTGGCCATGCCCGGCGTCAGTTTCGAGCGACTGGTGTTCGGCAAGTTCTACGCGGCGATGATCCTCGTGGGCGTGATCGCGTCGACCATCCTGCCGTTCGCGGTGCTCGCGTTGATGTTGCGGGGCGTGGGCGTGCTGTCGATCGCGGTGGCGGTGAGCACCACGCTGGCCGCGTCGGCCGTGTGCGTGTTCGCCTCGATCGTGTTCTCCTGCCACCTCGGCCCGGGCCCCAGCCGTTTCATCGTGCCCCTGCTGATCGCCGGGGGCCTGCTGTTCGCGGCGTTCCAGCAGGCCATGACAAACTTCGCCAGCACGGAGATGGCCCTGGTGGCGGTGGGCAACTGCTGTTGCTGTTGTTTCTTGCCCACGCCGGTGCTCGCCGCGGCGATTATCATTCCCGCCTACTTCACTGCCCGCGGGTCCACGATCGGCCGGCGGTTCAGAAAGGTCCGCGTCAAACCCCAACCGCCCCGCCCGCCCGCGCCCGCGACTGACCCGCCTCAGGAGGCCCCGCTTTGATCGCCGCTGCTGTTCGCAAATTCGACGACCTGATCAATCCCATCGTGGTCAAGGAACTGCGCCAGGCGGTGGCCGGCAAGTTCATCGCCGCGGTGCTGGTGATGTTGCTGATCGTTTCGTTGCTGGTGCTCGGCGGGTTCCTGCTGGTGACCGACCTGGCCGACGAGGACAACTTCGAGATCGGCCGCATCGCCTTGTACTTTTTCCAAGGCGTGCTGGTGACCACGTGCATGTTGTTTCTGCCGCTGTACGCGGGCATCCGCATGGCGATCGAGCGCTCGGACCACAACACCGATCTGATGTTCATCACCGCCATTCCCCCGCGGGCGGTGGTGTGGGGCAAGCTGCTGGCCACGGCGTTGCTGGGGCTGGTGATCTACGCCGCCTGCATGCCGTTCATGACGCTGACTTACCTGATGCGCGGCGTGGATTTGCCGAGCATCTTTCTCGTGCTGGCGATGGGGTTCGCGGTCGTGTTGCTGGCGATGCACCTGGCGATTCTCGTCGCCTGCCTGACCACCAGCCTCGCCGCCCGCATTCTGCTGGGGCTGATGCTGCTGGGCACGCTGGTGACGACCACCTCGTGGACGATCGGCGGATCGGTGGCGATCGTCGAATCCGGCGCCGCCAGTGCCATGGGTTCGTGGGATTTCTGGGGCCCGGCCCTGACGATCGCGGTCAACCTGGCCCTGGCGCTGGGGCTGATGTTCTTCTGGTCGGTGGCGCTGATCAAGCCGCCTTCGGCCAATCGCGCCCTGCCGGTGCGAATGTACATGACGTTCGTGTGGCTGATATCACTGCTGGAAGCGGTGGTGTGGCTTTACGTCGACGGGGATGCCGACATCCTCAGCGCCTGGGCGATCTTCGCCGTGCTCTTCGCCGCTTTGGGCATGTTCATCGCCACCGGCGAGCGCGACGCATGGGGCCCGCGCGTCGCCCGCGCTGTTCCCCGCAATCGACTGCTCCGCCTGCCCGCGTTTGTGTTCTACAGCGGTTCGGCCGGCGGCCTGTTGTGGGCCTGCGGCCTGGCGGCGATGACGCTGGTGCTCATGGGCCTGGGCGCGAGGTTCGCCAAGCCGCTCGGCCTGACCGGCACCGTTGAGGAGGAGGCCCTCTTCGGCGCGGTCGGCATCGCCTGTTACGCATTCAGCTATTGCATGACCTGCGTGCTGCTGCAGCGCTACGTGGTCGGCGGGTTCATTCGGCGCTCGCACACCTGGGCCCTGGCCGTATTGTTGCTGGCGTTAGGCACGCTGGTGCCGCTGCTGATCGGTCAGCTCATCCTCGGCTTCACGCCCTGGAAGACCACCGAGGCGACGGTGTTCTGGCTGCTCAACCCGTTCGGCCTGGCCAACGATGATTACCGGTTCGCCTGCCTGGTGTTCTCGATCGTCTGGGCGGTGGTGATGGTTCTGGTGAGCCTGCCCTGGCTGATCCGCCGCGCCAGCCGCTTCGGGCCGAACCCCTGGCCCACCCCTGTCCAGGCGGAGAGGCGTAGTTCGTAATGCCCATGAACGAAGCTTATCGCCGATACCTGGTCGAGGGGGAAATGGTCGGCTCGCGTTATGCACTGGCCTCGCTGCGCCATGTCCCGCTGGGACTGACGGGCATGCAACTGGGCTCCCGGGCCGGCAGCAGTCTGGAATTCAAGGAACACCGCGCGTACCAGCCGGGCGACGACCTGCGCCGCATCGACTGGGCCGCCTACGCCCGGTCAGACAAGATCACCGTCAAGCTGTTCCGCGAGGAAGTCAATCCGCACCTGGACCTGGTGCTGGATGGTTCGCGTTCGATGGCCCTGGCCGACACCGCCAAGGCGCAGGCCGCGCTCAGCCTGGCCGCGGTGTTCGCCGCCGCCTCGGCCAACAGTTCTTATTCTCACACCGCCTGGATCACGCGCGCCGGCTGCGAGCGCATCGCCCGCGGCACCGATCGGCCCGGCGCCTGGGACCAGATCGACTTTACCGACGCCACCCCGCCCCACGAGGCCTTGGCCCGCACGCCCCCCCCATGGCGCACGCAGGGCATGCGCCTCTTCCTCAGCGACCTGCTGTTCCTCGGCGACCCGACGCTGGTGCTCGATCACCTGGCCCACGGGGCGTCGGGCGTGTGCGTGGTGCAACTGCTCGCCGAGGCCGACGTCGATCCGCCCCAGCGCGGCAACGTCCGTCTGGTCGACTGCGAAACCAACCAGATGCGCGAGGTGTTCATCGACGCGCCCGCCCAGCAGCGCTACCGCAAACAACTGGCCGGCCACCAGCAGAACTGGCACCGCGCTGCCCGGCAGGTTGGCGCGTCGATGACCACGCTCATCGCCGAACGCCTGCTCGACAACTGGGACTTAAGCGCCCTGGTCGCCGCGGAGGTCCTGAAACTGCCGTAGGCGGAAGGCAGAAAGGAGTTTGCCGAACCGTTTGCAATCCAGGGCTGATCGCGGAAAGCTGATGGCTGACCGCTACCGTTCCGCCGTCCAAAGGCCGGGGTCTGAAGTCGAAGGTCGAAAGTTCACCCATCCATGCTCCCGCTGTTCACATTTCCGCTCGCCTTCGCCGCGCTGGCCGCCGTGCCGGCATTGCTGGCGATCTATTCGCTGCGCAACCGCTTCCGCCGGCGCTCGGTCAGCAGCCTGATGCTCTGGGTCGATCATCGCCAGGCCCGCGAAGGCGGCGCGCGGGTGCGTCGGCTTCAGTTTCCGCTGTTCCTTCTGTTGGAACTGCTGATTCTGCTGCTGTTGATCGTGGCCGCGTCCGATCCGCGGCTGCTGATCGGCCGGGCCAGTCGGCCGCTGATGATCGTGCTCGACGATTCGTATTCCATGCTGGCCGGGGCGCCGGATTCGGCGCGATCGCGGGGGCTGGAAGCGGTGCGGGAGACCCTGCAACGCCATTGGGGGTCCACGACGCACCTGGTGCTGGCCGGTCCGGCACCGCAGACGACCGGTCAGCCGGGCCGGTCGGTTCGTCGTACCCTTGATCAACTCGAGCAGTGGCGTTGCCGCTCGCCCTGGGCCGACCTGGAGAAGGCGATCGCGTTCGCCGGGGAGTTGGGCGGGCCCGAGGCGCCCATCCTGGTGATCACCGATCACCCGCCGCCGAGCGTATTGGCCGAGGGCCGCACGCGGTGGCATGCGGTCGGTCAGCCACGTGAGAACCTGGCCATCGTCAACGCCGTCCGTTCGCCCGGGCCGTCCGGCGAACGGTGTCTGCTGGAGATCGCCAACCTGTCGGCCGAGCCGGCCATTGCGAGGCTTACCATTTCGATGGGGCCGGCGGGCACGCGGCGGTCGTCACATCAACTCGGTCCCGGCGAAGCGAGGCGGATCACGTTCGACCTGCCTCCCGGGGCGGGCGTGCTGCATGGGCGGCTCGGTGAAGATGCGCTCGACGTGGACAACCACATCGCCCTGCTGCCCGCGCCGCATCGGCCGGTGCAGGTGGCGGTGCGCGTGGGTGATGAGGAACTCCGCGGCGCGATCGACGAGGCGCTGGCGTCCACCGGCCGGGCTCGGACCGATAGCGTGCGCACCGAACTGCTGATTACCGACGATCCGCAAACCGCCGCCCCCCCGGGCGTGTGGTCGCTGGTGCTGCGGCGCGATCCCGAGCCGGCCTCGTTCATCGGTCCGTTCGTGCTCGACCGCGCCCATCCGCTCACCGCCGGGCTGAGCCTGGCCGGCGTGGTCTGGGGCGCCGGACAGCAGGCCCAACCGCCCGGCCTGCCGGTGGTCACCGTGGGCGACACCGCGCTGTTGACCGATGATCGGCGCATCGGCGGCAGCCACGAACTGTCCCTGCGCCTCGAACCGCAACTGTCCACGCTGCACCACACGCCCAACTGGCCCATCCTGTTCTGGAACCTGCTCGACTGGCGGGCCGAGCACCTGCCCGGCGTGCGCCGGCCGAACCTGCGCCTCGGCGCTGAAGCCGTGTTCACGCTCCACGAAGACGCCGACGAGGCCCGAATCATCGACCCGGACGGCCGATCGTACACGCTGCCGGTGCGCGATCGGCGGATCACCTTCCACCCGCGGGCCGTGGGGATTTGTCAGGTCAACGTGAATCAGACGACGTATCGTCTGGCGGTCAACGCGCTGTCGATCGACGAGTCGGATCTGTCGGACTGCCGCGCCGACACGTGGGGCGACTGGCTGGACGAGCGAACGCTGCGGCGCGAGTATCGGTCGATCGCCTGGGCGCTGCTGCTGGCGGCGGGGGCGGGGTTGGCGGCGCATCAGTGGCTGATCGCCCGGGCCGCGGCGAGCGTCGCTTCGCCCGACGGTTCGGCCGGACCGGGAACGGGGGGGCGCGTATGACGATGTTCTATCCCATCTGGCTGTTGCTGGCGGTGCCGCTGGCGGTGAGTCTGTGGTTGTGGCCGATGCCTTCGCGGCTGTTGCTGACGATGCGGATCGCCACGTGGATTCTCGTGCTGGCGGGGCTGTGCGGGCTGGCGATTCGCATGCCCAGTCGTGCCGGGACGGTGGTGGTGGTGGCCGACCGAAGCCTGTCGATGCCGGCGGGGGCGACGGATCGGCAGATGGAAATCATTCACGCGGTACAGAAGGCCATGGGCGGTCACGACAAGATGGCGGTGGTGAGTTTCGGCCAAAGCGCGGCCATCGAGCAGTCGCCGCAGACCGGCAAGTTCACGCAGTTCGTGCACGACGTGGGTCGCGACGCCTCGGTCCTGGACAAGGCGTTGGGGACGGCGTTGTCGCTGGTACCGCTTGATTCGCCGGGCCGGTTGCTGGTGGTTTCCGACGGCCGGTACACCGGGGCCGATCCCGCCGGCGCCGCGGCGCAGGCGGCTTCGCGGAACATCGGCATCGACCATTTCCTGTTGCAGCGGCCCCTGTCGGGCGATCTGGCCATCGAGCGCCTGGACACGCCGGCCGGTATCACGCCGGGCGAGGCTTACATGATCAACGCCTGGGTCCGCAACGGGCTGCCCCGCGAGGTGAGCTATCAACTCGAACGCAACGGCACGATCATCGCCCAGGGCCGGCGCGCGCTGGTCACCGGTTTAAGCCGCCTGACCTTCCGCGATCGAGCCGAGCGGCCGGGCACGGCGCACTACGTGTTGCGCATCGCCGCGCCGGGGAAGGATCCGGTTCCCGAAAACAACCACGCGCGGCTGCTGGTGGGCATCGACGGTCCCAGGCCGATGCTGGTCGTCACGCCCGCGGCCGAATCGCAGTTGCCCGCGGTGCTGGCCGGCGGTCGGCTGGACGTGCAGGCGGCCACCGCCGAGCGCGTGGACTGGTCGCTGGAGGCGCTGGCCGGTTACTCGGCGGTGCTGCTTGAAAACATTCCGGCCCAGCAGGTCGGCAAACCGGGCATGGCGAACCTGGCCGCGTGGGTCAAGCAGACCGGAGCCGGGCTGATGATGACCGGCGGCGAATCGTCGTTCGGCCCCGGCGGCTATTTCAAGAGCCCGCTGGAACCGGTCATGCCCGTGTCGATGGAGCTGCGCCGCGAACATCGCAAGCTGGCGGTGGCGATCGTCATCGCGCTCGACCGCAGCGGGTCGATGTCGATGACCGTGCCCGGCGGGCGGACGAAGATGGACCTGGCGAACCTGGGCGCGGTGCAGGTGGTGGAGATGCTCAGCGGCATGGACGAACTGGGCGTGTGGGCGGTGGACAGCTCGCCGCACAAGATCGTCGAGCTTCAGGAACTGACCGACAAGCAGGCCGTGACCAACAAGATTCGCCACATCGGTTCGCAGGGCGGGGGCATCTTCGTGTACGAGGCATTGAAGGCGTCGGTGTCGATGGTCAGCCAGGCCAAGGCGGGCACGAAACACATCGTGCTGTTTTCCGATGCGCAGGATTCCGAGCAGCCGGGCCAGTACCGCCAACTGCTCGACAAGGCCCACCAGGCGGGCATCACCGTCAGCGTGATCGGCCTGGGCAAGCCGACGGACGTCGATGCGGGTTTCCTGCGCGACGTGGCCAAGCGCGGCAACGGGCGCTGCTTCTTCACAGAAGACCCCGCCGACCTGCCGCGCCTGTTCGCCCAGGACACCATCGTCGTGGCCCGCAGCGCCTTCATCGCCGAACCGGTGAAAGTCAAAACGACCGGCGGCATGATTCCCCTGACCGGCCAACGCTTCGCCGACCCTCCGGCGATCGGCGGGTACAACCTGTGCTACCTGAGGCCGGGGGCGAACCTGGCGGCGGTGAGCCTGGACGAATACGAGGCGCCCGTGCTCGCCGCCTGGCAGGCCGGCACCGGGCGTGCCCTGTGCTACACCGGCGAAGCGGACGGCGAGCACACCGGCAACATCGCGCACTGGCCGAAGGTGGGCGAGTTTCTCACGTCGCTTGCCCGCTGGACCGCCGGGCAGGCCGATCAACTCGGACCGGGCATGCTGGTCACTCAGGAGGTACGCGGCGGGCAGGCGCTGGTGCAACTGCACCTGGATCCCGAGCGGCGGGTTGACCCGTTCGACGAACTGCCGCAGGTCAACGTGCTGCGCGGCCGGCTGGGCCAGACGCCACAGTCCACGCTCATGACCATGCGCTGGGCCGACGCCGACACCCTCAGCGCGCAGGTCACGCTGACCGGCGACGAAACGGCCATCGCCACCGTGCGGGTCGGTGAAGACGCCACCGCCTCCATGGCCCCGGTCTGCCTGCCCTATTCGCCGGAGTTCAAACCGCTCGGCGAAGACATCGGCGCCGCGACGCTGGCGGGGCTGTCGCGCGCGACCGGCGGCATGACACGCGACGTCGTCCACGAAATCTGGGACGACCTGCCCAAACACCCCCGGCTGGTCGAGATGCGCCCGTGGCTGCTGGTCGCGGCGATGGTGATGCTGATCCTCGAAGTGTTCGAGCGACGTAGCGGCCTGCTCAGCGCCCCCGGAATCCCCGCAAGATTCAACCGTCGCCGAGCGCCCGAAAAACGACAGGCCCAACCGCCAAGCACCCCCACCCCCGCCACCGGCCAGACGTCCGTTCAGCCCGCCGCCGCACCGGCCCCCAGCGCCAAGCCTGGACCCGCAGAACCCGGAAAAACCGACCAGCCCCAGGCCAGACCCCAATCCCCCGACGTCTTCGACGCCATGCGCCGCGCCCAGCGCCGCGCCCACGACCGAACCCGCAAGCGCCAGGAGTGATCGGTCACAACAGCGGACTGAGCAGCTTGAGCACATCGCCGCCAAGCCGCACGATCGCCGGGCGCCGGCGCCAGGTCTCCAGGCTCAGGGCATCGGCTTCGTCGATGTACTGGCGCTGGCGGAAGCGCAGGCGGGCGTTGACGTGCGGGCCGTACAGCAGCACGTTCAGCTCGAAGTTCAGGAAAAACGATCGGATGTCGAAGTTCGCCGAACCGATGATCGACACCGTGTCATCGAGGGTGATGGTCTTGGCGTGCAACAGCCCGTCGCGGTGCAGGTGAACGTTGACGCCGGCTTCGAGCAGATCCTCGAAATACGCTCTGCCGACCGCGCGGACGAGCGGATGGTCGCTGCGCTCGGGCACGACGATGTCGACCTGCACTCCGCGCTTGGCCGCCAGGCGCAGCGCGAGCAGCGACGCTTCGTCGGGCACCAGGTAGGGCGAGGTGATGATGATGTTCTGTCGTGCCGTGTGAATGGCCTCGACCACCAGGTGCAGCAGCGGCTCGGTGGGCAGGTTCGGGCCGGTCGGCATCACCTGCACCGCCGAGGCGCCGGCTTCTTCCATTTGCGGGAACAGGTTGCCGTGTTCAAGCACCTGGTCGGTGGTGAAGTACCAGTCTTCGACGAAGACCAGTTGCATCTGCAGCGCGCTGGGGCCGGTGATGCGCGTGGTCAGGTCGTGCCAGACCAGGTCGCGGTGGCCGTAGTCGGCGCGGACGATGTTCTGCGAGCCGGTGTAGCCGATGCGGCCGTCGATCACGGCGAGCTTGCGATGATTGCGCAGGTCCATCCGCGCCAACACGCGCCGCAGCGGGTTGACCGGCAACACGCCGTGCACCTGGATGCCCTGGTTGGCCATCCAGGGCGCCATGGAGCGCAGCATGCCGCGCGAGCCGACCGCGTCGACCAGCACCCGGCACTGCACGCCGCGCTGCTCGGCCCGGGCCATCGCGCCGGCCACCCGCCGCCCCACCCGGTCGTTGCGGTAAATGTAGAACAGCAGATGCACGTGATGCTCGGCTGCGTCAATGTCGGCGACCAGCCGGTCGATCACCTCGTTGGTGTCGGCCAGCAGTTCGACCTCGTTGCCCCCGAGAATGGGCATGCCGCCGAGGTTCTCGGCCAGGTGGACGAAATGCTGCTGGGCCGGTTCGATGGTCGGCTGGACGATGTGCGGCCGCTGCACGCTGAGCCGATCGACGTCGGCCACCGCCCGCACCACCAGCGCGTGGCGCTCGATCCGCCGCCGGCCCAGTCGGTTGCCCCCCAGCAGCAGATACAGCGCCAAGCCCACCCACGGAATGAAAAAGATCACCACCAGCCACGCCATCGCCGAGGTCGGCGTGCGCCGACGCGTGACGATCGGCAGCATCGCCAAACGAATCACCCATTCGCTTATCACGTAGACCAGCGACCAGGAAATCACGATATGCCCCTTCGGCAGTCGGCTGTGCGTAGTTTAACCGCCAACACGCCCAGGTCGCCAAGGCCTCACGATCCGGTCGACAGTCGATGATTGCCGAAAGCCGGACCCGGAACCATCAGCGCCCAGGCGCCCGGTGAGGGGGTGGCGGTTTGGCGTCAGTCGTCGGTCAAGCCCATGCGGGTGAACTGCTCGGGCGGGGCGTCGGCCTGTTTCATCAGGCGGACCATGTGGTCGATCAGCCGCTGTTCGATGTCCGGCGCCTCGAGCGGGGTTTGCTCGTGCGGGTCGGCTTCCAGGTCGAACAACAGGTGCCGCACGTCGGCCCGCGGCGTCGGGTGGTCTCCGCCCAGCTTCAGCGTCGGCATGTTTTTCGTGAAGCGGAACGGTTCGGCGAGCGTGGCGCCGACCAGTAGCTCGGCTTTCTTGTAACCGCGCATGGCCGTGGGCATCAGCGTGTAGAGCGAACAGGCGGCGTCCTGGAGCGGATCGCGCAGGTACTTGTATCGGCCGTCGGTCACGTTGATGCGGTTGCCGTGGTAACCGAAGATCGCCGCCTGTCGCACGGCGGTGTCATCGGCGATCGTTTCGTTGAGCACCTTGCCGGTCATGGGTTCGGTCGGCTGGAGCCCGAAGAAGTCCAGCAGCGTGGGGCCCAGGTCGATGGCCGGCTGCACCAGGGCTTCTCGCCGGGCGCCGGCGCATTGCGGGCTGCGCGGATCCCACACGAAGAACGGTGTGTGCGAGACTTCCTCGTACATCGGCATCCAGTTCTTCGCCCAGCAGCGGTGCTCGCCCAGCATGAAGCCGTGGTCGGTCCACACGATGAGCATCGTGTCGTCCCACATGCCGTGGCGGTCCATGGTGTCGAGAACGCGCCCGAGGTTCGTGTCGCACTGCGTGACCAGGGCGGCGTAATGGCGTTTGGCCTCCTCCACTTCGTAGGGTTCCTCGGTCACTTCGCGGTAGCCGGGCCAGTCGAACAGCGGACCGGCGTAGTCCGAGGGGTACAGGTCCTTGTAGCTGCCTGGGCTGACGAACGGCTCGTGCGGGTCGAAGCATTCGATCTGGACGAACCAGTGGTCCTGGTCGTGGTTGCGTTCGAGGAATTGGAGTCCGGCGGCGAAGGTCTGGGTCTGGGGGAAGTCGGCTTCGTCGCGGATGTGCATACGGTTGACCCAGTCGCTCCGCCGCCCCTTGCCGTTGATGTGGTCGGGGACATCCGGCTCGGCGACCTGCCCGATGAACGGATCGCCCTCCTGGCCGCGGAAGAACTGCCAACTGTCGTAGCGGTTGTGATAGGTCGCTCCGCCGTCTTCCCAGTAGTGGTAGTGGTCGGAGGCCAGGTGCGTGTAGACGCCGTGGTTCGAAAGCATCTGCGGCATGGAATCATCGAACGGTTCGAGCGGCCCCCAGGGGCAGTGCAGGAAGTTCGGCCGACCGGTGTGCAGGTCGCGCCGGGCCGGCATGCAGGGCATGGAGCAGACGTAGCTGCGATCGAAGGTGGCGGCCCGATCGGCCAGTCGGGCGAAGTTCGGCGCCTTGACGAACGTGTCCGGCGCGTAGGGCGGAAGCATGTGGCGGTTGAGCGAATCGAACATCACCATGATCGCGCGCATCGACAAATTCCTTGTGTTGAAGTCAGGACCGCAAGCGTTTGACCATACCAAGCCTGCCCCCGCACGCAAGCGCCCCCCGCGCCAGGGGCCTGTGCCGCTGGACCCCGGCAAAGCGTCCCGCCTTGTTCGGCCCAGCGCCAACCGGTACGATTCGTCCCCTGCACGCAAAGCGGAGACACTGGTATGGCCGAGCAGACCACCAAGAACATGGACGACATCGTCGCCCTCTGCCGGCGGCGCGGGTTCATCTGGCAATCGTCGGAAATCTACGGCGGCATCAACGGGTTCTGGGACTACGGCCCCCTGGGCGCCCAGCTCAAAAAGAACCTCAAGGACGCCTGGTGGACCGACACCATCACCTGCCCCCCCGACGGCCCCGACGGCCATCCGCTGCAGATCGTCCCCGTCGATACCACCATCATCATGCACCCCAAGGTCTGGGAAGCCAGCGGCCACGTCGGCGGGTTCAATGATCCGATGATCGATTGCCGGCATTGCAAGGCACGGTTCCGCGCCGACCAGCTTGGCGAATACCAGTGTCCGGAGAAGCCCAGCAAAAAGCCCGGTGAGCATGATCAATGCCAACTCACCGAACCGCGTCAGTTCAACCTGATGTTCGAGTCCTACGCGGGGGCAATCAAGGATGAGGACAACAAGGTGTACCTCCGCCCGGAAACGGCGCAAGGGATTTTTACGCAGTTCTGGAATACCGTCGACACCAGTCGCGTGAAGGTGCCGTTCGGCATGGCGCAGATGGGTAAGAGCTTCCGCAACGAAGTCACCCCCCGGAACTTCACGTTCCGCTCGCGCGAGTTCGAGCAGATGGAGATCGAGTTTTTCATTCACCCTGCACAGGCGGAGGAATGGTACAAGTACTGGCGCGATTCGCGTTATGCCTGGTGGCAGGGCGTCGGGCTGGCCGGGGACAATCTGACACTGCGCGAGCATGATAAGGATGAGCTTTCGCATTACGCGAAGGAAGGGGCCGGCGTGTGCGATGTGGAGTATCGCTTCCCGTTCACGGCCCCGGGATTTGGCGAACTGGAGGGCGTGGCCCATCGCAGTGACTTCGACCTGCGCCAGCACGCGCTGCATTCGCGCGGCGAAGAAAAGATGGACACGCTGCGCTATTTCGATCAGGAGCGCAATGAGCGATATTTCCCGCACGTGATCGAACCGTCGGCGGGAGCGGATCGGGGGACGCTGGCGGTTCTGTGCGAGGCCTTCACGCCCACGCCCGACCGCAGCGGGGCCAAGGCGATCATGAAGTTCACCCCGCGCATGGCCCCGATCAAGGCGGGCATCTTTCCGCTGGTCAACAAGGACGGCATGCCGGAGATCGCCGAGAAGCTGTACAAGGACGTGCGGAGAAAGCATGCGTGCCAGCTCGACATCAAACAGAACATCGGCAAGCGCTACGCCCGCATGGACGAAGCCGGCACACCGTTCTGCTTCACCATCGACGGCCAGACCCCCGAGACCCACACCGTCACCGTGCGCGACCGCGATACCCTGGCCCAGGACCGGATCGCGCTGGACAAGGTGGTGGCGTATCTGGACGAGAGGATGGAGGCGTAGGAACCCCGGCCGCCGCGGCGCGATAGCCCGGCTGGTCAAGCCGCGTGATCCCGAAGGGCAGACGCGGGCGATTGGCGATTATACGGCCCCCATCATGAGCAACCTGCACTACTTCAATCCTGATTGGATCGTCGAAGACGCCGAGACGCTGCGGGCCGACCTGTGCGTGTACGGCGGGACGAGCGCTGGCGTGACGGCGGCGGTGGCCGCGGCGCGGCGGGGCAGCGAAGTGGTTCTGCTGCACCCGGGCAAACACCTCGGCGGCATGAGCAGCGGCGGGCTGGGCTGGACGGACTACGGCCGCAAGCACGTGATTGGTGGCATGAGCCGCCAGTTCTACCGCGACGTCGGCCGGCACTACGGGCGGGACGAGGAATGGCACTTCGAACCGCACGTCGCCGGGGCGGTGTTCCGCGAGTGGATCGCCCGGGCGAACGTGCCCGTGCGGTTGTGCCAGTTCATCCAAAGCGCGACGATGGACGGCCATCGCCTCAAGGCGATCACGATGCTCGGCGGGCTGGTCATCGAGGCGAAAATGTTCATCGACGCGACGTACGAAGGCGATCTGCTGGCACAGGCGGGGGTGAGCCGCACCGTCGGCCGGGAGGACAACGCGCAGTACGATGAGTCACTCAACGGCGTGCAGGTGCGCAAGACCCATCAGTTCTCCCGTCCGGTCGATCCGTACGTCACGCCGGGCGATCCGTCGAGCGGTCTGCTGCCGCAGGTGATCGACGAGGATTTGTCGCAGCAACAGGGCCGGGGGGATCGGCGCGTGCAGGCCTACAACTTCCGCGTGTGCATGACCGACGATCCGGCCCTGAAGGTCGATTGGGCCAAGCCGGCCGGCTATGACCCGTTGCAGTACGAGCTGGCCAACCGCTGGTTCAACGGCGACAAGGACGACTACAACGAGCATCTTTCCGGCGCTGGGCCCCGGCAGGCCGGCCTGCCCGCGAAGTTCGACATCCTCCCCCACCCCACGCCCGGCGGACATCACAAGACCGACACCAACAATCACGGCCCGGTGTCGAGCGATTTCATCGGGACCAACCACGACTGGCCCGAGGCCGACTACGAAACGCGCGAGCGGCTGTTCCAGGCCCATGTGCGTTACCAACAGGGCCTGTACTGGCACCTGGCGAACGCGCCGGAGATTCCCCATCGCTACCGTCGGGCCTACAGCCGCTGGGGCCTGCCGAACGATGAATTTGTCGACACCGACCACTGGCCACACCAGTTGTACGTGCGCGAAGCGCGTCGGATGGTGGGCGATTACGTGATCACCGAACACGACTGCCGCGGGGATTCGAGGCCGGACGACCCGGTGGGCATGGCCAGTTACAACATGGACTCGCACAACTGTTCGCGGTTCGTCAAGGTCGACAACGGCCGGGCGCGGGTGCTCAACGAAGGCGACGTGCAGGTTTCGCCGACCGATCCCTACCCGGTGTCGTACCGGGCGATCGTGCCGCGCAAGGGTGAATGCGAGAATCTGCTGGTTCCGGTGTGCCTCTCGGCGTCGCACATCGCCTATGGTTCGGCGCGGATGGAGCCGGTGTTCATGTTGCTGGGCGAATCGGCGGCCCTGGCGGCGGGGTTGGCGATGGCCGATGGATGCCCGCTGCAGGCTGTGCCGTACGCGAAATTGCATGAATTACTCGTCGAAGCGAAACAGGTTCTTGCTCTGCCCGAGTGATACTGGGCCGCGAACGGCCTGGGATCGCTCCAACGGTTACAATATCCGCATGAAGATTCTGATCACCGGCGGCGCGGGGTTTATCGGTTCGCACCTGGCTCGCAAGCTGGTGGGCGAAGGGGCGTTGGTGCATATCGTCGACGACCTGTCGACCGGCCGGCGCGAGAACGTGGCCGACCTGCTCGGACCCGACTGCGTGCTGCAGGTTCAGCGGGTCAGCGAGGCGCTGGTCAACATCGCCTGGCTTCGCGAGTTCGACGCGATCTACCACCTGGCCGCGGCGGTGGGGGTGCAGCTTATCGTCGATCGGCCGGTGTACACCATTGAGGACAACGTGCTGGAGACGGCGGCGGTGCTCAAGGCGGCGGCGGCGTTCAACACGCCGGTGCTCATCGCCAGTTCCTCGGAAGTCTACGGCAAGAGTGACCGCGTGCCGTTCCGCGAAGACGACGATGTGACTTACGGTGCCACCACTTTCAGCCGCTGGTCCTACGCCATGACCAAGGCGCTGGACGAATACCTGGCCCTGGCCCATCACGCCCAGGCCGGGGCGCCGGTAGTGATTGTGCGGCTGTTCAACACGGTGGGCCCGGGACAGGTGGGGCAATACGGCATGGTGGTGCCCCGTTTTATCGAAAGAGCCCTGGCGGACAGTCCGATAGAGATCTACGGGGACGGAAAGCAGACGCGCTGTTTCTGCCACGTGGCCGATGTGGTCGATGCTTTACCGAGGCTGCTGGGCGAATCGTCGTGCTGGGGCAGGGTGTACAACCTTGGCTCGGACGAGGAAGTGACGATTGAACAGCTCGCCGACCGGGTGATCGCCCTGTCCGGCAGCAACAGCGGGAAGGTGCACGTGGATTACGACCGGGCGTACAACACGCGGTTCGACGATCTGCGCCGGCGCGTGCCGGACCTGGCGCGGGTGCGCGCGGCGATCGGCTTCGAGCCGACGAAGAAGCTGGACGACATCCTCGACGAGTTGATCGACCCGGCCCGACGGCGCTGACGGATCGCCCCATGCCTGAATCCCTGACCATCACGATCGCGGCCGTGGCCGGCGCGGCGGACGAGCCGATCACCTTCACCTTCGGCGAAGTGCTCAGCCCGTACATCTGGGTGCTGTACGCGGCGTTCGTGGTGGCGTTTCTGGCCACGCCCATCATGCGGATGCTGGCGTTGAAGAACGGCATCGTCGACTGGCCGGACCTCAAGCGCAAGGCCCACGTCGAGCCGGTCGCCTATCTCGGCGGCGTGGCGGTGTTCCTGGGCTGGATGGCCGGCGTGGTGGTCTGCTTCTTCATCGAGCCGCACTATCTCCAGCGCGTCTTCGACGTGCTCAGCACCGGCGAGGCGCCCGCCCGGCTGGCCGATGCGCCGATGTCGATCAAGTTTCCCATCAGCATTCTGCTGGGCGCGACGCTGATTACACTGGTCGGCCTGTTCGACGATGTGTACGGCATCAGCCCGCGGGTGAAGGTGGGCGGGCAGTTGCTCGCCGCCGCCGCCCTGGCCACCCAGACCATCGGCACGGACCTGGTCGCCGGGGCGATTGCCGCCATCGGCGGGAAGCTGGGGTTCGACCCGCACATCATTCCCGGCTTCGGAGCGGCGAACCCCTACATGGACCCGTCCTACTGGCTGGGCGCGATCTTCGTGGCCGTGCTCGTGCTTGGCGGATGCAATGCGACCAACCTGCTCGACGGACTGGACGGTTTGGCCAGCGGGGTGACCGGCATCGTGGCGATCGGGTTCGGCGTGATGGCGATCTTCCTGGCCATGGGCGTCTACGGCGACGGCGGCATGTACTCGCCCCAATACGACCCGGTGCGCGTGGTGATGTGCCTGGCCCTGCTGGGCGCGGTGCTCGGGTTCCTGCCCTATAACTTCAATCCCGCCACCATCTTCATGGGCGACGCCGGCTCCATGCTGCTGGGATACCTGTGCGTGAGCACCGTGCTGTTGTTCGGCGAAAAGGGCAACCCCGCCCTGGCCATGGCCGCGCTGATCGTGTTCGGTCTGCCCATGATCGACACCGCCCTGGCCATCGTCCGGCGCAAGGTCCGTGGTCAGCCCATCTTCAGTCCCGACAACCAGCATCTGCACCACCAGCTCATCCGATCGGGCCTGTCGGTGAAACAGGCCGTCGGGGCCTTGTACCTGATGGCCGTCGGGTTCGCCGCCCTCGGCGTGGCGATGATCTTCATCAACCTGCGCTACGTGGCCATCGTGTTCATCGTGATCTGCGCGTTCGTGATCGTCACGGCGGTGAAGGTCGGCCATCGTCAGTTGCTCGCCATGGAGGCGGCCCAAACCAAGAAAGCCGGCCCCGAGAAAGATCAGCCCGAACCGCAACCCCCGCGCGAGGTCGACCCGGCCAACCCCGAACCGCGCGAAGCCGAAGCCTGACGCCAACGCTGCGGCCCCCTTCCCTGTGCCATCGACCCCGCGCGGTTTGTCCGCCCCGCCGTTTGGCGATACAACATCCACACCATGACCCCCAACCCCGACACCGACGCCCCGGAAAAGCCGCGCATCCTCACCGGCGATACGCCCACCGGCAGCCTGCACATCGGCCACTACGCCGGAAGCCTCGAAGCCCGCGTCGCGTTGCAGGATGAGTACGACTGCTTCTTCCTCATCGCCAACCACCACGCCCTGAGCACCCGCGCCCAGGAAACCGCCGACGTGCGGCAGGACTGCATCGAAATCGTCAAGGATTGGGTCAGCGTCGGCATGGACCCCCGGCGTTCGGCGTTTGTGCTGCAGTCCGAAGTGCCCGCCATCGCCGAACTCACCTGGTACTTCGCCATGCTGCTGGGCTATGGGCGGCTGATGAAGAACCCGACCATCAAAGACGAAATCCGCGTCAAGGGCCTGGGCGACAACTACAGCTTCGGGTTCCTCATGTACGCCGTCGGGCAGATCGCCGACATCCTCACCTTCAAGGCCCACGCCGTGCCGGTCGGCGAAGACCAGGTGCCGCACATCGAGATGACCCGCGAAATCGCCCGGCGGTTCAACCAGCTTTACTGCCGGGTCGATCCCCAGACGCCGGACGGCGATTACGTCAAGGCCGGCGGGCTGTTTCCGATTCCGGATGCGAAGGTCGGCCGCATCGCCCGCCTGACCGGCATCGACGGCAGGAACAAGATGAGCAAATCCCTGGGCAACGCCATCTTCCTCGCCGACGATCCGAAAACCGTCCAGAAAAAGTGCAACCGCATTTTCACCGGCCGCGGCACGATGGACGAACCGCCGATCATGCAGAACAACACGATCATCGAATACCTTCGCGCATTCCACACCGACCAGGCGAAAGTGGACGAACTGGTCGAAGCGTACGCGAAAAGCGAACTGGGCGACGGACACCTGAAGAAGGAAGCGGCCGCGGCGATCAACGCCCTGCTCGAACCGATCCGCGCGAAGCGGGCGATGCTGACCGATGAGGATGCGCTGGACATCATCCGCGAAGGATCCAACAAATCCAACGCCTTCGCCGAACGGACGCTCTGGGAAGCCAAGCAGGCGATGGGTTTCGACTTCCACCCCCGGAAGTTGATGGTGGGATAGGGTTGCGCTCGGCGGGAACTGGCGCGAAGGCGATAGCCTCAATACCGACCCAATACCGATTTATCGTGATTCGGTATTGAGAACCCGAACATTTGCCGATATACTGATTCCGTTCATATTGGTATTTGATCGGTACTGCTTGTCGGTGCCTGCCATGAAGATACCCAAACGGCCGCCGTCGGAAGCGACATGGATTCAGCAACTGACTGACGAGCAGGCGGTGTCAAAGATCCTCGCCGTGCGGCAGCCAACGGTTAACGGCGAGTACATTCACTGGGACAAGCTACGCCATCTGGGGCCTCCGCTGGGTCTGAACCACGAGCAGTGGTGGGCAGCGCTGAAGTTGTGTCGGGGATCGGGTCATACTGTGCCACTAGCCGATCATCGCGGCCAACCGTTCAAGTATGTCGTATTCGACGCGATTTCTGAACAACTTCATCGCATCGACCAAGACGCGGGCGGGTCACTGGTTACGTCCGATCCGATGTTGAGTCCTGATCAGCGGGATCGTTACATTGTGCGATCGCTCGTGGAAGAGGCGATCACGTCGAGCCAGATCGAAGGCGCTGCCACCACACGCAAGGTGGCGAAACAGATGATCCGGTCCGGTCGTCCACCGCGCGATCGCGGTGAGCAGATGATCCTCAACAACTATATGGCGATGCGTCACATCAGGAAGATAAGGCGAGAGGATGCCCTGTCTATTCGTGAGATATGCGATCTGCACCGCATCCTCACGGACAAAACACTTGATCATGCTGACGAAGCGGGGCGTTTTCGTGCGCGAGATGAGCCGGTGCGAGTCGATGACCAGTACAACGAAGTATTGCACGAACCGCCGCCAGCGGCTGAATTGGACGATCGTATGCAGGCGATGTGCGATTTCGCCAACAATCAAACGCCTGGGTACTTTGTTCACCCAGTCATTCGCTCGGTCATTCTTCACTTCTGGCTAGCCTATGTCCACCCATTCACAGACGGCAACGGTCGCTGCGCCAGGGCTTTGTTCTACTGGTCGATGCTACGCCACGGTTACTGGATGTGTGAGTTCATCTCCATCTCCGACATTATCCGAAAGGCGTACGCCCAGTACGGCACAGCCTTCCTGCACACGGAAACCGACGACAACGACTTGACCTACTTTCTGATCTACCACCTCGACCTCATCGGCCGAGCTATTAAACAGGTGCAAAACTACGCGCGGCGGAAGAACGTAGAAATGCAGGCTGTCGAGAAGATGATGAGAACTTCGGTTGGCCTGAACTATCGCCAGCAGGCCGTCCTCAGCCATGCTCTGCGCCACCCCAATGCAGGCTATACCATTCAGTCACACCAGACGAGCCATGACGTAGTCTACGACACAGCTCGCGTGGACCTGCTGGACTTGGCGGATCGAGGACTGCTTGAGAAGCACAAGGTCGGCCGATTGTGGCATTTTCGGCCGGCCGAGGGGTTGGAGGAGCGGCTGCGGCGGCTGTAGCGCCCATCACGTCGATCACACCGCGGAGTTGCCGAACTTGTCGGTGAAGACGAATTCGCCGAGAGATTTTCGGCTGCGGCCGCCGCGGTCGCGCCGGGCTAACTCGTTGTTTTCCGCCTCCGCCTCGGCGTTGGCCGCGTAGCCCAGCGCCACCGCGGTCACCGGGTCGTGACCTTCGGGAACCCCGTACGTCCGCCGCGCCTTTTCGATGTCGATGCCCGCCATCTGGTGCACGTGCAGACCCAGTTCCGTCGCCTGCACGCAGAAGTTGCCCATCGCCAGGCCCAGGTCGTGCTCGGCCACGCGGTTGGGCTTGTCGTTCTTCGAGAACGTGCGTTTGACCGTCGTCATCATCAACACCCCCGCGCGGTGGGCCCATTGCCGATTCGCTTCGACCAGGCAGCAGAGCATTTCACCGAACGCCGCGTCGTCTTCCCGGTGTGCGAGGATGAACGACCACGGTTGTTCGTTGTAGCTCGACGCCGCCCACCGCGCCGCCTCCAGGCAGCGCAGCAGCTTGTCCCGTTCCACCGGTTTCGGTTCGTAGAAATACGGGCTCCACCGCGCGGCGATCAGCGGGTGAATCGGGTGATCCGGCGCGGCGGTTTTTTCGGCGTTCGGTGAGTCGGCCATGGTGATGCTCCGTCGTGAATCCACAGACCATCCTAGTGCCGTGTCTGCCGTTGATCTTCGGCGGGAAGTTCAGCCGCCAGCCGAAGGCGAGCGCGGTGTCGAAGCGCTCCCCCGCGGGTCGCGGCCAAAACCGATGCCCGAATCTTGGGTGCAGACGCAATACTAGGC